>NZ_CP011451.1:312910-625821 GCF_001007935.1 Nitrosomonas communis
ATAATCAACCCCTAGCTCTTTTCCTAAACTAATAATTTCTTTCTTAGAAAGGTTAAGAAGTGGCGCATGCAGCATCAGCTTATTCCCCTCTCTGGCAGTTTTGGTAGCAAGATTGGACATTTTCTCAAAGGCTTCAATGTAATCAGGTCGGCAATCTGGATAGCCAGAATAATCGATAGCATTCACTCCAATAAATATATCGTGACTTCCGAGCACTTCAGCCCAGGCTAAAGCTAAAGAGAGCATGACCGTATTTCTGGCAGGAACATAAGTAACTGGAATACCTGTGGTTGTCCCTCCAGTAGGCACCGCAATAGACCTGTCAGTAAGAGCAGATCCTCCCAATGCGCTCAAGTCAATACTAATAGTTCGATGCATCTTTATACCCATGGATTGGCCGACCTTCCGCGCTGCAGCCAACTCTGATTGATGACGTTGCCCATAATCAATACTTAAGGCATAACATGCAAATCCTTTATCGCAAGCCATAGCAAGCGTCGTCGCAGAATCCAGGCCCCCCGATAAAAGTACGACTGCTTTTCTCATAAAACCATATGTTGATTTAAAGGAAGAACAGTTTTCAAAAATGCTGAATCTTCACCGCCCTGCTACCTCTCCCCAGAGTATCTTATGCAGCTGAAGCTGTAATCTAACCGGTAAGCGATCTTTTAATATCCAGTCAGCAAGCTTGGCTGGATCGAGTTGACCATACACTGGTGAAAATAATACTGGACAAATCTGATGGAGACATCGTTCGTAAAATACATCCACTGCCCATCGATAATCTGCTTCATCACATAAAACAAACTTCAATTCATCCTGGTCAGTTAAATAATCGAGATTGGACCAACGATTTTTTGCAACTTCTCCCGAACCGGGTGTTTTAATATCCATAATCTTGGAAACCCTTTTATCCAGTTTGGATATATCGAGCGCACCGCTCGTTTCAATCGATACCGAATAACCTGTATCACATAATACTTTTAGCAGGGTGGAACAAGCTTTCTGCGCCAGTGGCTCACCTCCAGTAACTGTAATATAACGAGAGGCATAATTTGAAGCTTTATTCAGCACATCAGCAATTGACATATTCTCGCCCCCTGAAAATGCATACTCCGTATCACAATATCCACACCGTAGCGGACAGCCAGTCAAACGGATAAACACGGTTGGTAGACCAGTGCGACTGGTTTCACCTTGGATAGAATAAAATATCTCACTTACACGCAATACTTCTGCTTCGGGTTTTTGTGTAGCATGTTGTCGTAGTAGAGAGAGGGAATGCATTACGTCTTTAGAGACAGCTTTAACAATTGCTTCTTTCATTGTTAAATCTTATTTAAGGTTAGCAAGACGCCGTCTAGCTTTATCAGCAGCGTCACTATTGGGATATTTTGTGACTAAGCTTTGTAATGTTGTTTTGGCTGCAGCAACCTCAGCCATTTCTATTTGGCTACTTGCAATATTGAGCATGGCATCAGGCGCCTTTCCACTTTTCGGATAATTCTCGATCACTTTTTGCTGTGCCCGGATGGCAGAACTAAAATCACGTAATGCATAATAAGCATTTCCAATCCAGTAGGCAGCTCCTGGTGCTAAATTAGAGGTAGGGTAACGCGTAATAAAATTCTCAAATTGCGTGATCGCTCCTGAATAATTACCTTCTTTGAATAAGCTATAACTTGCGTTATAAGCATCGCGCTCTGATAGGTCTGTAGCCCGATCTTTAGACTGTACTACGCTGCTCGTTTCGGCCTCTGGCGTAGCAGAAGGAGCCGTTTTAGCTGTTGTCTCTGGTGGAGAACCCAACCCTATCGAAGCATCATGGGATGTCGGCTCTACTTGTCTCAATCGGTTATCCAAATCCAGATAAAAATCTTTCTGCTGTTTCTTCAAAATCTTATTTTCTTCATGCAATATCTCAATTTGCCCACGCAGTTTCCCAAGCTCAATTTTAAATGTTTCGATCTGAGTATAAAGCTCCAATACCGCCTGATTCTTAAGCGCTTCCTCCATGCTGACAATACGCGCCTCCAACTCTTGCATTTGTTTTTGCATAACCTCTATCTGCTCACGGGCATGTGCATCATCAAATAGCCCCGCGAAGCTTACATTATAACTAAACAAAAACAATAGTATGGAAGCACGTACCAACATTAGTATTCCCCTTGATAAAGAATATCGGCTCGACGATTCTCAGTCCATGCAGATTCATCACGTCCTGCTGCACGAGGTTTTTCCTCACCTAGGCTTACTGACTCAATTTGATGATCACGAGCGCCCGAGAGCAACATAGCATTTTTTACGCTATCTGCCCGACGCTGACCAAGTGCAAGATTATACTCACGGCTTCCACGTTCATCGGTATTACCTTGTATTAATACCTTAGAGTTTGAGTTATCCCGCAGGTACCTAGCATGCGCCAGCACTAAATCTCTGTATTCGTTTTTTATTGTATAGTTATCAAAGTCAAAATAGATACTCCGCTGAGAAAGAATGTTAGAAGGATCTCGTAATGGATCCATGCCAAATCCACCTCCACCGGCTCTCATACCTTCTTGTGCCCCCGCACCCATCCCACCCCCACCCATAGTTCGGTCTTCCAATTCACTGGTAGGTTGTGTAGTTTTGCTTGCGCACGCTGACAATAAACAGATTATCAACACACTCAAAATTTTTTTCATTCTTTACCTTAAAAATTAATTAATAAATTTGCTTGTACGCTGCGATCTCAGCAAAGGACCCCATACTGGCTCTCTGATATCGCCAGCTTGTGAAGTCAGACGCTGCTTTGTTTGTCCATCGCTCGAAACGGCGGATAATATACCACGCCCTCCTATTTCAGTAGCATATAAAATCATCTTGCCATTGGGTGCGAAACTAGGAGATTCATCAAATTTTGAATCGGTTAATATTTGGACTTGTCGCCTAGCAAAATCCTGTACAGCAACATTAAACTTACCATCATGACGATGAATATAAGCAAAGCTTTTTCCATCTGGGCTAAAACGCGGACTTACATTGTAGCTTCCTTCAAATGTTAGTCGCTCAGCTGTACCAGCTTGATTTCCTGTTATTGCCACGCGGTATATTTGTGGACTACCACCACGATCTGAAGTAAAAATAATCGATCGGCCATCGGGTGAGAAACTTGGTTCCGTATCAATTCCTGAACTTTGGGTAAGCCTTTGCGCCCCACTTCCATCTGCATTAATCAAGAATATTTGTGATCCACCCTGCATGGTCAACACGACAGCTAGCTTACTGCCATCTGGAGACCAAGCTGGCGCGCTATTACTTCCCTTAAAATTAGCGACCGCTTTCCGATTGCGCGTCAACAATTCCTGCACATAAACCACAGGTTTTTTGTTTTCAAATGAGACATAGGCGAGTTTGCTGCCATCAGGTGACCAAGCAGGAGAAATAATAGGCTCGGTATATTCGATGACTGATTGTGCATTATGACCATCAGAATCAGCCACCTGCAGCGCATATTTATTACCTTGCTTCAATACATAAGCAATACGAGTACTAAATACTCCAATATCACCTGTCAATGCTTCATAAATGATGTCAGCAATACGATGGGCAACAGCGCTTAGCTGATCGGCTGAAACGGTACTGGTAAATCCAGTTAACTGGACCTGCTTGGCAACATCCATCAAGCGAAAGCGTACCTCAATCCGCCCATCGGGTAGCATTGCCGTATTGCCTATCACGAGCGCACTTGCTCCTTGATTCTGCCAATCTGCATACACAATTTCTTCCGGTTCATGAGGTGTATGACCCAGTGAATCTACTAACTTAAATAAACCTGTGCGCCCTAAATCAGCTGCTACTATTGTAGTTACACTCTGCGGGAGTCTGGATTCAGCAGAAAATGGAACAATAGCAATAGGAATTCTAGTTGCACCACCACCAAATATTTCGATATTAAGTGCTGCATTTAGCGGTACATACACCATCGATAAAAATAAAGTAAGTGCATACAAGGAAGCACGATGTAAATAATTTTGCATAGCAGCAACTCTCAAAAAAATTGCGTTTTGTAAAAATCAAAGCGATTCACGATAATGTACGGTAAGATTAAAATCACGAAATTCTCTGAATAACGTTACATCCGGCGGTATAGGTAAGGGTGTGGATAAAAAGATAGCTCTTTCTACTGCTTCATCAAATGCGGCATAACCACTGGTTCTGCGCAACACTACGTTCAATACTTCCCCTCCCGGTAACAGCGTCACTCTGTACTCAACAACCGGATTGCCGGGCAAATTAGGCGGCATGACAATACGACTTCTGATTTTTGCCTGAATCATTGCCTTATATCTAGCTATTTCATCCATTTGTCTGGTTTTCTCCGCGGCAGCTTTTTGTGCAGCGGCCTCTTGCTCACGTTGTTGTTGCCGCTTGATTTCTTCAGCCTGTTGCTGTTCCTTAAGCTGTTGATCTTTCTCCAGATCGGATCTTCTCGTTGTTTCTTTGGTTATTTCCTTAGCAACCTCTGATTGGGTTATCTTCTCCTTGATTGGTTCAGCCTTAGGAGGGATCTCTTTAACTGGCTCAGGTTGCTTTGTGGCTTCCTTCATAGGCTGAGGCTTTACCGTTTTTTCCTTGATCTCAGTAGCCGGTTTTGGGGATGGCGATGACGCATCTGCCTTGATTAACTCAGGTTTAGGAGTTTCTTTAATTGGCTCAGGCTGCTTTGCGGCTTGCTTCGTAGGTTGAGGTTTTACCGTTTTTTCCTTGATCTCAATAGCCGGTTTTTGGGACGGCGGCGGCGCATCTGCCTTGATTGGCTCAGGTTTAGGAGAGGGCTCTTTAACTGGCTCAGCCTGCTTTGTAGCTTCCTTCATAGGCTGAGGTTTTACCGTTTTTTCCTTGATCTCAGCAGTCGGTTTTGGGGATGGCGACGGAACATCTGCCTTGACTGATTCAGATTTAGGCAGCGTCTCTTTAACTGGCTCAGGTTTCGCTTTGATGAGTGGTTGCCGCACAGGTTCAGTTCGCGGTGGTGTTACTCTAGCAGGCGCAGGTTTAATCGGCTGTGGCAAGTCACTCCACAAGTCAACAATCATCGTTTCAGGTGGATCATTTTTCCAGCTTAAGCCAAAAACCATAAATGCAAAAAAAATAATATGTACTAGCAAAGCTAGTACAGCAGCCCGTAATAATCCAGGTTCTGTATAGGAAGCATCCCGCCAAGCTGTCACATTCATCGTTACTTGCGATCTTATCTGGGTTTTGTGAGCAGCCCAACCTTATTAACTTGTTCTTGTTGTAATATATCCATGACATTGATCACTTCTTCATAGCGAACATTTTTATCGGCTGCAATCACGACAGGTTGTTCAGTATTCTGTGCCTGTCTATTTTTGATTGCCTTTACAAGTTCGCTACGGCTCATTTTCTGCTCGCTTCCTATTTTACTACGATCACGTAATGTCAAATTGCCATCGGCTGCAATAATCACTTCCAAAGGTTCAACAGGGGCTGTTGAAGATTTGCCGATTTGAGGAAGTTCAATTTGGCCAGGATGAATAAGCGGTGCTGTGATCATGAAAATAACCAATAACACCAGCATCACATCAATATACGGCACAACATTGATTTCGTTCATTAGACGACGTTTAGTACGACGATTAATCATGTGATGGCTATCATCCTCTTATAATTTTGCTGCTCGTCGCTGCAACACATTAGATAGTTCTTCCATAAAACTCTCATAGCGTGTGGCTAATTGGCTGGTATCACTTGCATAACGATTATAGGCAATAACCGCTGGAATTGCTGCAAACAAACCCATTGCCGTTGCTATTAGCGCTTCTGCAATACCTGGTGCAACATGCGCAATGGTCGCTTGGGTTAAATTGGATAATTCACGAAATGAATTCATAATACCCCAGACCGTACCAAACAAACCAACATAAGGGCTTACTGATCCCACAGTCGCTAAGAAAGAAAGATGGGATTCCAATCTGTCCATTTCACGTTGATAGGCAGCACGCATTGCACCCCGGGTACTATCCATTATCGCACCAATATCCATACCGGCTTGATGCTTGGTAAATTCACGAAATCCTGCTTCAAAAATACGCTCCATACTTCCCGCCATGTCACGCGCACCTGCTGCGCGGTGGTAAAGCGCGTTAAGATCTACCCCTCTCCAAAAAGTATTCTCAAACTCGTCGCTTTGTTTAATAGCTAATCTAATCGCAAACATCTTACGAAAAATAAACCACCATGATACCAATGATGCAATCAATAAAAGCAGCATCACCAGTTGTACAGGTAAGCTAGCGCTGCCAACCAGGTAAAAAAGCGATAAGTCTTGAGTTACATTCGTATTCATAATAATTTATTTCTTGATTTTTTGACGAAGCGGCATGGGAATACTCACTGGCTTGAGATTTTCCATACTGACACATACCACATGAATGATTGCACTGACTAACATAACCTGATCTCGCAAGACTTGTTGAAATAATGTGATGCGGCTTCTACCTGTCTCTGTTACTTGAACTGTAACATGCAGCAAATCATCAAGAAGCGCTGGCTTGAAATATTCGATATTAAGTGACCGCACCATAAAAACCGTTTTGTGCGCTCGGATTAATGTATCAACCGAAAATCCCATTTCTCGCAGCCATTCGTAACGGGCGCGTTCCATAAAATTAAGATAACTCGCATGATAAACGACTCCTCCTGTATCAGTGTCCTGATAATAAACGCGCACTGGATGGGAGAAGATATGATCCGGTAAAGTAAATTGCGTTTGATGCTCGAAGCTCATTTATGACCTATTGTTCACAAAATTTTTTATTAACACTTCAACATTCACTCCATAACTCATCCATTAAACTATTTTTCGGAGGAATAATATTAAAATGCTGATAAGTAATGGTTGTTGCCATACGGCCGCGCGGTGTACGTTTCAAGAATCCTTGCTGAATTAAATAGGGCTCCAAAACATCTTCAATTGTGTCACGCTCTTCATTGATTGCCGCAGCAAGATTATCTATACCTACTGGGCCACCTTCAAATTTTTCCAGAACGGCCAATAACAGCTTTCTATCTAACACATCAAGCCCTATCGCATCCACATCAAGCATCTTTAGTGCTGCATCTGCCACGGGTTGCGTAATATATCCTTCGGCCTTGATTTCAGCAAAATCTCGAACCCTTCGTAACAACCGGTTCGCAATACGAGGTGTACCACGCGATCGACATGCAATCTCCTTTGCCCCCTCAAAAGAGATTTTGACATACAGCAACCCTGCTGAACGCATTACGATTTTACTTAACTCATCAGTGGTATAAAACTCTAACCGTGACACAATACCAAAACGATCTCTCAGCGGATTGGTTAGCATTCCTGCACGAGTTGTCGCCCCTACCAGGGTAAAAGGTGGTAAATCAATTTTAACTGAGCGAGCAGCTGGGCCTTCCCCAATCATGATATCAAGCTGATAATCTTCCAATGCAGGATAAAGAATCTCCTCCACTACCGCCGAGAGCCGGTGAATTTCATCGATAAACAATACATCATTAGGTTCAAGGTTGGTTAGCAAAGCAGCTAAATCACCCCGCCTCTCCAATACTGGTCCTGATGTTTGGCGCAAGTTAACACCCATTTCTCTAGCAATAATATGCGCCAACGTCGTTTTACCTAAACCCGGAGGGCCAAATAATAGTACGTGATCTAAAGACTCCTTCCGTCGTCGTGCTGCCTCGATAAATATTTGTAGCTGCTCTCGAATTTTTTCTTGACCAACATATTCCTCAAGTTGCCTGGGACGTAAGGCTCGCTCTAATACTTCTTCTTGAGAAGAAAATGATGTTGCAGCAATAATTCGATCTGTCTCAATCATTTGACTATCCAGAAAATGAATGCACTACTTTTCTTTTGAAAGGAGCTTTAAGGCTTGTTTAATGCCATCTGAAACAGTGATATTGTTAGGTAATTGTTTGACTGCCCAATCCACTTCCCGGTCATTATAGCCTAGCGAGCGCAACGCATTCAGTATGTCACTATCACTTCTTGCAGAAACGGTTACAGCATCAAAATGATTTGTATCAAAATCAAGTTTATCCCGCAACTCTAAAAGTAAACGTTCAGCAGTTTTTTTCCCTATTCCTGGAATTCTGGTAAGCCGTACAGAATCCTGGGTGGATACTACATGATGTATATCCGCTACACTTAATCCGGACAATAGAGCCAAAGCAGTTCTTGCACCCACACCCGAGATTTTCATTAGCTGGCGGAAAACAGAACGTTCGGCCTCAGTACCAAATCCAAATAATAAATGAGCATCTTCCCTAACGATAAGTTGGGTATAAAGGGTCACAGCTTCTCCAATCGCAGGGAGATGGTAGAACGTACTCATCGGCACATCGATTTCATAGCCAATTCCTTGCACGTCTACTACCACTAAGGGGGGGCGTTTTTCAAGCAATGCACCTGTGATTTTTCCTATCACAACATTCTTCCGTTCTTTAATTGGCTATATATGCCCGCGAGTGTCCCCACTCCACCATGAGCATGACAAATCGCACAGGCAAGCGCATCAGACGCATCGACACCGGGCTTTCCTTCCAGTCTTAGTAATCTTACAACCATCTCCTGGACTTGCTCTTTTTTAGCATGCCCATTACCCACTACTGCTTGTTTGATCTGCAATGCCGTATATTCAGATACGTCAAGATTATTAAGCACAGCAGCACAGATTGCCACACCACGTGCTTGTCCAAGTAATAAAGTTGATTTTGGATTAATGTTAACAAAGACTTGTTCTATTGCGGCATGTTCGGGAACATGCCGCAGAATGATGTGGTTAAGCCCGTCAAGAATCAATTTCAAACGGGGTGGTAGCTTATTGTCTGAAGATGTTTTGATACAACCGCTGGTCACATAAACCAATTTGCTGCCAATTTTATCGATTATCCCAAAGCCAGTAATATGCAGACCAGGATCTATACCGAGAATACGAATTTCCTCACCTTCCCTCCCAATTACTCAACAAGGACCGCAGTAGTATAAACCTCCTGTACATCATCGATATTTTCTAATGCATCTAACAGTTTTTGCATTCTGACTGCATCATCCCCTGTCAGCACAGTCTCGTTTATCGGTTTCATAGTGACTTCAGCGAGGTCAGCTTTAAAACCAGCTTTTTCCAAACCAGCTTTAACTGCAATAAATTCATACGGCGCAGTAATGACTTCTATACTATTATCTTCATTATTGATAACGTCTTCAGCCCCCGCTTCCAATGCTGCTTCTATTAATCGATCTTCATCAGCCCCAGGTGCGAAAAGCAATTGACCACAATGCTTAAATAGAAATGCAACTGAACCATCTGTACCCAGGTTACCACCATATTTAGTGAATGCATGACGCACATCGGCAACAGTCCGTGTCCGATTATCAGTCATGCAATCTACCATAATCGCAGCTCCCCCCACTCCATAACCTTCATAGCGAATTTCTTCATAACTTACCCCTTCCAGATCCCCATATCCACGCTTGATAGCACGCTCGATGTTATCTTTAGGCATATTGTGTTCGTATGCCTTATCAATAGCGAGCCGTAAGCGAGGGTTACTCCCAGGATCAGCCCCTCCTAACCGGGCTGCAATGGTTATTTCCTTGATTAATCGCGTGAAAATCTTACCACGCTTGGCATCCTGGGCGGCCTTCTTGTGTTTAATATTAGCCCACTTGCTGTGACCTGCCATCAGTGTCCTTTCTTAATGAAAAGTATCCAATCCTATCATCCCATACTTTATGAATAAAGTAATCATGGTTTAAACAGGATTGGTTTGCATGAAAAGATATTTTCGAAAAGCAGAATCATACATACTTCTGAATTTCGTATCAGCGGCCGGAGCTTATGTGTCGCCGTTTGGGAATACAGCAGAAGACTATGATTGCTCAATACTGCCAAAATATGGCAATAATTACTGCTAATCTATGTTTAAAATAACTAAAATAATAAAGTAAGTACAGAGATTCTATTCCATACTTACTTTATTGAAAATACCCTTGGTTCTGGACAAGAGATAATCAAAAATTGCACTTCCTGTTACTCCCTTTCCCGGTTCCTTTTATCTTAAGATAAAAGGAACCTTCCTAATCCAAACTTAAGCTATTCGACTGTTACAGCTTTTGCTAAATTTCTTGGTTTGTCTACATCTGTACCTTTCTGCAGAGCGACATGATAGGCTAGCAATTGTAATGGAATAGTATGTAAAATAGGGCTTAGCATATCAGCATACTCCGCTAATCGGATAATGTGCACGCCTTCGCTCTCCTGAATTTGGGAATCAGCATCGGCAAAAACATATAGCTCTCCTCCCCGCGCGCGAACTTCCTGTAAATTGGATTTAAGCTTCTCCAATAATGCATCATTAGGTGCAATGGCAATCACAGGCATTTCCTTATCAACCAGAGCAAGCGGACCATGTTTAAGCTCACCAGCCGCATAAGCTTCTGCATGAATATAGGAGATTTCTTTGAGTTTGAGCGCACCTTCTAAAGCAATAGGATAATGTACTCCTCTTCCAAGGAATAAAGCATGGCGTTTTTGAAAGAAATTGGCAGCCCATTGAACCACTTGCGGCTCAATTTGCAGTGCAAGCTGGATAGCAGTAGGCAAACGCCGCATTGCCATCAACATTTTCTGCTCACACTCGTGAGAGAACTTGTTACGAAGTTTGGCTAGAGTGACAGTCAACAGCATCAATGCAGCTAATTGCGTTGTAAATGCCTTGGTAGAAGCTACGCCGATTTCAGGCCCCGCACGTGTCAGAAAACGCAGATCTGTCTGTCGAATCAATGCACTTTCAGGAACATTACAAATTGCTAAACTATACTGATGCCCTAATGATTTAGCATAACTGATTGCGGCCAGGGTATCTGCCGTTTCACCCGATTGAGAAATCCCTACCACGAGTGTATTTTTATCTGCTATTGGATCCCGATAACGGTATTCGCTTGCGATTTCTACACTGCATTGTAAGCCAGCTATGGTCTCCAACCAATATTTGGCAACGAGACCCGCATGATAGCTTGTGCCGCAGGCCAGGATCAAAATACCATTTGTCTGTCTAAAAATTTTCTCAGCTTTACTGCCGAATAATTGTGGAGAAATGGATTGTGCATTTGATACCATTTCCAATGTATTAGCGACCGCTACGGGTTGCTCGAATATTTCCTTTTGCATGAAGTGCGCATAGGGACCCAATTCTACTGCATCGCGAGTTAGAGTACTTTCTTGGACAGGACGAGTCACCTCTTTACCTTTCTTACCTTTGACACAGCTCAATATGCGGTAGCCGTCTTGATGTAATTCAGCCACATCTCCTTCCTCTAAATAAACCATATTTCGCGTTACCTGAACTAAGGCTGACGCATCTGATGCAACATAGTTACCTTCTGTTCCCAAACCCAATAATAGAGGCGCACCGTTCCGCGCAACCACAATATGATCAGGTCGCGTTTCTTCAACTACCGCAATCGCATAGGCGCCTTGCAACTCTGCAACAGACGAGCAAACGGATTCAAGCAGGTCATGAGTTGTCTTGAGATTGAATGAAATAAGATGTGCTATTACTTCGGTATCAGTATCCGAAGAAAATTTGAATCCTTCAGATTCAAGACGTTTCCGTATTGCTTCATGATTTTCAATAATACCATTATGGACGACAGCTATTTTTCTTTCATCTCCTGACAAATGGGGATGTGCATTACGTTCGCTAGGAGCCCCATGGGTCGCCCAGCGTGTATGAGCAATGCCGGTGAATCCATGTGTTTTCTGGAGATGAGCAAGCTTGCTCAATTCACTCACGCGCCCGGTAGTACGTAATCTATGCAATTTTCCGTTTGCAATAGCAATCCCTGCCGAATCATAACCACGATATTCCAGCTTCGATAAACCTTCTAACAAAACAGGTACTACGTCGTTTTTAGCAATGGCTCCCACTATTCCGCACATAATGTCTCCTCTCACGCTTATTTTTGTTTAATACAATCATGAACTATGCTTTGTTCTTTTTGGGACGTTTCCAACCATTAATACTCACTTGCCTGGCACGGGCCAACGTTAACTGATCTTCAGGAGTATCCCGGGTAATTGTAGAACCTGCACCGATAGTAGAACCTCGCGCTATTCTTACGGGCGCTACCAGTTGCGTATCTGAACCGACAAAAACATCATCCTCAATAATAGTCTGATGCTTAAGAGCACCATCGTAATTACAGGTGATTGTTCCAGCCCCAATATTTACCTTAGCACCAATTACTGCATCACCTATGTAACTGAGGTGATTTGCTTTGCTCCCCATGCCAATTTTGCTATTTTTTATCTCGACAAAATTACCAACATGCGCTTCATCATAAAGCCTGGTTCCGGGACGGATGCGCGAATAGGGCCCTACATGACAGTTTTTTCCTATCTCTGCGTTTTCTATCAAACTAAACGGGAAAATTGTTGATCCCGGGTAGACAGTGACATTTCGTAAAATACAATGAGCACCAATTTTGACGTCATCACCAAGTTGCACATTGCCTTCAAAAATACAATTAATATCGATTTCAACGTTACGGCCACAGACTAACTGCCCACGTACATCAATACGGGTAGGATCCGTGATCATAACACCCCGTTCTAACAGATTTTTTGCATTATCACGTTGATAAATGCGTTCAAGCTCGGCCAAATGCAATTTACTGTTAATTCCCAGTACCTCCCAGCTATGAGCTGGATGGGCAGCATCTACCCTCACACCTGCCTTTACAGCCATCTCAATAACATCGGTAAGGTAATACTCGCCTTGCGAATTTTTGTTTTGCAGCTTAGGCAAAAACTCACGTAAATATGAATTAGGCAATACCATAATCCCTGTATTAACTTCCCGGATTTGGAGCTGAAATTCACTGGCATCCTTTTCCTCGACAATAGCTTGAATCGCACCTGTTTCTTGATTCTTGACGATCCTGCCATAGCCAAATGGGGCATCCAGCTCTGCCGTCAACAGAACAAAATTGTTTTCGGTTGCCTTTGAGATCAGCCTGTCTAATGTATCGACTTTTATTAAAGGGACATCACCCAGCAATACCAGCGTTACCCCCTCATTATCAAGATAAGGCAGAGCCTGTAACAAAGCATGGCCCGTGCCTAGCTGAACTTCCTGTGGCACCCAATTAATTTCACTATCATTGATCGCACTTTGCACCATCTCACCACCATGCCCATAAACTACGCAGATTTTTTTAGGTGAAAGTGCTCTGGCAGCATCAAGTACATGTCCTAACAAGGGCTTCCCAGCCAGCAAATGTAATACTTTAGGCTGAGATGATTGCATTCTTTTACCCACTCCAGCAGCCAAAATAACTATGTTTAGATCAGTCACGACTGTATATCCCTCTTAATGATTTAAATACATTTTTTGCAAATTCATTTCAGTTAATTCAATTTTGTCACCGCTACTGCCCGCATGGCTATCACATTGCCCCGGCTTACCGGGGCTATTTAAATTATCAATCAAACAAAAAAGCGATTATTCCGCATCCTTGTCAAAATAAGCAGCCGCATCAAGAAGCGGTTGGGCATTGCCGCCTTGTTGAGCAACAATGGCTGCCGATTCTCTAAGTCGCTCTGCCAGCGATTTCGCTTGCTGAGGGTAAAAAGAATTTTTCTCTCCCTGTTCCCGCCCATCTCTTATCCCCCTTCCTTTTTTTAACTTATGCTCTTCCTCTTTCCGTATTTTATTTCTCTGGTACTCAAACTCATCTTCATGATGCTTTTTGTAGTTTTTTTGTCTCGGTGCTGCATCAGATTCCCAGGAATTATCGGGTTCTTGTCCTGCGGCAGCTGCATGTGCTGATATTGGCGCTCCTGTACCTGTCACTATAGCCACGGCGACAATCAGCAGCACATGAGCGGTTCTCAACGGGTGAATGTTATGTTTCATTTGATTATCCTCTTAATGGTTAACCTTTTTCTATTAAATTACCGAAGGAGCAGTCGCTTACTGCGTCAGCCCCCGATTAACCGTGAATACTGTTGGTGTCGTAGTTACGTTAACTGCACGGACAAATTGACCGCCATATGTTCCGCCACCGGTAATTCCCGTCATCTCTAGAGTGATAGCTTTGTTTGCCGATAAGGCGACTTGGTTGGTGCTCCGATTCCATTTCGCCTGAATAATCGCAGTCTTCGCGTCGAGTCTCTGTTTTGTCTTATCGCCAATTTGCCAATATGGCAAATTCAAGACTGGCAATTTAAACAATCGCTCGTAGGCTGCAAAGACAGCGTTTAACCAATCAAATATCAGCGTATTGCCATTTGCATAATTGGCTGCATTCGATTGATGAAAAAAATGAGGCCATTTATTAAAGGACAGCATATGGCGTACCGCATTGTCGGCTTCGGCTGCGAGAATTTCTGCATAACTCCGGGGAGTGCAGATTGCCCCGGGTATCGAGCAAGGATCTTGGCCGGCATTGACAAACCGATCGTGAAACATATAGTTGTATTCATCAACCAATTGATCCGGATTAATGACATTCACGAACACATTGGTTGGCCAGCGCGGCAGCATAATGCGATCCGTCGATTTGCCATCATCGTACTGAGTAATATATTGCTCAACGTTCTGTGCTCGCTGCGAGGAGTCGGAAGCTATATATTGGACATTGGTATTGGCAGCGGCGCGTAGGAATAGCGGATTGGCGCCACCTTGATCAAACGCTACATCGTCATCCTGAACATTGGCCATATTTGTGTGCAGCAAAGGATCATCGGTGCATTTGCGGTCTTTCAGCCCAGCGTGATTGCCCGTTAGCAGGACCCGGTTGTTATTCGCTTGCTCAGGCAGCCCCAACAGTCCCCACACCGTCCGGTTCTTGGTAATTTCTGCCTGGATAGGCGCCACGGTAGTAAAGGTTTCATAATCACACGGGGCATTCGCTGGCACGGGTGGTTTATCCATGTCTGCATGTGTGAAAGTGTGGTTGATGTAACGGAACGCATCTTTGTTGGCGATTACTGCGGCCACCAAATCTTCTGTCAGGTTCGCCACCGGTGCCGGTGCTTCCGGATCAATCACTGCCCCGGATCCATTGAATGGGAAATCCAGTTTGAAAGCGCCAGCCGTTGGATGAGTAGCCCGAAAAGCAGCCTGCTTCTCCACGAGATTGCTGATATCGCTACTGTTCAAGCGATAGCTTTGCAACGGATTATCCGCTTTAAGGCTGGGATCATATAGTGTATTCGCTAAGAACAAATCATCCAAATGAGCAGCCATATGCACGCGACGTGCACCCACGAACACACCTTGCGTCGCCCAGTTGATAAACTCGTAGGCCAGTACTTTTGAATGGATGAGAAACGAAGCATGGGAAATGGTCGAGATCATTACTTCACGCAACGGTGTGGTCTGGTTGGGCAGCTTGTATTGTACGATCGATAACAGCGCCTCTCCATTGGTGGTTTGCAGCAGTGGCATAACGCTCGGGATAGTGCCGTCGCGTGGACCCACAGCATCATTTCGGGGAGTGGCGGCAAAGGCAAAGTCGGTGATCGGCAACGGATTGGCCAGGTTTACCGATTCAAGTACCTCTTTTTGATAGGCAGCCGGTACTGACCACTGCGTATTGTAGCTGGCCCCACTGGATGAAAACACCAGACCATAATCCAGGTAGATGCCGAACGGTGCATTGGGGTCAAAGTAAGTGGCGGGCCAACCCGATAAGACGGCTTCACGGACCTTAAAGTCCTTTTCATAATTGTGCAGAATGTCCCACTCTGCCGGGGTGAAGTTGGGAGTCAAATCGGAGATTGTGAGGATAATGCCGTTGTAGCTACCTACACAACCCGCATCTACGGAGTTGCAGGCTACGCCATTCAAAGAGGCGAGCATATCGGCAGTTAAATCCTGGGTGTTAGCATTCAATACGTCATAGAGCACGCCTATTTCATCCAGCACAGGCTTGATGTAGCTGAGTCCCAGATCCTGGGTTTCATCTCCTGTTGAAATGACTAATACTTTCAAATTGACCGTATTATCGGCAAAGGCAGGCGGCGCTATCATTAATGCTAGCCACATTGCCACGGTAGCAAGCAGCCCCCCTGTTAATCTCCAATTCTTTATCATAAATACTCTCCTCTCAGCTCACATAAATATCTCATGAAGTTAAAGCACCTATTTTCTGCAATTTCTTATTCCCTTCATTACCTTCGAAGATTACAAGGGCATAAACTGTATTAAATTACAAAGCATGATCTATGCCAAACAATATAAATTCAGAATAATCAGCGTGTTATAGACAAAAGAAAGCGTAACACCGAATTGAAGTGTAAAATCCTGCGACATAATTTTGCTGCGCTTAGAAAGAAATCACACTCTCGATTTCGTACAAAAAGATCGAGTTTTGGAGACTAAGTGAGCTTGGATTGGTGAGGTAAAGAAGAGCCAAGAATCGAGTATTAATGCATTGGCGTGAGCAGCGCAAGCAGTTTGTGCAAGTGTTACCGTAATAGGACGTACATAATGCGAGCGATCGAGTTGAGCAGATTAAGCTCGTCCGCCGGGCAGTGAATAGAAATGTCCGCACTCACTGACAGGTTGTTGGAAAAACTATCTATACTACCGCTGAAGTGTTAAAAAAAACGCAAAATGCTCATTTATCAGGTATAAACTCTGCTTCCCCGTCTGCTTTTGTCTATCATCAGCTAGCGAATAAATAGTTAAAAATTTCATCATTCCATGATTCTTGTGCTGTTTGGAAATTCAGAAATTAGGATGAGTCGCTCAATCATGTGGAAAGCTGAAAATAAAAAGCAAAAAAATGCTTGAGAATTAAAAATATCGATTTATTGAATATACTGCTTAATCAAAATGTAAAATTTTCCGACAGAATTTTATTCAAAGCTTAAATAAATTATTCCATTTCGGTGCATTATCACTTTATATACATACAAATAACATTGATAAAACAAAATATTAATTAATTTACACCTTTTTGTAGTCAAACAGAGACATTAAATATTTACCAGTAAAATTGTTCACTTTTAAAATTTATTTACCCAAAAAAATAAAAAGATCACTTCAGCTGTTATTGGTCTCGGCGCTACTTACAGCCAATGTCAATTTTACCGAGTTCATTTCCCTATCCCGTTCAATCAATATAGGCTCAACCTCTTCACCACCGTTCAATGCTCTTACTGTTCAAGACCAACAAGGTTCAGACAATAACTTGAATAGCCATGTAGAATTTAAACCAATTGACAAGCGATATGTAGGAATTTCTCAATTCAATGCGCCCTCCATTCCAAATCCTACAATTCAGGAATTAAAATTTCACGCGAATTATCGTGGTCCAGAAAAATCCACAGAACACCAGGAATTTCAACTACTTAATAATTTCGAGAAATGGTTACCTATTGCAGACAACTTTAATGCTCAAAACGGGTTAAGGAGCAATGATATCAATTCATCAATAAAAGATGCCGGTCAATTTATAGACAACAATCAGCAGGAGGCTTTGCGCTATAAAACAAAAAGTAGCGTAGATAAAAATCAACCCGACTATTTTGCTTTCAAAATAAATAGCTCGGGATCAAATTCTACCATGGCCATATCAGGGTTTACGGATGGCACGACTGCTATGCCAAGGACAACTACTAGAAACAGGAGAGGCCGTTGGCAACCAGTTCCTGGATTAAAATGGCAAATTCAATATACAGGCACACTCGATACTTCCTTAAATGTCGATGTTTATAATATTGACTTGTTTGATATCAGTGCAAAAGTCATCTCGGAATTACAATCAAAAGGTAAGCATATCATTTGTTATTTTAGCGCAGGCAGCTATGAAAACTGGCGTCCCGATGCTAACGCATTTCCAGCATCGATTCTCGGTCGAAAGCTTGATAGCTGGGCGGGCGAGAAATGGTTAGATATCCGGCAATTAGATATTCTGATTCCCATCATGCAAGCACGCATGAAGTTGGCCGCCGACAAAGGTTGTCATGCTGTCGATCCTGACAATGTTGACGGTTACAGTAATAATACGGGATTCCCTCTTAGTTATAATGATCAGCTGGCTTACAACATCGCTATTGCTAATACGGCTCATAATCTTGGATTAGCTGTAAGTTTGAAAAATGATGTTGAACAAATCAAGGATCTTGTAAATCATTTTGACTTTGCTGTAAATGAAAAGTGTTTTCAATATGACGAATGCACTATGCTCATACCATTCATCTCTGCGGGAAAAGCAGTGTTCGGTATTGAATATTATCTTTCAGATTCAAGTTTCTGTCCGCGCGCAAATGCAATGAATTTTGATTTTCTCAAGAAGAAATTATCTCTGGATGCTTGGAGAAAATCCTGCAGATAGTTGAAGCAGAGGATGTGCACAACCCAATATAGAAGAATATCTGTATCAAACAGATTGGTTTGATATAATTCAAAGATCTTGGTGAGCATATTTTGAATTAATTCGACCAGAAAAACAGGTGCTATTTGATCCTTTCTCCTGATCGAATTAATGATTCACTCTTATTTCATATTTTATTATCAGTATATTAAATGATCATTCAGGGATGAAAATTTAAGCTGCTCATTGAACAAAAAGCGGTTACTGACCTTCCTTGTCAAAATAAGCAGCCGCATCAAGAAGCGGTTGGGCATTGCCGCCTTGTTGAGCGACAATAGCTGCCGATTCTCTAAGTCGCTCTGCCAGTGATTTCGCCTGCTGAGGGTAAAAAGAATTTTCCTCTCCCTGTTCCCGCCCCTCTCTTATCCCCTTCCCTTTTTTTAATTTATGCTCTTCCTCTTTCCGTATTTTATTTATTTGCTCTTCAGATTCATCCTTATTATGTCCCGGTGCCGCCTCAGATTTACCGGGATTATCGGGTTTTTGTTCTTCGGCTGCATGGACCGATATCGGTAACCCTGTACCTATCATCATAGCCATAGTGACAATCAGCAAAGCAAGGGCAGTTCTCAATGAGTGGATGTAGTGTTTCATTTGATTATCCTCTTAACGGTTAACCTTTTTCTATAAAATCACCGAAGCAACGATTGCTTACTGCGTCAGCGCGCGATCTACTGTGAACACTGCCGGTGTCGCAGTTACGTCAACTGCCTGGATAAACTGACCACCATATAAATCCCCACCGGCAATCCCCGTGACCTCTAGATTCACCGCTTTGTCTGCCGATAAAGTGACTTGATTAGTAGTTCGATCCCACTTTGCTTGAATAACCGCAGTCTTAGCATCAAGCCTGTTTTTTGTTTTATCGCCAATCTGCCAATAGGGCAAATTCAAGACCGGTAAATTAAATAATTGCTCGTAGGCTATGAAGACAGCATCTAACCAGTCAAATATCAGCGTATTGCCATATGCATAATTGGCCGCATTCGATTGATGGAAAAAATGAGGCCATTTATTAAAGCTCAGCATATGTCGTACCGCGTTGTCGGCTTCAGCAGCGAGAATTTCTATATAATTCCGAGGAGTGCAGATCGCCCCTGGTATGGTGCAAGGATCCTTACCGTCATTGATAAATCGATCGTGAAACATATAGTTGTATTCACCCACCAATTGATCCGGGTTAATGACATTCACGAACACATTGGTTGGCCAGCGCGGCAGCATAATACGATCAGTGGCACTACCATCCTCATACTGAGCAATATACTGCTCAACGTTTTGTGCTCGCTGCGAGGCGTCGGAAGCCACATATTGCACATTGGTATTGGCAGCAGCTTGCAGCAACAGCGGATTGGCGCCACCTCGATCAAACGCCACATCGTCATCCTGAACATTAGCCATTTCCGGATGCAGCAAAGGTTCACCAGTGCACCTGCGATCGTTGAGGCCTGAATGATTGCCCGTAAGCAGAACCCGGTCGTTTTCAGCTTGCTCAGGAAGAGCCAATAGTCCCCACACCGTCCGATTCTTGGTAATTTCTGCCTCGATAGGTGCTGCGCCAGTGAAAGTTTCATAATCACATGGGGCATTCGCCGGCACGGGTGCTTTATCCATGTCTGCATGCGTAAAAGTGTGGTTGATGTAACGAAACGCATCTTTGTTGGCGATCACTGCTGCCACCAGATCTTCCGTCAGGTTTGCAACCAGAGGGGTTGCGGCCGGATCAACCACTGCCCCGGATCCGTTGAATGGAAAATCCAGTTTGAAAGCGCCAGCCGTTGGATGAGCAGCCCGAAAATCAGCCTGCTTGCTTATGGCATTGCTGATATCGCTGCTGGTCAAGCGATAAGTTTGCAACGGGTTAGACTCCTTGAGGTCGGGATCCCACAGCTCATTCGCAATGAATAAATCGTCCAAATGAGCGGCCATATAAACGTAACGCGCCCCTACAAACACCCCTTGAGTTGCCCAGTTGATAAACTCGTAAGCCAGTACTTTTGAATGAATGAGAAATGAAGCATTGGCGATGGTCGAGATCATCACCTCGCGCACCGGTGCTGTCTGGTTGGGCATCAGGTACTGAACGATCGATACCAGCGCTTCTCCATTGGTGGTCTGCAGCAGTGGCATAACACTCGGGATAGTGCCGTCACGTGGACCCACAGTATCATTTCGCGGGGCGGCGGCGAAGGCAAAATCGGTAATCGGCAATAAATTTGCCTGATTTACCGATTCAAATATTTCTTTTTGGTAGGTGGCAGGCACTGACCACTGCCCGATATAGCTCGCTCCACTGGATGAAAACACCAGACCATAATCCAGGTAAATGCCGAACGGCGCATTGGGGTCAGAGTAGGTAGCCGGCCAACCCGATAAGACGGCTTCACGGACTTTAAAGTCCTTTTCGTAATTGTGCAGAATGTCCCACTCTGCCGGTGTAAAGTTGGGAGTCAAGTCGGATATGGTCAGGATAATGCCGTTG
This sequence comes from Nitrosomonas communis, assembly GCF_001007935.1. Lineage (NCBI taxonomy): Bacteria > Pseudomonadati > Pseudomonadota > Betaproteobacteria > Nitrosomonadales > Nitrosomonadaceae > Nitrosomonas > Nitrosomonas communis. The sequence continues at coordinate 333,838 of NZ_CP011451.1, forward strand.
TAGCTACCCACACAACCCGCATCCAGGGAGCTGCAGGCTACGCCATTCAAAGAAGCAAGCATATCGGCAGTTAAATCCTGTGTGGTAGCATTGAATACGTCATAGGGCACGCCTATTTCATCAAGAACAGGCTTGATGTAGCTGAATCCCAGATCCTGGGTTTCGTCTCCTGTTGAAATGACCAATACCTTCAAATTGACAGCATTATCGGCAAAGGCAGGCGGTATCATGAATAATGCTAACCACATTACTACTGAGACAAGCAGATTAATTCCTTTTTCATAGTTCTTTTTCATCAGCATTCTCCTCGCACTCTCAACTTTGCTCACATAAAAAATCTAACTTATGAAGTTTTACAAGCTATATAGTTTCTGTAATTATTATCACCTTCCAAAATCATAAAAATAAACTATATTAAGTAGCGAGCATGATTCATGCCATATTATATAATCAATGAATAATCATGTAGTTACAAACAAAGGGGAATATTGAAAAATATAGCGCCGGCTCGAAGTGTAAAATTCTTCGACAAAATTCTGTGAGTAGACTTCTCTTACTTACAATTCAGTCCACATAAACATTTTATGAAGTTTTTATAATCTATCTAGTCTTTATTATTTTTTATTCTCTCCAAAAATCACAAAGGCATAAACATCACTTAATATAATGCAGAATTCATGCCAAATTATAATGTTATAAAGGAATACAAACATAGTACTGGGATGGAATGTAAAATTCTTCGACATATATTTATCATGCTTAAGAAAGAAAATTATATTATCGATCTGGTACAAAAAGATGTCCGCTGGATACCAAGTTAGTTTGAAGTAACAAGGTAAAAAGAAAGCACTAAAAATCAAAATTTAATGCATCGGTATAAGAAGCAGATGCGTCTTATGCTTTGTGTAAATGATATTGTAATAGGGGGATACTCATAATATGAGCGACCAAGTTGAGCAGGCTGAACTAATCGGTCGAGCAGCGAATAAGAATACCCACGCTCGCTAAAGCCAAACTGAAAATAAATGCAGAAATGATGCTAGAAAGTTAAAAATATTGATTTTTTAAATACACTGACTAATCAAAATGTAAAATTCTTCGACAGAATCTCTTATTCAAAATTCAAATCGGCCTTCAGAAGTTGCACTTCGAATTTGAATCCACGTATTATTAACTCGAAAGAAAACCACCTTTCGATACCACAAGAACGGTTATTAAGAGTTTGGCTATGATAGATAAAATTCGCACTTGGCATCAACTAGTTGAGCAGATTGAATATAATTTTCTGTATCAGTGGGTTTGTTTACCAGTATGTGTTGGACTGGACATAGACGAATCGGTTTACGAGCAAACCATCTTTACCCAGAATTTTAATCATATGTTGAGTAACAAAATGGCTGGACATTTTGTTGCTGGAGCATGGAACTGCTATCATGTTAGAACCTTAGCAATGACCAACATTTCAGCATGGATTGCACACCACTAGGTGTAAGAGCTTCGCATAAAAGCTTTATGGGTACAAAAAATGGAAAAAGCCATCACTGGATGATAATGTTCATAAAGAGTATATACTCAAAATATCCGCCGTAAGTGTACAGGTAAAGTTTAAAAAGTGAGAAATCCCAATTACTTGAATAAAAACTGCCCCAAAATGAGCAGTTTCAGCTTTTTTTGAAAAAATAGCTAAAGAGTAAACTAATACATACAATCATTAAAAAGATTCCAGACTGTAAGCATCAAATTTTTCAAAATCCCGTTAGAGCAATATAAATCCCTGATGTTCTCGCTAAGTATTGATCTCTTGCATCCAATCAATACTACTCCACTGAATGGCATTAATTAGAATAAAAAATATTTTGTATTTGCCATTGATCCAGCTTACAGAAATATTTGTAACATCTTGTATTTAAGTTTTTATTTAAAGATAATCCTTCTCACTGCCTAATTCCATTCCCCAATCAAAAATGGCGCGAAGACGAGCCGCAGACAGAAGAAGAATACGGCAAGGTGAAGCCAACAAAATCAGTTTTGATTTAAAAATGGAATAACACATCAAAAAGACCTTTTAATGGCAAACTAGCGAGGCATTCTCCAGCTTGGTTATAGGGAAAACAAATTTCCAGCTTCGGTTCTGTTGCTGTCCATCAAGCTTTCCATCTCTCCAATTAATATAGCATTTACGTTTTGAAGATGCTATGACTAATTCTAACGGCATATGCGCATGTACATGTAAATTAGCGCCTTCCGCAGTCTTTTGCCACTTTCCGACCTCTCCGTTGCTATGTAATAGATAGGTGGAAGAAGGAAGCTCAGATGTTGTATTCAATAGAGCTTGCCCATGATTAGGTAAAAGATGCACATACCGCCCCTGCTTAATGTCACGAACGCCGATTATTCCTTCAGAATTTTCCAAATCTGGCCATCCTAGCGATACTGGCAAACGTAAAGTACGTAATTTATTGAGTCCTCTGATATCCCAAGTACCATCGATTCTGCGGGACAAAGTAATACTCCGAAATTCATTTGCCTTCTGAGCATACTCACTCACCCAAATAGCTCTTGGTTCCTGTTTAATGCTCCAGTCATAAACGGATTGAAGCGCATTGATAGATGCTATCTTACTTCCCGAATAAAAGTGATAATGGATATGCAATGGTTTCAGGCGCAGCGGGCTATCGGTAAGCTGCATAGTTTCAATGACTCGATTAAATCCGTAAAAAGGGCCTTGCCAGCTGTTCGTAAAAACATGCTCACTTGCAATGGGAGCATATACCTGAAATTGATCGCCAATTGCATAGCCCAGAGGGGGCACACGTGTCATGGTTTTTTCATCTTTGCTTATAGTCGCACCACCGCCATTCATATTCTCCAACCCAAGTGAATGCGTCAGAGTTAAAGCTTCTTTATCTGCCAGCGCATCACCAGTCCAGAAAAAAACACGAACTTGCTTTTTCTCAGGCGCCAGCTTTTTATTAATATAATTTACCGACCCAGCGATTTCCCGTTCCAAGCTAAACTTATAATCAGGAATGGAAAAGTTAAAATCATCACCTCTCGCATCAATATTGTTCTTTGGAAACCATGTTGAAGGATGACTATAAGAATGGCTAGCGATCTCAACATTATTTAGATCAAAAATGTTTCGCGCCACTTTCTCGATTTCAGTAAGCCTATCTGTAGAGTTACCGTTTGATACTTCTCCTTCAATTATAGAAACCGTCGATGGCAATTTATATTTTTTTAAGAAATAATCCTGAATCACTTTTATTGTTAAGGGTGTTCCCGGTATCTCTGCTTTATTGCTGGATCCATCACCATCAATTTGCACCAGTAATAAGCGTCTGCCATTCTCAGTGGTGACATCAGGAACAGGTATTTCTGGTAGGTCGAGAGCCTTGGTTAAAAATTTAAATGGGTCAATAATCCACCGCTGACGTCCCTCATAGCCAGTCTCAATTACATAAGGATGGAAGGCAACTCCACCCCACTGTCCAGTAAATACAGCGACCCAAGATTGTTTATTTTGATCTATCAAACTTAGATGTGTATCAATATTTCTTGAAGCTTGCCAGGTGGTGAACCCGCGTGTTTTTGGCTGAGGTTTCACTTCATAACCAATAATTTGATCGCTCCGTTCAATTTTGAGCGGCTCTTTTATTGCTGACTGACTTAATTTGACCTGCAAATGCTGCAAAAAAGTATTATTAGCTTTAAAACCTAGATTACCCAGAATAGCAACCTTTATGCCAGAATCTATTTGGCTTAATAGCCAATCTCTATAATTTATTGGTCCTCGTAAAGTATCGTTGTTGAACCAGGTGACAATCCCGGCATATTGTCCTATCAGTGATTGAGTGGGTAGTCCACTGTTTACATCTAAATAATCAACTGTATAACCCATATATTCTAGTGGCATGGCAAGTAATTTATGCACATCAGTTCGCTGCAATCCTTCTGGATGCTCTTGCCCATCATAAAGCGCTAAAATTCGTCTTGGAAATATTTCCGACAATCCGACACCAAGAATATCGAGTTTTGGAGTGGCCACCCAAGGGGTAAAACCCAAGTCAGATATTCGTTTAGCAGTCTTTCGCGCCAATTCTCTCTGCTTTGGGTCAACATAATCGATAACAATTATCTGTAATCCATATTGATCTCGTGTCTGCCTGAGCTTCTCCAGCAACCAGTGATGATCTGCTTCTTTAACTTCGGTATATTCTTGTTTAGCTGGGTCCCAGCCTTCGAATAGTGATTCTGCAGCCAGCGCGACAGCATATCGACCCACTTCCGGTAAAACCTCAAACCCACGGTTAAAAATAAGTTTAACCCCTGGGAAATGTTGATGAATACGACTAATGAGGCTTGCCAATGCTTTTTCCTGAAGCAATCGACCATCAGCATCATGGACAGCGCTTTGATAGCTATCCATGGTATCCAGAAAAAAGCCGCGATATCCTTCTTTCCACAGCTTGCTTAAATATTTATTAATGAGATAGTCATGCCACCCTTGTTGGGTTAAGTCAATAATACGACTCCCCCATTTTTCATTACTGCCCAGAATCCAGGATTTAGGAATTTCTGAATACCAAGAGCGCGTCAGATGGATTTCTCCTATACTTATATAGGCAAATACGTTTGTTCCTTTAGCATGGAGATCATCCAGATTATCCATATTCTCTGGCTCCACCACCACTTGCTGATAATGTGAAAGTAAATTCACCGGAACAGGCCGACCATAGAAAAATGCGATACTCTGGTTTGCCTGTAGGGGCAAGCAGATACTTAATAAAATTATGCTATGAATAAGGAATACAACTGCTCGATAGTTCAAGAAGATTAATTTCATATTTTTCTCTTTTCCATGAGATAAGCACGAAGCCAACTACCTTCAGCAAAACCGAGAAACTTGCCTCTTAGATGGGTTAAATTAATTTTTAATTTCTGATTTTATGATGATGCGGGGAAATATTTCCGACAATCCGACACCAAGAATATCGAGTCTTGGAGTGGCCACCCAAGGTGTAAAACCTAAGTAAGATATTCGTTTAGCAGTCTTTCGCGCCAATTCTCTCTGCTTTGGGTCAACATAATCGATAACAATTATCTGTAATCCATATTGATCTCGTGTCTGCCTGAGCTTCTCCAGCAACCAGTGACGATCTGCTTCTTTAACTTCGGTATATTCTTGTTTAGCTGGGTCCCAGCCTTCGAATAGTGATTCTGCAGCCAGCGCGACAGCATATCGACCCACTTCCGGTAAAACCTCAAACCCACGGTTAAAAATAAGTTTAACCCCTGGGAAATGTTGATGAATACGACTAATGAGGCTTGCCAATGCTTTTTCCTGAAGCAATCGACCATCAGCATCATGGACAGCGCTTTGATAGCTATCCATGGTATCCAGAAAAAAGCCGCGATATCCTTCTTTCCACAGCTTGCTTAAATATTTATTAATGAGATAGTCATGCCACCCTTGTTGGGTTAAGTCAATAATACGACTCCCCCATTTTTCATTACTGCCCAGAATCCAGGATTTAGGAATTTCTGAATACCAAGAGCGTGTCGGATGGATTTCTCCTATACTTATATAGGCAAATACGTTTGTTCCTTTAGCATGGAGATCATTCAGATTATCCATATTCTCTGGCTCCACCACCACTTGCTGATAATGTGAAAGTAAATTCACCGGAACAGGCCGACCATAGAAAAATGCGATACTCTGGTTTACCTGTAGGGGCAAGCAGATGCTCAATAAAACCATGCTTGATTAAGCAATACAACTGCTCGATAGTTCAAGAAGACTAATTTCATTTTTCTCTTTCCCACGAAATAAGCATTAAGCTGATGACCTTCAGCAAAATCGAAAAACTTACCTTTTAATGGTATTTATAATTAATTTTTTAATCTCCAGATTTATAATGTAGCATAAATGTCTCATACACTAACAGGTTAAGTCTTTTTGAGACGATGACCATTCCAACTACTGTTGTTAACGCAACGGATAAGGCAAATCCATAACCATAAAATACAGGGCCCAGATATTGGCTCAGAAACGTCAATATAATATTTGAGGCTAGAAATAAAAAACAGAGATAGAGTGCATCTTTACGATAATCAAAATAAAACAATAAATTGAGAACCGCCAGCAGTAATACTTGTATTCCGACCGCAATCAAATCAATATTTAACAATACTTTATAAAAAGGTGATATCCCTACCCATATTAGTAATTTATCTCCTAAAGCCAACAGGATAACGATAGTCACTCCCTGCACTTTAATGATTTCGAAAAATCCTCTTCGAATGGTTGCAACCATTTCTTCATAGATTTCTAAAATAAGCCTTAAGGAAGCACCGCCATTAATAGCACCATAAAACTTTGTATATTTTTCTACAAAATCTGTTTCTATTCGCAATAAAAATACGGCCATCCCAGGTATGATTGATAAATAAGCAAGAAAGATTGGAAGATCATAAAGCTCTGATCCTCTTAAAGGAAAAATGATCGAAGTACTTGTTTGAGGATTGAACCAGAAAATAAACTTATCAGCCCAAATAGCTACGTTATAAAGTAAGCCAGTAATTGCCAAGCTTGGAAATATCTGGTTTCGTCGCAAAAAATCAAAAGCAATCAGTTTATTACTAGAATAGGAGTTAAAAACTACAACCATAAGCATAAATAATAAGATGCCTTGTCCTACAACAAACCCAGAAAGCAAGCCTTCCAGTCCAAACTTACCCAATTCTTTAGAAGCCCATACCGTTATCCCATAACCTAACAGAAATGCTAACAAAATTTCACGATATGCCTTGAGTCCCGATAAAATGATCACTACTATCCAAATAGTAGAAAGAATAATCAAACCACTTAACATTAATAAGCGATACAATACAGAACCAGCAAAGAAATAAATTAAACACAAGCTTGCAAGTGTTCCGATTACAGTGATTACAAGACATATGGCACCAATCAGGTTTGGCAGAACTAGTTCCTCATGCTTTTCATACACCCTGTCAGCAATAAAACGCGTGATGATTAACTGTAATGGACCAGTCAGAATTAAAGATATCGCCATCAGATAAGTTACAGATATCTGGAACTGTCCTACAAAATAAGGGACAGAGGAGCTATCTGTGCTGATGAAACCAATTAATAGTATCCCAACGATCGATAATACCCATGGGCCAGAACCAATAATTCCGGCGAAACTATACGCTAACAGTACTCCAGATAGAGTATCTGCCTTCATCAGTTCACGTAGTCTGAACCCAATGCCTGCCATTATTGTATCAATGCCTGATCATAAATTGTTTTATAGCCGTCTAACATTCTAGACTGCGTATAATAGCTCTCAACTCGTTGAATGCCAGCTCTTTGTGCTGAATACCACCGATTCTCATCGGTCAGCAGTGTAATAATTGCTTCTGCAATGGCTTCTGGATTAGCGATGGGAACTACTATTCCCGCGCATCCCAAAGCACGGTCTTCGTCGCTACTGCCTTCGATGATTTCCCGGCAGCAACCCACATCAGTTGTCACAACTGGTAAACCGCTTGCATAGGCCTCAAGTAATACTAGTGGAAAAGCTTCACTGATTGATGACAATACCAACAATCCTAGACGAGGAAGCACATCGCTTATTTTTTGGAATCCTAAAAAATGTACGTTTTTTTCCAATTCCAGCTCCAGCACTAAATCCCTACATTCTTGTGCGTACTCTTTATCTTCATCATCTGGACCAATCAGCCAACCTTCAGCTTCAGGTAATTGAGTAACCACCGTACGCATGGCCCGAATAAAAGTTTTAATATCCTTTATAGGTACTATCCTTCCCAGCAATCCAATCACGAGAGGAATTTTTTCTGGTCGTTGCGCGCGTAGAGTAAGAAAACGCTCGATTTCCATTCCGTTTGGTATAACCTTTGTACGGTCGCGATCTGCGCCATCAGTAATCTGCCGTTCTCTATTTTTCTCATAAAGACTAATAATAGGGTTCGATGCTTTATAAATAAGCCGTCCCAATGATTCAAAATATCTTAGCCATAATAGTTCCTGATATTGCATTCCCATATGATAAGCATCACTTAATAAATCACGATGCTCCTTGATAAAAAGAGACTGCAAATCTATTTTTCTTTCTTTTGTGTAAATACCATGTTCCGTTAGTATTAACGGTCGGTGGGTTAAATAATGCAATAATACTCCTAACAAACCTGCAAAACCTGTAGACACAGTATGAAATGTTCCTGTACTAAGCGCAAATTGGTGAGCAATGTTGGCAATCTTAAATAACGGAGCATGCATGGATTTAATTGCCCATATGTAATCTATGAATGAATTGTCTGCATTATTTTCATTATATTGCTTACAGATCTGCTCCCATGCCGCTACGCTATAAAAAAACTCCTCCACAGTAAAGCCAGACGGTTGTCCCAAAGAAACCAAAATTTTACTTACTAGTGCTTCATCGAAGCTTGAACAAGGATTGCGAAACCAATCGTGGAGCTTGCTTGAGCTCTGAATATACTCATCATTACCGTTACAAGCTTTTGGCTTAGAGAATGAAAGAGGGTCCCACAAGTAATGGCATTCCAGATGAACTACATTACTAGGTACGGCATATTTCTGATCGGTATAATCTTTTTCCTTTGATCCTAAAAAAACCAGTGCAAATGTGTACTGTGGAAGTCCTTCTATTAACTGGTGTACCCAGCCTGAAACTCCTCCCCTAATAAAAGGATAAGTGCCCTCTAGCAAGAGAGTGATATCTGCATGCTTTTGTTTTTTTTGTATTAGTTTCTTTTCTGCCAAAATTGTACTACCGATGTTAATTGAGGATAAGCTGCTGGATAATCTATCTCTGCCATTAATTGCTTTACCTTGTAGTATTGATGTCTATGAAAAGCAATTTCTGCATAGTAAATCAATAATTTTTTATGCTCCATTCCCAGACTCTCAGCTTTTTTAAATTGTTCATATGCACGCTCAAAATTTCCCAGCTTCAGCAAGATTTGTGCATACTGGAAGCATAATCCCACATCTTGGGGGTAATATTTAAGACCCAGTTCAATATATTTGCAGGCCATATTAAGCACATAATTTCGTGCTTCCCCTTGAGTTAGACCAAGATTTGCTAATTCCCAATAGTCATTTGCAATCTGACGATACAAGCGTTTATTTCTTGAGTTTTCTATTTTTTCAAGTTTTTGCTTCGAAAGCTTAATTCGTTCGCTGATCCCATGCTCTTTTCTGTCCAATAAAGCGTAAGCAAGCAACCTGATATCATCAACTGGATCACTAAGTGCCATACGCAAAAGTGGAATGGCATCCCGATCCTTTATTTTTAATGAAGCATATATCGCCTTAAGTCTTTTATCAGGATTTCTGGACCGATACAAACTATGTAAGTTTGCAAAATTATCATCTATAGCTTGCGCCGGTATATCAGGTAGATTCCTGATTTTACTTAAGCTCATAGCAAAATTGGTTTTTTTGGGTTTAGGAGAATGACGAATGATGAATGGTACTGCCAAGGTTAATCCTACTAATCCTAACACCGGCAAATAAAAAACAACCACAAAAAAGAAAATATTGATCTTCAACTGAGGTTGTTTTCGATTAGATGCCATTATTGTTGGAAAAATACAGGCAGCTATGATACTCGCAATAAAATGAAGAAAAAGAGATGTTATTAAAATTTGTTCAGATAAAGATTCATTTAGAATTAACTTAAAGCCGTATATTTCTAATCCTAATGCTAGAACAAGTAGAATTAAATTACACAGAATTAGAAATAATCGCATTCTTATTTCTTATCTTTGAATATCAAAATAAGCCGTTCTTTTCTTATAAAATTGAAAAATTTCTGATACTAATTTTTTTAGTGAAGTTTTATTATTTAAGCTCCATATATTGAGACTAACTTCACTGTCATGGTAACCAGCGCCCTTAGTATTGGACTCATTGCAAACTTTTTTAGCTAATAATTCTGATAATCCAATACGGTTTAAGAACTCATTAGCACCATTTTCATCCGTATAAGGCAGCAGGATCAGATAAGTTTTATAATTTTGTTCTTCATTGAAAATCCAAATTTTATCGACCCCTCGCAAATTAGCTTGAAATCTAGTCAGATATTTATTTTGTACTTCTTCAGAATCGATAATTGCGCCAATCAACATAGCAGATGTCTTTAAAAGTTTAATTTCATTTAAAACACGTCGCAATTTAAGTTCAACATCTTTTCCTTTATCATCTATATAACTATAGGCCTCTGCACGCCGCTTTACCAGATCACCGATACTTCCCCCTAGTACAGCAAATAAATCCATGGTACTTTCCTGCAATGCAAATAGCGGCATCTCATTCACAACAACCAATCCCCAGATTTTCTGATAAACGTCAATTAAAGGAATAGCGACAAGCGTTTCAGGAGTATCCATTGCATTTTCATTTTCTAATTTAATACTCGCAACAAGCCCTGTTTTTAGGGCTTCTTTTACTAAGGGATCTGAAATTAATAAAGGTGGTGCATGCCCTAAATAAGCCACAGGCTCAGGATTAATTTCTTTTCGCTCATCATCTGTTATCGCGTATATTGCAGCTATTTGCACACTTGCAAAGTCACCAAAGAGTTTAAGAATACTTGCACCGATACCCTTTAGAGGTTCACCTTCATTTTTCTCTAAAGATAAAATATGTCGCTCTAAATCATGCAAGAAAGAACGTAAACTTTTTGCCTGACTTGCTACATGTAACTCTAGCTGACGATGTGAACCTTTGAGAAGGTGATATTCGCGAGTAAACTTATCCATTCTCGCGTTAATATGATTATATTTGCTCTCTAAGTATTTTATTTTCCGCATCCAAATTTCATGAAATTCAGCTGAAATTATTGTGACCAGCAATAAACCAACTATCATTTCTTTTGGAAAAAAAGGAACCTCTTGCCAATCAAATAAAAAGCCCGTCGCAACTATTCCTACAAGCACTGTAGTAGCTACTATCCCATAAGCAAGCCCATGTCGAAGAGCGATTAATAAAGGAGCTAGAATCAACCAGGGAAAATGATAATTTACAAAAAAAGGATCTGATGAATTAATAACATAGCCGATTACCGGAAGTAATATCGTAATAATAATGGATTCTATCCATTTAGTTATTTCTCCTTTTCTTGATGGTATCAACTTATTCAATTTTTGAAAGTAAAAATTATAAATTAGATTTAAAAACTAGATCTGATATAAAACGCTTTTGCTTAATGCTATTTGCATCTCCAAGAAATTTTTCATGCTTTTCAAGCATAGCACTAGAAGATGATGCATTTGACACACTTAACATATCTTCAAGAATTTAGCTCATCATATCTTCAATTGAACTGATCAAATCTTTCAATCTTTCAAATAAAATTTTGGAATCCGAAGACTCAAGGAACACCTTAATAGATAAGGATGCGTGAATTCTAATTCTCTACTCAGGCATAGTATTGGTTAACTTGACGGTCCAACTAGCAAAGTGCCAATGTATCTTGCCATAAAGATCACAGAACTGACAACCCTAACCCAAATTCTATGATTTAAATTTTAACTGCCCATCTATGAAGAAGGTAACGAGTACCTACAGCTAGTCAGTAGAATTTGCACAGCCCTGATCAAGCTTTTCCTTATACTAAGGATAAAAGGAGACACAGCTTTATGCTGACTTTAGGGTATATGTCTCATGTAAGGTCTATTTTTAATTTCTTACTATACAGTATTTTCCAATACAGAAATGAGTCTGAAAGAAGGCTGTTGAATTTGAGTATTCGAACTGATTCTGTTTTGGTCTGGCTTGAATTCAAGTAATAAGTGCATAACCCACCAATCTTTCGGTATCTGTTCCTGACAATTCTCGGAACACCTCGTAAAGCGTCCTAAACCCCAGGCACTTTCTTGGCCTGTTGTTAAGTTTGTGTACAGCATATAATACTTGCCAAGTGGTTACATCCAGCAGCCCCATCGTTTTAGGGAAATATTAGCGTGACAGTCCATTGGCGTTCTCATTCTGGCCACGCGCCCACGAGTGATAGGGTTTAGCAAAATAGTTTCACATTCAAGAATATTCGCTACTTCTTCATGCTTAGCGAACTCCTTGCCATTGTCAAAGGTGAGCGTCTGTACCCAATCATTGAATACACCCAGCAGAGTGATGATATCGCATACCACCTCCTCTGCAGTTTTGTTTGCCACTGGTAGGGCAAGGCGTAGCTTGGATTTGCGCTCATCCAATGGTCGAGTAAGCCGGAGGAGTTTCACCTCCAGCTCCTCACAGACTCCGTACGTGAACCTCTCGATTCATACGGCTCCTGTCGGCCATTCTATTAGCACCTCTCAATGCCAATACTACAGGCAAAGCATACGCTCTTCCCCGAGCCGGGTTGGCAAATGCTTAGTCTGAGCCAACACATCCCCTTCACTCCATTTCCATTACAGAAACTTCATCGCTAATACGGGATAATCCGCCCCTCATACATGCATCGATATTTTCCCCCTTCGCGGGTTTCGCTTATAAGGTTTTCTCTTAACATCACGTATAAGGTTCCCACGTTCCATACAAACGCCCAGACTAAGCTCATGCCCTCTCTACACCGGCAGCCATCCAAACAGTAAACAGGTATCCTTTGGACTTATCTCAGGAGCCAATTAAGGTGATTTCCGAGAAAGGCTATTCCCATTGAGGTAGAATTGGGCTTCCACTTGTTTAACCGCTGAGCTTGATCATGCTGTCCGCCTCTGCCCCGACTGTTGCGCCCCTGAGTACGTCCCAAATCGAAGACCTGAGACTGGCGAGTTCGAAAATGCTCGGACCGGAACGCCGATCCTTTCAGGCGACGATGACGTTGAAATATTGCCGGGGCAATCCCCGCCAGGCGGAGCGGGTGTTTGGCTGGAATCGCGACACGATCGAACTCGGGCTGAATGAATAGCGCACGGGCGTGATTTGCCTGGGGGCGCAAGCAGCGTACTGCGGAAACCGCCTCTGGGAGGAGAGGCACTCTGACGTGGCGCAGGTCCTATGGACATTAGCGGAATCGCACTGTCAGTAAGACCCGACCTTCCGTACGGCGCTATCGTATACTCGGCTGACCGTAGCGGTGGTGTTGGATCGATTACGTGCCCAAGGTTTTCCGGAGGGTGGCCTACCATCATCCAGCACGATGGCCGAAGTGCTGAACCGAAATGGCTACTGCCTACGCAAGGTAGTCAGGGCCAAACCCCAAAAAACTCCCGGAAACGAATGCCATCTTTGCCAATATCGCAGACAAGGGCGGAAAGCCCATAATGGACCCAGCGGTTTGGAAGTTAGGCAGGTCATGCGCCTGAGCATCGACTGCAAGGCCACTGTGAAGATCGGGGAATACTCACGGGGTGGGAAAACTCGCGGTGACACCCAAGCCGCCGATCACGATATGGGCTGCGAGGAAAAGCAGGTTCCGTTTGGGATCGTGGAAGAGGATAGTGGGCAGTTGCATCTGACGTTTGGAAGCTCCTTCAAGACCAGTGACTTCATCGTGGATGGCTTGGAGGACTGGTGGCAGGCTATCCCCAGGGAAAAGCAGGCCGTGATGACACACGTCCAACTCAAAGTGGACAATGGCCCGAAAAGCAGCGGGGTGCGTACCCAGTTCCTCAAGCGCATGGTGGAGTTCACCGATACGACCGGCAAAATCATCCAACTGCTGTACTATCCGCCATACCACAGCAAGTATCATCCCATCGAACGATGTTGGGGAATTTTGGAACAGCATTGGAATGGAGCCCAACTGGTGGATACCGCAACCATGCTGGCATGGGCGAAAAGCATGACCTGGAAAGGTAGCCACCCAGTGGTAAAATTGAGCCGTAGGCTCTACCAGAAAGGCGTTTCTCTATCCAGGAAAACCATGCGGGAGAGATCGAAACCAGATGGGAGCGCAACCCCTTTTGCCCAAATGGGACATTCTGATTCGGCCTACCTGATGGGGATGTTTACTTTCGGAAATCGCCTAAGCTCCTGATTTTGACTACACATACAGACGTTTCGATGCTTGCAAGGGTTCACTTATTGTTCATCTTTTTAATCCTCACCTGACACTTTCAAAAGTGCCTTTTCCTTAACGCTCACGACCCAGGCTTTTGACAAGAGCCGCTTAAGGTGGTTTGAAACCTCCTCCTGTAAGGTGATTCCGGAGGGCCTTCCTCCATCATTTGTATAGTTACGGACAGTTTCCTATCCTCGTGGCACGCTAACTCCTCACCCCATACTTAAATCTGAAACGAAAAGATGAGTGATTTATCTTAGCTGCTCCAGTCTCGAATCGGAATTGATATTTTCTTCAATATCAGCCAAATACCTGTTATACAGAGCTTCTCCAAGATTACCAGCTATCGGCATCATGTAAGATGGGATACAAAAAGCAATTATATTTTGTGAAAACCTACTCGCTAGTTGCCGCTGCAGGTTGATTCTAAACAAATCAGCAGGAACCGCTTGAAATGGTTTTTTATTGATTGGGTAACCATCCGTTTGACGAAAAATTTCAACAATAACGCCTATTTCCTTCTGATTATCAACAGCAGCTTGCTTAAAAGCGGCAAGATAATTAGGTAGCTTAGAGAAAGTTAATTTATTCACCCCAATTCCGTCCTGAAATAAAGCCAAATTAATTCTTGTTCGCTTAAATAATTGATCCCAAAATTTTTTAAATTCAGCAATCTTAATTTGCCCGTTACAAAATCCTGAAATTGCAATTTGATAGCCAGGTGTCAACTTCTCTAACGCACTACTTAATTGTCCCAAATAAGCAAACAGAAGTTCTTTTTTGTCAACTCGCCTCCAGTTTATATCATCCACTTCCTCGGTAATATACCATCCATTAAATGATTTATATTTTATGGCAATTGGGGCTATTTGCTCAGCAACGAATGTAGAACGATTCAGCAATTCGTCCAAATAGACCTTCACTTGATGTGGATTTTTAGTAATCTGATTCCAATATTTGTCATCGTAAACTAAACCGATATTAATTTTTATATCAAGCTGCTCGGCCAGTTTTAAAATGGTTTCTAGTGGAGGAAACTTAACAGACTGAAGCGAGCTACTGGAAAAAAAAGCGTGTGTATCTGCAACAGTCCATTGCAAGTATAAATCAGATATTTTTAGCTTTTTAAGATACGAAAAAAAAATCAACCAATCATTTTCTTTCCATTGTCCATGCGAGTTTTCAAGAAGCTGAATAAACGTCCCTCGAATTGGATAAATTGGTTCTGGTTCTTTTAAAAAAAGCGCTCGACTGAAAATAATCATTATTATTATCAAACAACCTATCCATACCCAGTAAAAACGTCTTACGCTGTAATTCTCCGATATACGGCTCAATATCTGAAAATCCCAATTGCATTAAAACCACTTTCAATATTTACAATACCAGCCTTATACTGAAATAAAAATTCAATATAAGATTTAGGAGCTGAGTATCTGGTTTGATTAAAGTAATATTTCAACGATAATCCACCGCCAGCTTCTAAATAGGATAGGTTACTCTGATCTTTTGTCTGAATTCGACCATCAATCACTGCGTGCGGCGTTAAAACTATGTTGTTCCATAAGTTATAACTGATTCCTTGACGAGCCTCACCGAAGAAACTCAATATATCAGGAGATTTAACAAAATAACCTAAGTCGCCAAATAATGTTGTGTAATTCCAGTATTTTTTCCCGAAATTGATGTCAAATCCATTTGTCCAGCCATACATTCCTCTAATCAACCAGTTATTTTGAGAACTATCTCCAATCTTGATTAGTTTTTCTACACTTAAATTAAAATTATGTGTTTTAAAGGGCTTATACCTGATTCCAACAGTAGACTGAAATGTTTCTGAATCTACCTTAAATGAATCAGGCTCCATAGACCAGAGCAAACGTGAAAACAATGTGAAGGTGCGCCCATCACGCAATCCGATAACAGGCGGTCGATAATTCAGTTCAACACCACCTTGGGAAGGAATAACACCACCAAGAATTCCCGGAGCTCCAGTTGGGTTTACGGTATTATTGTTTTGTCTATAGCCAGAATAAACAGTGAAATTAAAATTATCCTCTAACTCCCTCACTTCTCTTCTTAAACTGGCAAACTCACTATCCTTGTTTATTACATCGAGCTGATTACTGCCTAATTGTTCAGTCCTCACATCAATGGCTTGTTTAAACCAATACTTACTTGCTTCATTATCTGAATTTCTCAGACTAAGGTAAGCCAGATCTTTATTCAACCCAAGATTTTCAGGATCTTTCTCTACGACATTTTCAAGCATTTGTATGCTCTGATCAGGTTGCTCATTATTCGAATAAGCATAGCCTAATGCAGCTACAAAAAATTTATTATCAGGATCTTTATCAACAGCAAGCTTAAACTGTTCGAGAGCTTCTTTATTCTGCTTATTAGACTGAAAATAATTTCCCAACCTATAGTGCCGCTCTGCTGTTTTTATAAAATCAAGCGCTTTTATCTGAGCACTAATTGCGGTTGAAAACTGTTTTCTTTTTGCATACTGTTGGGCGATAAAATCATATCGTTCAGCATTCAGCTCCACAGATAAGCTATTTCTATCAATTGACTCTAATTCGCTTAAAGATTGATCATCATCAAATTCAGAACTAAGCAGCATAGCCAACCGCATTCTGATAACCGGATCGTCTTTGATTCGCAAAGATCGCCGCCATCTCTCTGCGGCCTGTTCATATTCTTTTTGATTCGCTAAAAAATAGCCAAATGTATCAAGAATTGTCTTTTTCTCCTCGGAGTTAACGCCATCTTTATCTGCTTGCTCCATCGCTCGTTGAAAATAATCAGTAGCAATGTCGTTTTTATTCAGCTTGCCATTAGCTTGGGCAAAGTTCAACAAATTTTCCAAATTGTTTTGTTTTGATAATGCAGACCGATACTGTACAAACGCTTCATCCCACCGATCAAAATGGGCATATGCGTTACCCAGGATTCGGTTGCTCACCCAGTTTTGCTCATCCATAGAAGCTGCTGCTTTTAGATAATCAAGTGCCGGTTGCTCTTGCCCTTGGTCGAGATACAATAACCCCAGATTTGTTAACGCATCGCTTTTTTGCTTTGAATTTAAATTATTAAGCTGAATTAAATGGCGATATATTTCAGCTGACTTCTCCCATTTTCCTAGATTTTTTTCAACTTCAGCCAGCATAAACAAGGTATGAACCGATTCCTTTATTTTCAGACTTTTCTTTAAAGTGTCTGAAGCTTCATCTAAGTGACCTGTTTTTAAACTTGTTATAGCCGATGAATTCATTAATTCCAGATCAGCTGAATCAATTTTTGCTGCTAACCCCAGATCAGCTGAATCAATTTTTACTGCTTTTTGAAAAGCAATTTTAGCCTGTGCATATTTTTTTTGCTGGTAAAGCAATTCACCTTGAGATCGATACACCATTTTTTGCTGTTCTTTAGATGCGCCAGACTGAAGTGCTAACTCTAATGATCGTAAAGCATTATTCATATCGCCAGAACTGATATAAAGATTACTTAATTTAATATATGCTTCTGGGCTTTTTTCTTTATTTAACCAATCGCGATAGACCTTAATTGCTTTGACAACATCACCTTTATTTTCCAATGCATTGGCTAAAGATTGCATAACTTCACTGGATTGGTTTATTTCAGCAGCATGCTGAAAAGCTTTAGCTGCCATATCATACTGCTTTGCATTACTATAGGCATGACCTATCAACATATAAGTACGATATAAACCAGAATCCTGTGTTTGTTTCAAGAGTAATGTTTCATATGATCTTGCTGCGGATAAATAATTTTGGTTTGCAAAAAAAAGATTGGCCAGAAATTCCTGATCATCATCATGATATCGCTGTTTCAAAAGCACATTCATCATATCAATGGCTTTATCCAGATGACCCAAATCGTAATATAGATAAGCTAATGACCGTAATATCTCAGGATTGCTTTTATCAATTGCTAATGCAGCTTGATATGCACTTTCTGCCAAATCAGGCCTTTTGCTTTTTTGATAAATGTTACCTAATGCCAAATAGACCTTTATAGATTCATTCTTAGTTTTAGAATGTAATAAAGCCTTATCAAGCATTTCCCTAGCCAAATCATATTTACCTAAACCTTCTTTTGCTATCGCATAACGCATAAAATAATTAAAATCTTTTTTTTGAGCAGGGTATTGATCAAAAAAAACCAAAGATTGTCGATATGCTTTTTGTTCTAGTAAGATAATTAATGACATTTCTAGTGCAAATAGTTTATCTTCCTCCAGAACATCATTACTTACGATTATTAAGTTAAAATCCTTAAGCGCTTGCTCATTATTTCCAGAGGCATTATGAGCTAAAGCACGATATAGAAGAAATGGTACACTATAGCCAATTTGTTTTAATGCTAAGCTCGCCTGTTGAATCACCTCCTGATATTCTTTGATTTTATATAACATGATGGCATAAGCCATTCTTGCTTTAATATCCAATGGATCGATTTCAAAAAATTTCTGAAACTCGATCTTGGATTCAGGATATTTATTTTCATCCATTAAACGATAGGCTTTATCCAAATGTGGAAAACTACGAAATTTTCGTATTACTGGCTCCAAATAACGCTCAGACCGTTCAATGACTATTTTATCTAAATAATAGTCTTGTTTATTTTGACTTAATGCTGGATCAGCAGCATGGCTGGTAAATATAACCAGTGTAGACATCAAGCTTCCTATTACAGCAAAAAATAACCTTAATTTTAATTTGAACATCCAGGTTAATACCATTTCTCAGCCTTATTTTTGACCTTTACCTGACAACATTTAATCAAGTAAAAATTGCTATATATTCCTTGCTTCCGCATTTCTATCATAAACTGCTGCGTATTTTATTTATGACAAAGCGCATAAAATTCTTTTAAAGTAGGACCATGCGTTAATCTCCCAGATTAAATGTCAAGCCTTTGTAAACATATTTCTCACTGAATTGAGCGCAATTTCAGATAGCCAACTGTTGGTCCTTTAATATGTGGCGTCACCATAAAACCTGTTTTTCTGTTCTTTCAGAATTCCTAATGATATGCCTTCTTTGAGGAGCATGTGCTTCATATAAACCTACTTTTTCTTGCTGACTTATTCGGGATAAAAAATTACTTATTTATTATTCATTTTACAAATAAAAAAACAATTTACGCTAAAAAATCAAACCAATAGCATAATCCTATAATTTAGCCATTATAGATCCTATTTTTTCATCATATTTTTTAATTTATAAGCAATAAAATTTACTACATATTTTCTATGATCAATTCCAGCTGGACTTTTTGTACATAACCCAGCTCACTCAAAATGTCACCTAATAAGCGAGGCTGTTCTATTTGTGTTGATAACGCATTATCTAGTTGTTCTTTTGTAATAATTCCTGCGCCAATCAAGAACTCTCCTAATTTCGGTTTAAATACATTCAGAGCATTATCTTCTGGATAAACATGATCAGTTTTATCCCAGCCAATTGTTTTTTTGGTTCTTAAATAGGTCATATATTGTGACAAAGCCCTGGTAGTCGCAAAAAAATTAATCACATTGCCCCACACCATTCTTGGGAATGAAAGAAAAGCCTGAGTCCAGCCATGGAGTTGCTTAACACAGTAGCCACGGTGAAAAATTCTAAGCCCTAGAAAAAAAGCATTGATTGCAATCAGGTACCATAAAAATGTCCCTTCCTCGACCAAAGGGGGATATTGGTAAGCATTGGGATCCAAACTGATTATTATCCAGATTGAGACAACAACGAAGACAATAATATAACCGAGCAAATTAATTAAATTAGTAATTAAAGCTTTCCGATCCCGATACAAAATATATTTAATAGATAGTGGTCCTTTCCACCCCAAATTCGCCCAGCCTTGCAAACCAATACCGAGTACCCATCGTGATTTTTGCCGCACCGAAGCCCAAAAAATATTTGGAAAGAATTCTTTGATACAAACCAGTTCCTTAACTTTAACTTGCTTCTTTTTCCCTGTAATAAGAGACTTCTTGGTTATTGTTCTATCTACAAATAAACGAACAAACATTTGTTTTAACTTATATTCTCTGAGCTTGAATCCAAAATCATAGTCCTCTGTTAGAGAATTGGTACTAAAAATCTGATTATTATTATTACTGGCAACAATACTGATAGCTTTTCGGCTAAAAGCAACACCAACGCCGGCTGCTGGAATACTTTTAGTAATGGATTCCCTTACCGGTAAATCTTTGTAGTGTAATTGAGCAAATTCGTCTTGATAGTGTGCACCAGTAAACTCATACCATTTACGAGGTAATGACAATACTGGCAGTTGCACCATATCTGCTTTTGGAAACAAATAATTAAACAGTTTGTAACATAATGGATGTATTACATCTTCACAATCCTGCATAATATAGCAGGCAAATTCAATATTATTTTTTTGCTCAAATTTTCTGATTCCATTACAAATCCAGTTAAGGCAATCCGCTTTGTTTGTCGGCCCATCATCTCCAGTGATGCAAAGATGAACATGATCACTTTCAACCATAACCTTCTCAACTTCTGCTCTAGTTTTCGGATCATTCGGGTAAACCCCAACAAAAATATGATAATTAGTGTAATTGATGGATTTGATCGTGTTCCTAAGCATCTGACCAATAACTGCCGATTCATCCCAGGCTGGCAGCATAATGGCAATAAACTGTTCCGGCTTATCTAATATCTGCTGTTCTGTTAATGGCTGATATTTTGTCATCACAAAAAATTTTCGATAAAAACGCCTAACCCAGAAATATAAATCAATGAACAGATCATCAAGACCACTGATAAAAAAAACAATACATACAAATGCCATCAAGATTTGCATGACTACCAAAAGATAAGGAATATTATCCATTTTTATAGAAAACCCAATATAAATATTAATTTATAGTTCAGCTTTTAAACTCATTTTCATATTGCAATAGAGGCTTTTGATTTTTTGCCCATCTGCAGACCAATTCAGCGATTCGCTCAGATGCTTTTCCATCACCAAAAGGATTATTGCCAATCATTGCCTGGTATGCCTTGTCATCAGTTAATAACAGGCTGATTTCATCGATAATTTTTTGTGTTGATGTACCGATAATTTTGGATAACCCTGCGTTAAATGCTTCTGGTCTTTCTGTCAGTTTCCGTAATACTAATAAAGGCTTTTTAAGAGTCGGTGCTTCTTCCTGCACACCACCAGAATCGGTAACAATCAGATGAGCATTTCGCATTAAATTCAAGAAACAGAGATAATCAACCGGTTCTGTCAATGCAATACGTTCAGCATCAGACAGAATTTCCATCACCGTTTTCCTGACATTCGGATTTAAATGAACGGGATAAACGATTATGACATCTGGAAAACGCTGAACGATTCCTTTTAATGCCAAGCAAGTATTTTTTAGATCTTCTCCGTGCGACTCTCTTCTATGCGACGTTACTAAAATGACACGGTGCTGACTCAGGGGTAAATTTTCGATGGGAGAACCTTGAAAAGAGAATGGTGCGTCAAGCAGTGTTGACATTGCATCAACAACTGTATTCCCCGTCACAAAAATATTTTCTTCATTGACACCTTCATTCAATAATTTCTCTTTTGCTAATGGAGTGGGTGCTAAATGAATTTGAGCCAATACAGAAGTTAATCGACGATTCGCTTCCTCCGGAAATGGGTTGTACAAATCATGACTGCGCAATCCTGCTTCAACATGTGCAACAGGTATTTTTAAATAAAATGCTGCCACTGAAGCTGCGAAGACTGTAGTTGTATCCCCTTGAACCATCAACAAATCCGGCTTTACATCTTCAAGAGTTTTTTGCATCAATTGCAGCACGCTGCAAGTCAAATCATTTAAACTTTGATTAGGCCTCATCAAATCAAGATCTATGTCCGGAACAATGTTAAACAACGATAAAACTTGATCAAGCATCTGCCGATGCTGGGCTGTTGCAATTACCACTGTATCAATATCACTGGATCGTTGTTTAAGAGCATATATGATAGAAGCCATTTTGATGGCTTCAGGGCGTGTACCCATAATTAATGCTATTTTCTTTTTATTCATTTATTCACCAAATAATTTTAATAAAATTTATGCTTAAAAACTTCTCGCAACTTTCCGTTAAATCGACTCCTAGATCCTTATCTCTGAAATCAGTGTCAGTGATACGACAAGGAAGACAAAGATAAGGTCGTTGAGCCTATGGCTTGAGGCTGTCTAATGTGACAAATGTGTAGCCTTGTTGCTTGAGCCCGTCCACCACTTGAATAAGCATATCTTTCCCCAAATATGGATGGTAGAAGAAGCTGGCAAATCCATCACGAATGACAAGGTTGGCTTGACCAGTAGCAAGCAGGTCTGCCGGAAGTCGAGCCGGATGATTGTTAAATGCTTCAGGTTCGATATTCCCCAGGTTCTCTGGTGCTACCCAACTTCCATATATATCTTTCACGGGATAGGGGAAAAACTGCCCAGCAAGCCGGCTGTAGTCAATGGGCTGTTGGCTGAGGTTACCCGGGAAATACAAACCACGATCGTAACGTATCCCAAACCGCTCCTGTACCGCCGTATAGTCAGCCACCGAACCGGCATAATGCGGAAACTCAAAAATTGTCGGAACTGCCAACCCGGCCGCTACAAACGCCGCTTCAGCCAGAGCGATACGGTTAGCGGCCCATGCTTGGGAATCACCTGGTACCGGTCCATCATAGATAACCGAATTATTGGCATCAACGTGGGCGGTATAGAATTCAAAGTCGTTCGCACTCACGCCATCGTAGGGATTGATCAAGTTTTCAAACTGATGGGTATAGCCGTGCATCAGCAGGGTGCCACCCTTGGATTGCATGAATTTTAAAGCATCTACCACATCGGGCCTGTCAGCAAGATTGTAGGCCTCAGGCACGCCGTTGTTGAATACACCATGAGGATCTTCGTAGCGGGAGTACACGGCCACCGCAAACGGAACGGTGCGATTAAATAGCTCCTCGGCAATCGTCCTTAGTTCCTGGGGATCGGAGTCAGGCCCAACATCTTCGATTCTAACCAGTGCTCGATGCCGTTCGGCCGTGGCAGGGGCCAGCAGGTCGAACAACAAGTCCGCGAGAACGAGATAGCGGTCATTATGATCCATGTATGCGAATGGAATCTCTCCGATGTAAGTCAGATTCAAGGAACGCACCGCCCAGGGGAAGCTGCTTCCATTCGTTTTAAACGCCAGTGCCGGAAATTGAACCCGAGCTGGATCGGCATTGGCGTAGGTCATCATCCCTGCCTGGTTTATTGTGTTTCGGGTCAGATCGGTCAGTTTATATTTGACGGTCCCAACCGGACTGAAATCGAACCCGGCCCAATTCCATCCGTAAGCCGCTTGGAAGTCACTGGAATATGCCGTTAATTGCCAGATGTTGCCATACATCCACAAGACTGGGATCGTACCAGCCAGTGTGTCAGTAAGGAAGGCAGCGGGCAGTGGTTCGTCATAGGTTGATCCGATGTAAACCACTGCGCTATAACTGTTCATCTCACCGGCAGTATATGCACTTACCGGATGAGCCTGCCATGTCCCGAAATGGGACACAAGGTTGGCAGTCATCTGAGCGTAGAGTTCACCCAGGAAGCCCCACGGTCCGCTAGTGTCATAGAGAATCAAGGTGTTAACTGAATCGTTCGGGACTTCGGCAAGACTAGTTACCAGTGACGCCTGGTTGCTTGGCAAATCCAGACCCAGAGACTGAGCACCCCTAATCGTATCTTGAGCCGGTACAACTTTTTTAGGTTTTTTAGGTTCGGTTGGTTTTGCCTTTGGTGGCCGCGGGGGAGAAGGCAATATCCCTAGATTCCGAATGTTTTCCAAATCGCGTTTGCCGCTAACTTTATTACTTTTAACTGGATGAGCAGAATTATCATCTTTACCTTTACCTTTACCTTGGTCTTGGCCTTTGGCTTGACCTTGACCAGGGTTAGTCACAGTTTGAGCATTGATGGAAGTAGCAGCCACAAAACAGAAAATGCTCACAATAACCACCCAAAACCATCCTGTGCGATACTGAAAATTTTGTTTTTTCATTATTAACTCCGATATATTTGATGCTGCAAAAAATCTAAAAGAAAAACCTTTAATTCTTTGAAGCTTTGGCAAATTTCTTTAATTACAAAAAATACAATCACACAATTTTTGTGCTCAATATTTAATCTGAATAAGTGATGATTTAATTGCATAAGGATGCTAAAGGAATATAACTAAAAATAATATACTGCGTTTGCATACATTCCTTATGGCTCTAATCGCGTTAAATGTGGCAAATTTTTGCTTAGGCAGGTCTCAATGCTTCAATCAGCTATAATTTTAAATTGGCAGTATCTTCAACATACCTTTAATCATATGTGATAGGAATTAACGTTTTGGATATGAAAGATTCGCCTCTGAATTGGTATCCAAAAACTGTACAGGTTGTTATGCTCTGGCAAAATTAAAAAGGAGCTTAATGAGGATGAGTAAAAAGCGCACACAATACTCGAGTGAATTTAAAGCAAAACTAGCGCCGGTAGCAGTGCGCGGTGATGAAACTATCCCACAATTAGCAGCACGCTATAATGTCCATCCCACGCAGATCAATAGTAGGAAACGGCAGCTCATTGAGCAGGCTGCCGAGCTATTTTCTAAAGATAATACTGTCTCTAATAAGGAGCGACATACAACAGATGACCTGCACTGAGTTATTGGTCAATTGACAGTTGAACGCGATTTTTTAGCAAGCAAGCTTAATCATGATAACTGATCCCCTATAAAATGATTCAAAATTCATAGGCGGCAAAGAGCTGCTCGATGGAACACCCTTCCCTTTTTCTGATGGCTTTGGCCTGGGCCCATTTTGGTTCAATGTCATTTAAGTCTGGGAAATAAGGCGGCAAATATTCAAGCGTATGCCCGGCATTGACAATAGCGGTTTGGATATCCAGCCGTTTATGAAAGGTTGCGTTGTCCATGACAATCACGCAAGCGGGCAGAAGTTTAGGCAAAAGGTCCTGCGTCACCCATGCATAGAAGATGTCAGCGGTGATATTGGCGATGAACAGACCTATGGTCAGGAGCGTCTTTCCGATCAGGGCGCCAATGACATTGGTTCGGCCTGTTGTATGCCAATCTTTTACGCCATGGGCGCGTTCACCCACTGGCGCATAGCCATGCGTGCGCGGCATGTCGTGTGCAAAGCCGCTTTCATCAAGCTAAACGATGACGCGGCCTTCGCGCTCATAGCCTTCAATTTTTTGCTGGAAGAGGCCCCGCTCTTCTTCGCTGGCTTTGGGGTGACGCAGGCTTTTTTTTATAAGTCACGCCCAGACGCTTTAAAGCGTGATTAATGCCTTGCTTGCTGACCCCCAGCCGTTTGGCGCGCTCGTACTGATACGCGTCGGATAATTCTTGATATCCTGCGCTAACATTTCCATGTTGATTTTGGTAGCAGGCTTGTTGCGGGTGGTCTTGGGATCGGGAGTCTTGATCCAACGCGTCACACTGGCCACACCTATGCAAAAACGCTTGGCCACTTGCGCGATAGTAAGATTCTCCTTCTCTCGAACGGATAATACTTTACGGCGAAATGATATCGGATAGGTCATCCGTAAATTATAATCAATCTATAGGGGATATGCTATACATTATCGACAAAATCTTTGCAGCCGGACCAAAAAATCTACCAGTTCTCGATTTGCCAACCTTTCATTTGGCTTCTAATTCGGGTTAAAAGAGGAATTTAGGTTTATAGCAAAACCAGTTAGCAATGATGCAAAGGTATTCTCATTGTCTTATAGAACACAAATGGGAGCAGGCCAAGGCACTGAGTAAACAATAAAACCAAACCTCGATATGTTCTTCAAATCCTAAACATTCTGAATCATTCTTAACTGGTTAGGCTATATGGTTTCAAGTTGCACCTGGTCATCAATGACCAAGCTGAATTGCTGAGAGTCAAAATCACGGCGAGCAATGTGGATGACCGTGATGTGGTGCCGGAACTGGCGCGCTCTTTGTTTGGAAAACTCTTTGGTGACCGGGGCTATATCTCGCAGCCATTCTTTGAGCAAGGCGTGCAGCTCGTCACTAAGGTACGCAAGAACATGAAAAACAAGCTGTTGCCATTGTTTGACAAGCTCTTGTTACGTAAACGCTCAATCATTGAAACCGCCAATGATCAATTAAAGAATATCTCGCAAATCGAGCATTCCCGTCATCGCAGCCCATTTAACTTTTTTGTTAATCTGATAGCCGGGCTGGTGACTTACACTTTTCGGGAGAAGAAACCCTCGCTTAACATTAGGTTTTCTCAAGCTCTGCCAACCGTTGGATTGTGACTTTTATGTCGAACTCACGTTATATTTAAATAATTCTAAGGTCAGAAATCAAATTCTTGATTAATTTTTGTGCAGTACCACTTAGTGATTCCGTACTCCAACCAGATCGCGCTCCGCTTGCAGACCATATAACTTTGCCAGAAGAGAGATCTATAATTCTAATGGTCAGACCAACAACTGGTTCACTGCCAACACCAAGCTTATATTGCCATTCATCAACGCTGCCTGTTACTGCATAAGAAACATTCTCTTTGATCGCAAGTGACATGGCCTTTTCCTGACGTTTGCGGTCATTAGATTCGGCCCAATCATTTTTGTTATCATCAAGTTGATACATTTCTATATTTGGGATGCCTCGAATTCTGAGCAAAGTAGATAGTATTTCTTCAACTTGTTCACCCGCGCGTGGTGTCTGTGAATAATTTTGAAAAGGTAAAATTAACCAACGTTCAGAAGAAGAAAGTGGAGCACTTTTTTGTATATCGATTACCGAACATGCTATTAACAAATTCAGCAAAATAATAAAAAAGAAAAATCTAAATTTTAGATGAGCAAATCGTAGGATTTTTTCGCTGCCAATCAACATAAACTTCTCCTTTTTCGATTGATTAATTTAATAGTTTCTTCCCTACTGCCCGGCTGATCGTAAATCCTTAAGAAATTGGATTTGGAAGGCTTGAAAATCGAGTAAAAAATTTGATAGAGATAAATTTTTAAACTCAATATTTTAAGTTTGCAATATATTAGCATTGTATAGCACCAGTTGCTCAAACACATCGCTTGCTAATGTATTATTGCATATTAATAAACACTACCATTACTAATCAATCTAGAAATTAAGAAAGTACTAAACAAAAAAATAGCAAAATAATTGTAAATGATCAATTTAAACAAAATATGCTTAAGGGTACTTCAATAAGTGTTTTATTGGAGTATTATTTATGCTGTATCTCTTGTTTCGCAAACAACATTCATTATTTTTAAGCGCAAATTTTAAGGAAATATTATCCTAAAAACCTGATAAAAACCATGAATGAAATTTAGTTATTGGGAGAATAGATTGGTTAAGATAATACTCGGTACTAGGTCACTGTTCTGTTTAAAAAACTTACCTAGTTCTTATCATTAACAAGATAAATTCCACTTTTTAAAAAGGAAGGCTCGAGCTGAGTTTCATAGCTGTAAACTATTATCTGAGGAGCTAAGAATGTATTTACACTTGCATACTTTTTACCGTAATCGCAATAGACAGAACCCACCCTATAGCGTTTCTATTATTACCCATATTTACCATTTGTGCGGTCAGGTCGCAATTAAGTTAGCATACGGATTTCTTAAGTATTCCACAATCTATGACTATCCTCAATTACTGATTAAGTTCCCACTGCACAGACTAGGTTATGGTGCTGAAAGGAACAATTACAGCTTGGAATCATGAGCACTGCATACGTCTATCGTGTAGCCACATTCAATGTTACTTCAAGATTGTTAAAAAACTCTGTCAATATAGCCGATGCTATAAAACTTTCCGCTTTTCAATAGATATATGCGAAACTTTTTTTATGGTAATCGATCAATAAAATTCAAAATGCATAATTTGTTGTTAAATATTAATTTCTAAAATTTTCGGTAGCCAGCCATAGCTGGCTTATATTAATGGCAGAAAATTGCGTAATGTTTGTGAATATTACTGATTTTAGTTATTGAGGCACATAATTTTAAAAAATTTAAGAATTGCAATAGAGTCCTTGCTTAAGAAGTCAAACTTATGACATATAAAGACATTTTCTAAATTTTTTCGTTAACCCCAATTATGATTACGTTATATGACATTTCGTTTGTCAACCTCAGCATGGATGTATTATTACTTATCGCTATTGGAGCCATTTCCACAGCATCAATGTACCCGGTTTTATCTCCGATTCTCTATTCGCTATATCTAGTTCAATTGCGGTTCTTAAGACCATGAATCAAAAATTGCCAGATAATTCTAAGAGAGCGATAGTTATATTTGCCATCACATTAGCTATTATTTTCTCGCTTTTCTTTTATGTTTATAAAGAGGAGCGGTTAAAAGAATTTCTGCAATTAGTCAAACCCGACAGTATTTCAGTACAATATTTAAAGCTGCTTTTGAATCTCAACCCTGATAACGCTGGTCTACGTCTTGAACTTGCCCGCCACTATATTAATTTAGGAGAAGACGATAAGGCTCACTTAGAGTTAGAATCATTAATAGGAGAAAATAGTCCCATAGCGTTAGAAGCCAAACTTTTAATGCTAGAAATTGATTTAAGGAAATATTTCTCATTAGCGGCAGAAGACCCAAATCGGAAAACAGAGCTAACTAAACTACAAAACATTATCACTGATATTAGTAAAAATCCGATCCCAGTAACTTTAATTTCTAAAGTTATTAAGCTTAGCCTGGAGCTTAATCAGCCAGTTATTGCTGCAAATTTGTATGACCAATGGTCCACCATGATTCTCAATCCTACCGAAAGAATTGAGAAATTAAATGAATCAGCGAGATGGTATCTTGCATCTGGCTTACATTATAAAGTAGCAGAAGCATATCATAAATGCTATGAATTATCGGAAGATATAGTCGAGGCCAAAAAATTTGCATTTCTAGCGCTTCAAGCATTACGAGCAGTTGGTGATAGCAACCTCGCTGCGGAATATTTTCGCACCTATCAGCAGAAGTTCCCAAAAGACCCAGCACTTCTTGATGAAATAATTACTCTTTATATGGCTAACAAGAACCCAAAAGATGCCTATGAATTGGGCATCTTGCGTTTGGCATTAGACCCTGACGATCCAGAGCAAATTAAAAAACAAATTGATCGTGCTCTTGCCGTTGGAGAAATTCAGCCAGCTCTGGACTTAGCGCAGCGGTTAACAGAAATTGCTCCAGATGATGATGAAGCTTATGAAAGTCTAGCTCGTATCGCAGAATGGGCAGATAAACCGGGGTTAGCATTAAAAGCCTGGTTATGGTTAGCTAGAAATAGACAAGATGATGCTGCAATGATCAATTCAATTGATCTTTCAAAAGCGCTCTATTTTTTCAATATCACCATAGAAATGCTAGAGCAACGAGCAAGCATGCGCGAACTAACCGATGAAGAAATAGAAAATTTATTGTTTGCTTTTAATGAGGCAGGCAATCTATCTGACCAAATTAATTTCTTGAAGTCCTATTTAAAGCGTTATCCGGAAAATATCCAGGTATGGGAAGCATTGGCTAAAGCACAAGAAAATGCAGGACAAATAGGCGAGGCCATAGCGACATGGCAAATTATTGGATCACAATTCAATCGTCTATCAGATGCTGTGGCCCATCAAGCTAGATTATTGTGGAAGAATGGCCAATCTGAGAAGGCATTTTCGCTATTGTTATCACATCAAGATAATACATCAGATAAAGATTCCTATTACTGGCAGATTTTTGGCGAGCTTTCCTGGGAGTTAGAACGGCCTGAGGATTCATTTTCAGCTTATAACATTCTTTGGAAAACGAAAAAAGCTAATACACTTGTTGCAGAACGATTAATTCAAAGATTACGAGACACAGGTAAAGCAGAAGAAGCTATTGCACTTGGTGAAGAGGCCTATGATCGTTTTAATGAACCTCGCTGGCTACTGCTTTCTATGGATATTGCTAATGAGGCCGGTTTGTCAGCTCAACTGAAGAAACTCTTACAAATAGCAATAAGTAATGAATCGAAATTTCAGGATTCAGAAATGTATTGGCTATTGCGTGCTCAGTTAGATATTCATGAGAATAATCCCAAAATAGCTATAAAGCACTATCAACAAGCATTGACAATTAATCCCGCGTCTGTTGTTGCCAAAGAAGGCATTTTATGGAGTCTTATTGAGCAAAATGACAGAAAATTACTTAAATCTTACCTTGAAAGGTGGCAATCAGAAGCGTTGGAAAATCCATTGTTATGGGGCAGTTATGGGGTAGCTTTAGCTAAAATTGGTCAGCACAAAAAAGCTTTGTCTTGGCTTGAGCGCAATTCACAAATCAGCCCTGATGATTATCTGTGGCAGCTTACCTATGCAGATGTCTTGAGCCAGGCTGGGTATGCAGACAAAGCCTGGCACTTGCGGAAACATGTTTTGTTTAACTTAAGATCTCGTTTTAACAAAATTGACAATGAACCAGGCACAAGGGTGAAGGATATTTTACGTACTGAATATTTAGCTTTAGTGCGGAATATGGAAGGCGCAAATACTGAAGTGTCTGTTTTGAAAAAATTTCTTGGAAAAGGATACGATGATCCTTTTGTTCAAGAGCTGCTTGTTGCTGCATATTTGTCTCAGAAGAATTATTCTGCTGCTCGGCATTGGCTACTACAAGAACATATTGCCAGGCAAGAAACACCAAGTTGGCAACGTCTTACCCTAGCTTTGGCGGAAAACAATCTTGCTACTGCTGAGCATATTCTTGAAAAAGAAAGCGATAAGCTTACGAAAATCAGCAAAATGGAAGTGCTTAAACGTTTAGATAGAAATAAAGAGGCCCTAGCATTAACTTATG
Organism: Nitrosomonas communis; assembly: GCF_001007935.1. Classification (NCBI taxonomy): domain Bacteria; kingdom Pseudomonadati; phylum Pseudomonadota; class Betaproteobacteria; order Nitrosomonadales; family Nitrosomonadaceae; genus Nitrosomonas; species Nitrosomonas communis. The sequence continues at coordinate 364,826 of NZ_CP011451.1, forward strand.
ACCTTCTTGAGGAAAATAAAGACCAATCACCTGTGTTGCAATCATATCTTTTTCATACCAGAGATGAATTGGCGGTGAAATCAAGCAGGCAGATAATAGGCAATGTTGATTTTAGAAGTCTTGGTGCTATAGATTTTATCGAAGGTCGGGCGCGTTTTAATACTCCCCTATTAGGAGGGGTACTTGGCATGGAACTGAAGAATACTTATTTGAATTCTACAGATCCCAACATCAGGTTACCTGCTGATACTGAAGTTGATCTTAGTACAGAATATAAACATCCTTTTAAAGAAGGAATGCTCCAGTTCAATCTGGGTGGCAATCTCAGAGAAGATGCCTCTCTGGTTTATGGCGCAGCTAGAGTCAACAAAGATATAACCAATAAAGTGAAAACAAGCTTGCGCATTGGAGTGAATGAAATACCGTTTGAAACAGGGCCATTACGAGCGCTTGGAGCAAAAGATATCCTTTTATTCAATGTTACAACGCAATTACCATCAAACTCATTTATGAGTATGGATATTGATGGTCATCGTTATCTGACGAGAGAAAGGGGTACTCTCGGTACAGGCTATAAATTGCAAGGAATTCTGGGAAAATCTCTACTTACGGGCATTCAAGATTGGCAAGTTAGATTACAAGGTACATGGGAAAGCAATGACTTAGTAGGAATACTCCCTTCTGAATTGAATGGGTTATTGGGAGCATCTGTAGCCAATGTGGAAACATTCATCACACAAAAATTCGGTACGATGGGTGCAGGAACGGCTTTTCGTTATGGAGGATCCGATCAAGGTGTATTGAGACAACCTTTTATTCTTGCAGATGCTTGGGCAGGATGGGTATGGCCAAATGATGTTTTTGGGTATAACGGCCGGCTAGCTATGGGGGTTTCATTATTTGGCCGAGACACACTTAGTGTCGGAGCATTTTATAGTAATATTCAAGGGGGTAAGACTGATCAAGCTTTTAAGGGAGTGGGTCTTCAATACTCTATTCGCTTCTAAGCCTTGGAGAACTTGACTCAAAAATTGGACCGGCTTTTCATTCGATTCCCAGTTTTTTTCTATAAAATTTCTGATCTGCTTAACCCATTTTGTAAGCTTAACAATGTTCTGATAAATGAATTATTCCAAATAAATATAATATTTTAAATATTTAAAACAAGACAGTTATCTATCAATTCGATAGTATAGCTTTATAACATCATCCTTTATAACCATTAGGGTTGTCACTTTGCCAGCGCCATGAATCTGCGCAGGCATCTTTAAGAGATTTTTGTGCTTGCCAGCCTAAGAGAGAGTGCGCTAGGCTTGGATCAGCATAACATGCTGCGATATCACCGGGCCGCCGGTCAGTAATTTTATAAGGTATTTTTACGCCACTTGCATGTTCGAATGCATTAACAAGCTCCAGCACGCTTGTGCCTTTGCCTGTACCAACATTTATTGCACGATACTCGTTCGGTGTAGCAGGTATGTTTAGAGCTGCTACGTGTGCTTTCGCAAGGTCGGTTACATGAATATAGTCTCGTACGCCTGTACCATCAGGGGTAGGATAGTCATTACCAAATACAGAAAGCTCCTTGAGTTTGCCAACTGCAACTTGACTGACATAGGGCATAAGGTTATTAGGTATATCGCTTGGATCTTCACCGATAGTTCCAGACTCGTGCGCACCTATTGGATTAAAATAGCGCAGTGCAGTAATTTGCCAATTATTATTGGTTATTGCAAGATCCATGAGCATAGTCTCAATAATAAGCTTTGTTTGACCATATGGGTTAGTAACTTTAGCGGGGAGTGTGGCAGATTCTTTGATCGGAACGATTACTGGGTCACCATAAACGGTGGCTGATGAGCTGAAAACCAATTGCCTGACCTCATGAGATTCCATAACCTCTAATAATGAGATTGTGGAAATAAGATTATTATTGTAATACTTGAGTGGCACTCTCACCGACTCGCCCACCGCTTTAAGACCAGCAAAATGAATAACACCGTCAATTTGATGCTTTGAAAATATTTCTTCAAGTGCTTGCTTATTACGGACGTCTTTTTCGTAAAATGTAAGCTTTTTTCCAACAATTTTCTCGATTCGATTTATCGCGACTTTACTACTATTTAATAGATTATCAATGATAATCACATCGTGTTTATTGTTAAGCAGCTCTATGATAGTGTGGCTACCAATATAGCCAGCACCACCTGTTACAAGAATAATCATTTGGTGTGCCTCAAAGTTATTTTCGGTTGAATCTCATATTTTCCGAGAACGAATTATAGTGCCGGATAATCATGAATAACAAGCTATCTGTGAAACACAGGTTTATTGTTTTAAACTAAGAATATTAAACATGATACCCATGCCACCGTATTCAGTTTAATAACTCAAATTTTTGCTTACAATCGGCTGGCTTCAAGTGTTTTAAAAAAAGATGAATATGAGTGAAAATTCACTATGCCTCACAAAAATTATGATACATCAATCCCATAGTCATATCTAAGCAGTAGGAAAGAAGGATTGCGGAAAGGGCTTAGTCATGTTCGATCTAAAAATGCTACAAGTAAGAGGATGCAGCGCTCATAGATAATTCAAATATTTTTCTGAATGACATATTCTAATTGACATTAAAAATTGAAGAAATGGAGCAATATAGCCATGTATTACCAGGAAAAAATCATGGCAGGAAAATCAAGTGGAACAGATCAATTGGTATCGGCCCGAAAATTGTTGAAAACAGCTAAAACAGCGGCTGAATTGAGGACAGCCCAAGCAGTATTGTTGCCATTGGAATTGAGCATGTCGCTAGAGCAAACGGCGAAGGTTATTAGCCGTTCAGTCTGATGAACGTGTAGCCAGCGCACACGTTACTGTAGGATCGCTCGCTCGTGGCGAAGAGAAGACGCCCCGAACGAAATGAGCGCTTCATAAGCGTGCTATTGCCACGCTTGAGCAGTAAACGCAAATTCTGGGTGGGTTTGGGAGGAGTCAGCGCAAGGCCGCGTGGTAGTTGTTCCTTCGCTTAAAGAGAAACTCGAGGAACGGCTAGGTGAGAGCGTAGCCCTATCAACATTTATCAAATGCTGGCACGCCATGGCTGGCGTAAACTTGTGCCAGATACTGCTCATCCTCAGGGAAATACTGCGTTGCGCGAAGATTGGAAAAAAAGAGCGACTAGATGAAATGATCGCTACGTAGGGTTATTATCGACCGCTACGCTTGATGTTTCAGGATGAAGCTCACTTTGAGCCGCATTGCAGACAGGTGCTATTGTTGGTGCCGCCGTCCAGATCGACCGGAGGTAAGTACCATGATGACGAAGAGTATACTTATGCTTATGGGGCACAGTCATAGTCCATTGATGGGGACCGTGACAGCTTGGTATTGCTCATGTCAGCAGCGATTACATGCAGATTTTCATCAATGAGGTTGCCAACCATTAGTCTGAGAATCTCTGCTAGTTATGCCTGCTATCGTATTCACCTGAGCTGAATCCGGAGGAGCATAACTGAGATGAGCTATAAGAAAAATATGTTCAAAATCGCGTGCTTGACAGTATTGATGCACATTGTTACTGCGTTAATCAAAGTATAATTGGCTAATGTAAGATTATTAATCTAGTTTTTATTACAAATGAACATTAGAGCTAATGGCAGATACATGCATCATTTTTTTGGCATATATCGCCGTATAGCTTATTTTTAGAAAGGGAAATAAACAAAGCAAGCCATTGCAGATTTACGTACCGAATACGACATAAAGGATACTTTGATATATCTACCGTATTTCTTTACTCCCCTTCTTTGAAAGAAGAAGGGGAGTAACAGGTAGTATCATGCGCAAAAGTTGAAAGAAAACCTAGGCTCTATTTATTCTACCTATGGCCATTCCAAGATGCCTCTATTTTCTAATGACCGCGATTTCTAAGTTTTTGAATGGCAGTAAGTTGTGCTGCAGCTTCAATTAATTCAGCTTGTGCACGCGCATATTCAATCTCAGATATTTTATTCTTCATAGCTTCTTCAGCTCTTCGCTTTGCTTCTAAAGCTTTAGCCTCGTCAAGATCGTTACCACGTATGGCAGTATCAGCTAGTATTGTTACCACGTCTGGTTGGACTTCTAACATACCACCTGATACATAAACTGCTTCTTCGTCTTTTAAAGGGGCCTTAATTCTCACCATACCTGATCGAATGCGAGTAAGCATTGGCGTGTGATTAGGAAAAATGCCCACTTCGCCCATAAGTGCAGGTGCCGCAATAAACTCTGCGGGTCCAGAATATATTGATTCTTCAGCACTTACAATATCCAGATGAAATATTGTTCCCATTTGGTTTATATATTATATTTGCTTTATTTATTGAATCGTCTTGGCTTTCTCAATCGCTTCTTCGATCCCACCAACCATATAAAAGGCCTGCTCTGGCACATCATCATATTCACCATTAACAATTCCTTTAAATCCTTTGATTGTTTCTTTCAATGGTACATATTTGCCGGGTGAGCCAGTAAATACTTCCGCAACAAAGAATGGCTGGGATAAGAATCTCTGAATCTTTCTTGCCCTGCTTACAGTTAATTTATCTTCAGGTGAAAGTTCATCCATGCCAAGAATTGCAATAATATCACGTAATTCCTTATAACGTTGTAAGGTTTGTTGTACTGCACGGGCAGTATTGTAATGATCCTCTCCAACAATCATTGGATCTAATTGTCGAGAAGTAGAGTCAAGTGGATCAACTGCAGGATAAATTCCCAGCGATGCGATATCACGCGATAATACGACTGTAGCATCAAGATGCCCGAAAGTAGTTGCTGGTGAAGGATCCGTTAAATCATCCGCGGGCACATAAACAGCTTGGATGGATGTAATAGAACCCGTTTTAGAAGACGTAATACGTTCTTGTAAACGTCCCATTTCTTCAGCAAGAGTAGGTTGATAGCCTACAGCAGAAGGCATCCGTCCCAGTAACGCAGATACTTCTGTTCCAGCAAGTGTGTAACGGTAGATATTGTCTACGAAAAACAAGACATCACGACCCTCATCACGGAATGATTCTGCCATGGTCAACCCAGTTAATGCTACACGCAAACGATTACCTGGTGGCTCATTCATCTGACCATAAACCAGAGCAACCTTATCCAATACCTTGGATTCCTTCATCTCATGGTAAAAATCATTACCTTCCCGAGTTCTTTCTCCAACACCCGCGAATACAGAGTAGCCACTATGCTCAATCGCAATATTACGGATCAACTCCATCATATTCACAGTTTTACCTACACCTGCCCCGCCAAACAAACCAATTTTCCCGCCTTTAGCGAATGGACAGACTAAATCAATAACTTTAATACCCGTTTCTAATAATTCAGTTGAAGCTGTCAGTTCATCAAAAGCAGGCGCAGCACGATGAATGGGCATGCTTTTATCGGCACCTATATCTCCCATTTCATCAATAGGTCTACCCAGCACATCCATAATACGTCCAAGCGTTTTTGTACCAACCGGCACTGTGATCTGCTTTTCCGTATTTTCAACGGTCATTCCACGACGCAATCCTTCAGACGACCCGAGAGCAATTGTCCTTACAATCCCATCTCCTAGCTGTTGCTGTACTTCAAGTGTTAAGTCCGTACCTTTCATTATCAGTGCGTCATAAACATTAGGAACACTTTCCCTCTGAAATTCAACATCAATCACTGCACCGATACATTGAACAATTTTACCCTGGCTCATTATTGTTCCCTAAAAACTAAAATATTGATTAAACAGCGGCTGCACCGCCAACAATTTCAGATAATTCTTTTGTAATAGCCGCTTGACGAGACTTATTGTAAATCAAGGTCAATTCATTAATTAAATTACCTGCATTATCTGAAGCAGCTTTCATAGCAACCATTCTAGCAGATTGCTCCGATGCCATATTTTCCGTAACGGCCTGATAGATTAATGCTTCAACATATCTAACCATAATATCGTCTATTATTGGTTTCGCTTCAGGCTCGTATAAATAATCCCATAATTTCTTCTGCTCGGTATCCTGCTTCCCTGCACGCATGCGCTCGTCGGATAATGGCAATAATTGCTCCATCGTGGGCTCTTGCTTCATCGTATTCACAAAGCGATTGTAAAAAAGATAAACCCTGTCAAAACGATCCGCTGTATATCCATCAAGTACAATTTTTATAGCACCTATCAGTTTCTCGATATTTGCTATATCACCAAGACCTGTTATCTGCGAAATGATATTTGCTCCAATACGACTCATAAAGCCCAGGCCTTTGTTACCAATACAACAGACTTCGATTTGCTCGCCTTCAGTTTCCCATGTACGCATCTGATTAACAGCTTTACGCAGCACATTAGTATTTAGTCCGCCGCACAAACCTTTGTCTGAGGTCACTACAATAATACCAATACGTTTTACCGTATCACGTTGGATCAAAAAAGGATGCCGATATTCCGTACTCGCACGACTCATATGAGCAGCGACATTGCGGATCTTTTCGCCATACGGTCGTGCTTTTCTCATGCGCTCCTGAGCTTTACGCATTTTTGACGCAGCAACCATTTCCATAGCACGAGTAATCTTCTGCGTATTCTTAACGCTTCGGATTTTATTGCGTATCTCCCTGCTTCCAGCCATCAGTTAATATGTCCCAGTTTTTTTAAATTCTTCGATTGCTGCGGATAACGCCTGCTCAGTCGCATCATCCAGATTTTTGGTTGTTTCAATCTTATCCATAATTTCAGCATGCTGATTACGCATATAGCTCCTCAAAGCTGCTTCAAATGCTAAACCTCGCTTGACTTCAACATCATCAAGGTATCCCTTATTCAACGCAAAAAGCGTCAATGCCATCTCTGACACACTCAAGGTAGCAAACTGCGACTGCTTCATCAGCTCGGTTGCCATTTTTCCGCGCTCAAGTTGCTTACGTGTTGCTTCATCCAGATCCGATGCAAACTGTGCAAAAGCAGCAAGTTCACGATATTGTGCTAATGCTAATCGTATACCACCACCTAGTTTTTTAATTACTTTTGTTTGTGCCGCCCCGCCGACGCGCGATACAGAAATACCGGCATTAATAGCAGGACGAATTCCAGCATTAAATAGATCTGTTTCTAGAAATATCTGCCCATCAGTAATGGAGATAACATTGGTGGGCACAAATGCAGTCACGTCACCTGCTTGCGTTTCAATTATTGGTAACGCTGTTAACGATCCTGTTTTTCCCTTAACCGCTCCCTTTGTATATTTTTCGACATAATCAGCACTTACCCTTGCTGCACGTTCCAACAAGCGAGAATGTAGATAAAACACGTCTCCTGGATAAGCTTCCCGACCGGGAGGTCGACGGAGCAATAACGATATTTGACGATATGCCCAAGCCTGTTTAGTCAAATCATCATATACGATAAGCGCATCTTGCCCTCTATCTCTAAAATATTCGCCCATCGTGCAACCTGAATAGGGTGCTATAAATTGCATCGCGGCGGATTCAGAAGCTGATGCTACAACGACAATGGTATATTCCATTGCGCCATGCTCCTCAAGTTTACGCACAACGTTCGCAATTGATGAAGCTTTTTGCCCAATTGCCACATAGATACAGATCATATTCTCACCTTTCTGATTAATGATTGCATCTATTGCTACAGCCGTTTTCCCGGTCTGGCGATCCCCAATGATCAATTCGCGCTGGCCTCGGCCAACTGGCACCATGGAGTCAACAGCCTTAAGCCCAGTTTGAACTGGTTGATCAACAGATTGTCGCCAAATAACGCCTGGTGCAATTTTCTCTATAGGCTCTGTTCCCTTAGCTGCGATAGGTCCTTTTCCATCTATGGGTTGTCCTAATGCGTTAACTACCCGTCCTAACAAACCTTCACCAACTGGTACTTCTAATATCCGTCCTGTACATTTGACAGTATCGCCTTCAGTGAGGTGTTCATAAGCACCCAGAATAACCGCACCGACTGAATCTCTTTCTAAATTCAATGCCAAACCAAAGGTATTGCCGGGAAACTCAAGCATTTCCCCTTGCATCACATCTGAAAGTCCGTGAATTCGAACAATGCCATCAGTTAATGATACGATGGTGCCTTGAGTACGAACCTCAGTCGATATAGAAAGTCCTTCAATCCTACTTTTAATCAGCTCACTAATTTCTGATGGGTTTAACTGCATTTTAATAACTCCTAGCTTTTGAGGGCAACAGACATGGTCTCGAGTTTACCGCGTACGGAGCTATCAATAACTTCATCGCCAATTACTATCTTTACTCCGCCTATTAACTCTGGATCTATGTTTACTTTTGCTTTAATTTTACATTTAAATTTATTTTCAAGCACCGACACTAATTTCTCTAGTTGGCTATCTGAAATAGCGTACGCAGAAATAATATTTGCCTCCAGTATTTCTTCAAACTGAGCTTTTAATTGTTCATACAGAGCACTCAATTGAGGGAGCACATCTAATCGATTATTTTCAATCAATAAATTAACTAAATTTCTTCCATCACTATCGAGCTTATTTTCACAAACCTCCAAAATTATTTCAGCTAACTTGTTGGCTGGTACGCCTGGATCTGAAATAAGAGTTCGTATTTGCTCTATCGTTGTCACCTCTGTAAGCGCATTGAGCATATCCGACCAAGACGATAATGCATTCTTTTCCTTTGCTAATTTAAATACGGCCTCAGCATAAGGTCTAGCAATTGTTATTTCCTCAGCCATTACTTTAACTCTTCTTGAATTGATGCAAGCAGATCAGCATGGACTTTGGCATTCACCTCACGCCGCAATATTTTCGTTGCCCCTGCTAATGCTAAATTGGCAATTTGCTGGCGTAAAGCTTCTTTTGCTCCAAATATTTCATGCTCAATTTCAGCTTTAGCGGCTGTCAATATCCGCTCTCCTTCGATCCTTGCATTATCCTTGGCTTCTTCAACAATCTCCGCTGCTCGCTTCTCAGCTTGTGTAATAATTTCTGTGGCGCGCTGCTTAGCTTCTTTTAACGCTTCCGAAGATCTTTGACTTGCAAGCTCCAGCTCTTTTTTACCACGCTCGCCAGCAGCTAAACCATCGGCAATTTGCTTTTGACGCTCTTCAATTGCACGCAACAAAGGTGGCCAGACAAATTTGACCGTAAACCATACGAATATCGAAAAGGCTACTGCTTGAGAGATGAGAGTGAAATTAATATTCATAGCCAGCTTCGTGTAAGTTTTATTAATTACAAATAAATATTATTGAATTACTGCTAATAAGGGATTACCAAAAGCAAATAGCATGGCCAAGCCAACGGCAATAATGAATGATGCGTCAGTCAATCCTAATAATAAGAAAACTTTACCTTGTAAAGTAGGAATCATTTCTGGTTGGCGTGCAGCACCCTCCAGAAAGCGACTACACATAACGCCCACCCCGATACATGCTCCTGCTGCGCCCAACCCAATCATCAAGCCAATTCCTATTCCTGTGTAAGCTTGAATCATTGCGAGAAATTGCAAATTTTCCATTGTTTTTTTCCTTCCTTTAAAAAATTTATGTTAAGAAACTTATATTTATATTTAATGTGACTCATGCGCCATTGATAAATAAACCACAGCGAGCATCATAAAAATGAATGCTTGGAGTGTTACTATCAGAATATGAAAAATTAACCATCCCACGCCCAGAATCACGCTAAAAAAGGAGCCTGTAACGCCAGTAGCTGCCCACATCCCCAGAAGGAGGAAAATGATCTCTCCTGCGTAGATATTCCCAAAGAGCCGCAGAGAATGAGACAGTGGCTTTGATACATACTCAATCATGTTGAACAATAAATTCAGCGGCCAAAGTATTGGATTTTTTCCAAATGGCGTACAAAACAGCTCATACGTCCATCCCCCTACTCCCTTGACTTGAACGTTAAAGAATATCATTAAGAACCATATGGAGAGCGCCAATGCAAACGTGGTATTCACATCGGTAGTTGGAACAGTGCGCCAATTATGCAGCCCAAATACATGCTCATAAACCCATGCCATAATATCAATCGGCAACAAATCCATTGTATTAAGCAACAATACCCATACGAAAATAGTCAAGGCTGCTGGCGCGACAAATTTATGCCTGTCACCATGAAATGTATTTTTTACTTGTGTATCGATAAATTCCACAAGTAGCTCTACAAAAGCCTGCCGTTTAGTAGGTACACCAGGTGTAGCTCTACGGACGATTAGCCACAAAAAACCCATTCCCAGGATGCCGAGAATGATAGACATCAGCAATGTATCCACATGCAGTGTCCAAAACGGCTCTTCTCCCAGAGATACAGTTAAGTTAGTAAGATGATGGTTTATGTATGAGGTTGGAGTAAGCTCAAGATCTGATGCCATTATTAATTTATCTGCTATTTAATTTTGTTATTTACTATTTTTAGTATTATCAGGCACAAATAAAGCCATACTGAAGATGATGACTGTTATGATAAATACCCCGATAAATGCACTAGCATTAACTTCTTTATACACTGCAAACACTGTCCAAAGCAGAACTATTATAACGATTATTTTTATTGCTTCTGCTCTGAGAGCAGTACGTATTGCCCCGCCAGCTGTATAACCCTTATGATGAGAAATTATGAATGCATAAACTGTAGAAGAAACCACATTGACCATTCCACCAAGAAATCCTGAAATAGCCCCATGTAACCCCAATACTCCCCAAAATACTAGCGCAATAAATACTGTAAATAATACTTGCCAGCGTATCACCACGTGCAGTGGCTTATTCCGTATCCAAGGCATAATTGTTCTCGCTTAGAACCGAAAACTTCCAGCTACACGCATATATAAAAGTACGAGATTTTAACTCGCTTAGACCTATCAGTCAACGCAGACTGATCCAAAAATTATAAAAAATGCAGGCATCATAGGATGATTACAAATTGATTTGTGAAAGAGATCATGTGTTTTATTTTATAAAGACTGAAGAAGTATGCTTGGGAAACAAAATTCTTCTATATATCTAGATTGGTTACTCGCAATGCATTTTTTTCTATGAATTCTCTACGCGGCTCTACGACATCTCCCATGAGGGTGGTGAAAATTTCATCTGTAAGAATAGTATCTTCAATTTGTGCACGTAACAAGCAACGGTTAACAGGATCCATAGTGGTTTCCCATAATTGTTCCGGGTTCATTTCTCCCAATCCTTTATAACGCTGAATATTGACTCCTTTTTTTGCTTCTTCCAATAACCAATCGAGCACTTCCTTAAATTCTTTGACAGACTGCTTTTCCTCACCACGCTTGATGATTGCATTTTCTCCTATTAAACCATCAAGGACTTGTGCAGTTTTTTGAATTTGTAAGAAATCAGAGCTTTGTACAAAATCTTGATCCAGATAACTAATCTGAACATTACCGTGATATACATGAATGATCTTTAGACGGAAATGTTCAGATACATCATTGAATTCAGCTGTAATTTCAATATTATGAAGTAATGAAGTTAGGCTAGCTGCACTATTCAATGCCGCTATCTCATTACTTAAATCGATATGAGGATGCTTAAGCAAAGCGTATAAAACATCTCTGTCAATAAATCTGCTTATACGCTCAATAACGGCTTCTGCCAATAAATATTCACGAGCAATATTTGCCAGAGTTTCACCGGTGAGAGGTGGTTTATTTTCATGAGCATAAAGTTCAGCTTTGGTCAGAGCTAAACCAAGCATATATTGTTTTAGTTCATAATCATCCTTGACATAACGCTCCTCTTTACCATTTTTAATTTTGTAAAGCGGTGGCTGAGCGATGTAGATATGTCCACGCTCGATCAATTCAGGCATTTGCCGATAAAAGAATGTCAACAAAAGCGTGCGAATATGTGAGCCATCGACATCTGCATCAGTCATGATGATGATGCGATGGTAGCGTAGTTTATCAGGATTAAACTCATCTTTACCAATGCCTGTTCCCAGCGCAGTGATGAGTGAAATAATTTCCTGGGAAGAAATCAATTTATCAAAGCGAGATTTTTCCACATTCAGTATTTTTCCCTTAAGCGGCATGATTGCTTGAAATTTTCGATCCCGCCCCTGTTTAGCAGATCCCCCAGCTGAATCACCTTCTACCAGATAAAGTTCACATAATGCCGGATCTTTTTCTTGGCAATCAGCAAGTTTTCCTGGCAGCCCCATACTGTCCAATACGCCTTTACGACGAGTTAATTCACGTGCCTTTCTAGCTGCTTCACGTGCTTTAGCTGCATCAATGATTTTGTTGCAGACCATTTTTGCATCACTTGGATGCTCTAGTAAAAATTCCGTAAGCTTTTGTGCCACAATTTCTTCCACTACAGGACGAACTTCGGATGACACAAGCTTTTCTTTTGTTTGGGATGAAAATTTAGGCTCAAACAGCTTAACCGATAAAACACAGGTCAATCCCTCACGCATATCATCACCTGTTGTATCCACCTTAGCTTTTTTAGCTAATTCATTTTTTTCGATATAGCTATTAAGCGTGCGCGTCATTGCAGCTCGCAATCCAGTCAAGTGAGTACCCCCATCTTTTTGCGGAATGTTATTGGTAAAACACAAAACTTGTTCTGTGTAACTATCATTCCACTGCATCGAGACTTCTACCGCTATATTATCTTTCATACCATTAGCGTAAAAAATGACAGGATGCAATACTGTCTTTGTTCGATTGATATATTCAACAAAATTACGAATACCGCCTGAGAAAGCAAACACTTCTTCTTTGTCATTACGCTGATCAATCAGCTTAATTTTGATACCATTATTCAGAAAAGAAAGCTCACGTAATCGCTTTGCAAAGATGTCAAAATGAAAAGTTATATCACCAAAAATTTCCTTACTCGCCAAAAAGTGTACTTCGGTTCCATGTTTTTCAGTTTCCCCAATCACACTCAACGGTGAAAGCGGCACACCTTCTTGAAATTCAATATAATGAATTTTTCCATCCCGTCGAATGGTTAAGTGCAACCACTCTGACAGAGCGTTTACGACGGATACACCGACTCCATGCAAACCTCCAGATACTTTGTAAGAATTATCATCAAACTTTCCACCGGCATGTAATTCGGTCATAACAATTTCAGCAGCAGATCGTTTCAGCTCATCGTCTTGCTTTATTCCAGTAGGAATGCCACGGCCATTGTCGTGCACACTAATAGAGTTGTCAGGGTGGATAATCACGGAAATTTCGTCACAGTGGCCGGCCAAAGCCTCGTCAATAGCATTATCGACCACTTCAAATACCATATGATGCAGCCCGGTGCCATCACTGGTATCGCCGATATACATACCAGGACGCTTTCGAACAGCATCAAGTCCTTTTAGAATTTTAATGCTATCTGAATTATATTCAGGAGATTTACTGATTTTTTTTTCGTTCAGGTTCATTATGCTTGCATTTTTATTAATACTTGTTAAAAAAATATTTTGCCTACCTAAGTAATTTGGGAATGCTTTTCTTTTTTACAATCGCATCGGCATCACAACATATTTAAAATGATCATTCTTTGGAATAGTTATTAAAGTACTACTATTAGCATTTTCAAAAGCACATTGAACGCTATCACTATTGAGATTATTTAATACATCTAATAAGTAATTAATATTAAAGCTGATATCGATAGTATCTTGCTGATAGTCAATTTCAAGATCTTCTTGGGCTTCCTCTTGCTCACTATTTTTACAAACAATACTTAACATGCCATTCGAAATCACTAGCCTTACGCCGCGAAACTTCTCATTCGCATTGGATAGAATGGCAACTCGCTGCAATCCTTGCAAAAAACTTTGACGATTTATACTAAATTGCTTGGTATTGTTCACGGGAATCGCACGATTGAAGTCTGGAAATTTTCCTTCGATGACTTTGGAAGTTAATACAATATCTGAAAAAGCAAAGCGTATTTTTTTTGGAAAGACTTCTATAATAACGGGTTCTTCAGTTTCATTAAGTAATTTTGAAAGTTCCTGCACAGTTTTCCGGGGAATGATAGTTTCTTTTCTTTCCCATTCATCTTCCAATTCAATTGAAGCATAGCTGAGACGATGACTATCCGTAGCTATAAACTTTAGATGTTTGCCTTCGATTAAAAGCAATAATCCATTCAGATAATAGCGAATGTCCTGCTGTGCCACAGCATATTGTACTAAGTGAAGAAGATCCTTTAAATTTTGTTGCGAGAGCGTAAGCGTGCTCTCTGGCATTTCTTCCTTTGGCATTCTCGGAAAATCATCTGCAGGAAGTATTTGCAAGCTGAAACGGCTTTTAATCGCGTTAATTTGTAGTCGATTATCAACTTTTGCTAGGGTAACTTCTGTATCGGAAGAAAAAGTACGCAATATCTCCAGCATCTTTTTTGATGAAACGGTAAGAGCAGAAAATTCCTTTGAGATTACTGTCTCAGAAGTTTGCAAATACGTTTCAATTTCTATTTCAAGATCAGTGGTTACAAAAACGATTTTCCCGTTCTCTTGCTTAATAAAGACGTTGGAAAGTATTGGTAGAGTATGACGCCGCTCAACAATGCCATTAACAATTTGCAAAGGCTTAAGTAAAAAATCCCGGCTAGCTTTTATTAAATTCATATTATTTAAACTTTAATAAGAGTATATAAATATAATTCAATTCCGGTATATCTATTAAAATATAATAAATATCAAATCCTTAAATAGAATTTCAGGCTTGTATAAAATAAAAGTTTTAATTGGATAATTTGTGGATAAATTTGAGAAATTAATTTTCTATCAAATTATCCTCAAACTATTCAGATTTTATATACAAATTATCCACATCAACCCCGTAGAATATGTAATAAAGCATTATAATCCCGGCTTACGATGGGATCAGATGAGCGTAATTCTGCAATTTTTCGGTGAGCATGCAAGACAGTTGTGTGATCTCGTCCCCCAAATGCTTCCCCAATATCAGGTAAGCTTAATTGCGTGAGTTCTTTGGCAATGGCCATAGCAACCTGCCTGGGTCTTGCCACGATGCGCGTACGTTTTTTAGAGTACATCTCAGCTACTTTAATTTTGTAGTAATCAGCGACAGTTTTTTGAATATTTTCGATGGAGATTTGCCGGTTCTGGACAGCTAACAAATCTTTCAACGCTTCTTTTGCTAACTCCAAGGAAAGGGGATGGCCTGTAAAACGAGAATAAGCCAGCATCCGCTTCAGAGCGCCTTCCAATTCACGAACATTGGAGCGGATATGCTTCGCAACAAAAAAAGCAACATTCTCATCTAGAACGATTTTTTCTATCAATGCCTTTTTCAGGAGAATAGCGACCCGCATTTCTAGCTCTGGTGGCTCAACCGCAACTGTTAATCCCCAACCAAATCTTGATACCAGACGCTCTTCTAAGCCCGATATTTCTTTGGGATAACTATCGCAAGTAATAATGACTTGTTTATGCGCTTCAACAAGGGTATTGAAAGCATAGAAAAATTCTTCTTGAGTACGATTCTTGCCTCCAAAAAACTGAACATCATCAACAAGTAACACATCTAGTGAATGATAATACAATTTGAATTTATCAAATGACTTGTGTTGATAAGCACTGACTACATCAGAAACATATTTTTCAGCATGAACATAGCGTATTTTGGCTTCATGATTATTTTCAAAAATATAATTACCAATAGCTTGAATTAGATGCGTTTTGCCTAAACCAACTCCACCATAAATGAATAAAGGGTTGTAAGCGATCCCGGGACGTTCGGCAACTTGAATTGCACCAGCCCGAGCGAGTTGATTGGCTTTTCCAGTAACGAAGCTATCAAAAGTAAAATTGGGATTTAGATGACTAGCGTTTCTTTTTTTGGGTACAGGTTTAGTAATTAATGATTGAACAGGAGAATTGTTGTTTACATGGTGTGAGCTTTCATCATTAGAAATTTTTGTATCAAATGTATTTCCAAGTATTAATTGAAAGTGAATTTTCTTAGAAAAATGTTGTTGAGCCATTACCTCAATATGAGGTATAAAATTGTCTTTAACCCATTGTAAGACGAACCGATTCGGTGCAATCAATACAGGTTGATCATTACAATTTTCAGAAATATCTAATTGTAATGGTTTAATCCAGGTATTAAATTGTTGGGCATTTAGCTCTTTCTTGAAATGCTTAAGACAAGAGTACCAGAAAGTTTCTATTGCCTGCATAAGTGGAGATTCTAGTTAATCTGAAATTTATCTTAAACTGCTATTTTTACATAGTGTATTCTACACTGATGTTTGAATATGCGTGGAAATCTCATTTCCAAAAACTCTAAAAGTGCTTGATCATTAGAACAAAGTTTGCACTTTTAAAGAGGAGAATTGATACCAAATTTTGAGAGGTCGTCGTTTTGTAGTCGACAATAGTATAATAGATAGCTTTCGATTTAATATTTTTCTTGAAGAAATAAGTTTACTTTTTCTATGTTGGCGCCGTGTTTATCAAACTGAAACTACTTCTCAATCGTTGCTGCAAGTGTTTATAGCGGATGCACAAAATTCTTAATAAAAAAAACATATAAGGAATTGTGGATGAATTTGGATATCAGCCAAATAT
The DNA here is from genome assembly GCF_001007935.1 of Nitrosomonas communis. NCBI lineage: Bacteria > Pseudomonadati > Pseudomonadota > Betaproteobacteria > Nitrosomonadales > Nitrosomonadaceae > Nitrosomonas > Nitrosomonas communis. The sequence continues at coordinate 381,421 of NZ_CP011451.1, forward strand.
CAGCGTCCCTACAGCCCGCCGTCTATACACATGATCTTGGTAAATGTTATCAGCTTTACGCACAACCTAAAGATCGTCTAAAACAGTTTTTATGGCGTGGTAGACGCCGATATTACCGGGAATTATGGGCCTTACAGAAAATCAATCTAGAAATAATGCCTGGTGAAGTGATAGGAATTATTGGGCGCAACGGCTCAGGTAAGTCAACCTTATTACAACTCATTTGTGGCACATTGACGCCCACCTGTGGCAAAGTAGAGGTAAATGGCCATTTGGCAGCCTTACTGGAGTTAGGAGCTGGATTTAATCCAGATTTTACTGGGCGTGAAAATATCTGGTTAAATGCTGCCATTCTGGGTCTAACTCAAGAAGAAATCGCAGATCGAATTGAGTACATTATTGATTTTTCAGAAATTCGGGATTTTATTGATCAGCCAGTCAAAACTTATTCAAGTGGAATGTATGTACGGCTGGCATTCTCGGTAGCAATAAGCATTGATCCTGATATTCTGATTATTGATGAAGCATTATCAGTAGGCGATGGTTCATTTGCACGAAAATCTTTTAATCGCATCATGCAATTAAAGGAAAGGGGCAAGACTATCTTATTTTGTTCTCATTCTCTTTTCCAAATCGAGTCAATGTGTTCACGAGCGCTTTGGATCAATCAGGGTCAGTTGATGGCAGAAGGGGATGTAAAGCACGTGGTATCTGCTTATCAGACGTTTTTAGACAGAAGTGTACTAGCTACATCTGAGCAAGCTACTGCACCTTGTGAGGATGTCATGCCGGCGGATACGCCTTCTGCTGGCGGGTATGTAAGTGGACATGCGCGTTTAGATAAAGTAGATGTGGAGATCGAGGGGAAAAGTTCTCGTGACGCTATTGTCAAAAGTGGTCAATCCACGGTTAGAGTGAAAGTATCATTTGTTTCTGATCCTGCGATTCCCTGTCCGACTGTTGCGGTTACACTGCATGCCATGGATGGACGTATGCTTACAAGCGCAGCTACCTGGGAAGATCAGGTTACACTGGAGCGTACTCCCAATGGGGCCGGGCAGATTAGTGCTGTTTTTGAGTGTTTGCCCTTACTCAAAGGGGAGTATTTGATCAGTGTTTATCTACTTTGCGAGCAGGGCATACACCTGTATGATTCAGCAAGCGGGGTATCTACACTGCGCGTGCAGCAGGAAGGAAGGTTGCAAGGTTATTTTGCTGTGCCGCATATCTGGAGAATTGATGATGGAAAATAGAGTGTTCCAGCTTGATCAATTGTCCCGTTTCGATCCAAACAGAACCCTTCCTTTTTCTCACCATGATAATGATGGCCGTATAAACTCTAATACGGCTTCTTCCTATAAGAATCTAGCTTTTCCACTTAATGTGTATGCGCATGCTTTGTTCCTCCAAGAGGGTCGAGTAAATTATTTACATTACGGGTTGTTTCAGAAAAATCAAACTGATCTTGAAGCAGCACAGCAATATTCAACTGATCTGCTTTTGAATCGCTTACCTGCTGCGCCCTGCCGTATTCTGGAAGTGGGGATAGGTCTCGGAACAACATTTTCTGTACTCATTCAGAAGGGATACCAGGTCTACGGTATCACGCCGGATGCCCAACAAATCGCGTTGATACACAAACGCTTAGGCTCCCAAGTTATGGTGGCTTGCCAACGTTTGGAGGACTTTGAAGCGGCACAAGATAGTTTTGATGTTATCCTGTTTCAGGAGTCTGCTCAATATATCGAGCCATTGGTCATTTTTAACAAAGGATTGGATCTAATAACTGAAGGTGGAAGCTTGCTTATAGTTGACGAATTTGCTTTGCGTCGAGACGAGGTTGGTGAAGAAGGTCTGCATTTGCTGAGTGATATGCTGGCATTAGCCAATCGCTTGGGGTTTGAATTGGTTGAACAGCTGGATTTGTCGACTATGGCTGCACCTACACTGGATTATTTGCTCCAAGTGACGACGCGCCAGCGGCAGCGGTTGATGAATGACCTTTCCATGAATGCTGAGTGTCTTGAGCTACTGGAAGAATCCAACCGGCTATATCAAGAAAAATATGCGTGTGGACGATTTGGTTATGCATTACTGCATTTCAGAAAAAAACAGCCGCCGCGGTGGCGGTTACGTTTGCTCGAAAAAAATCAGGCCCCTGATATGCTAGCCTTATTCAAGCAAACTTTTGGTCATAGTATGACGCCTTCTATGTGGCAGTGGAAATATGGTGCAGGGCGAGGCCGTGCAATCGGGGTATGGCATGGGGATCAATTGATTGCTCATTATGGCGGTATGGGACGCAATATTTTGTATTTTGGTCAGCCGCAAGCAGCTGTACAGATTGGTGATGTTATGGTCGATTCAGCAGAACGCGGTATTTTGACAAAAAAAGGGCCCTTTTTCCTGATGGCAGCAACGTTTCTGGAACGCTATATAGGCTATGGTAAGCCTTATTTGCTAGGATTTGGCTTTCCCAACGAGCGGGCCATGAAAGTAGCCGAGCGACAAGGATTGTATGCTGAAACGGCGCATATGAGCGAGATCGAGTGGCAGCCACTAGCCAGAACACCGCAGTGGTTAACGCGATTACATGTTGTGGATAGTTCAAATATCAATGACGTCTGGATTGCTACGGCGATTGCTCAATGTTGGCGAAGTATGGCTGCGGATTTGGAGGAAGCATTAGTCGGCGTGCGCGATTGGACGTACTTACGCGATCGCTATCTCAGTCATCCTCACCAGCATTATCAGGTTGTATTGGTAATCAATCGATTTGGCAGGAAAGTACGCGGAGTGTTAGTGTTGCGACATACTGCAGAAGGTTGTGAAATCACCGATCTTGTTTCACCATTAAAGGAGATTCCGTTACTAATAACACATGCAAGAAGGATAGCGGGGATGAGCGGTCATCATCGGTTAAGTTGCCAAATTACCGAAAATTTTGCTTCGTATTTTGTTGCGACAGGCGGCACTAAGCAAGCATTACCTATCTGTATTCCAGCCAATGCTTGGAGTGCCGGTCCAATGGTAGAGACACTACGTAATCGCTGGTGGCTGATGAGCGGGGATATGGACTTCAGGTAAAAGCAGTTTGGCTGTTTTTCATCATTTTGAGTATTTATTCATTGAGCGAGAAGAAGTAATTGGAAAATTTGCTTATTCCCTATCAAGCGACGACCTGCATTTCCTCTAAAAGCGCGTTAGTATTGGCGCCCCATCCTGATGATGAAGTTTTTGGCTGCGGCGGTGCCATTATGCGCCATGTTGCGCACCATGAACCTGTTCATGTCATCATCGTAACGGATGGCGCCCACGGCGTCAGTCAAAATGAAAGATCTGCCTATATCCAGCTCCGGCAAAACGAAAGCATTGCCGCCGCCGCTATCCTAAAGTATGGAAAGCCTGTTTTCTGGCAGTATCCTGACCGCGAACTATTCTATGGCGAAAAACTGATCTCAGATATTTCTTCAGCGATTCGCGATACTGAAGCCGATCTTATATATGCTCCCTCGGTCTACGAAGTACACCCTGATCATCGGACACTTGGCATGGCAGCGCTGGAAGCTGTTCGCCGAAGCGGCCATCCGATACAACTGGCGCTATATGAAATCGGTCAACCGATACAGCCCAATCTGCTGCTCGATATCAGCGATTTGGCTGCACGCAAGATGGAAGCAATGCACTGTTTTATCTCACAAAATGTCAAACAGCGCTATGACCTGCATATTGCCGCACTCAACCACTATCGCACTTACACTTTACCTGCCGAAGTTACCGCAGCTGAGGCCTATATTCTGACCAGCACAGAAGAATTGGCAGGCGATCCCTTAAAGCTTTACCAGTCCGAACATACACGTCAGCAAAAAGCAGGGTTGGTTCTGGACACAAACGATATACCTCTGGTCAGCGTCATTATCCGCAGTATGGATCGCGACACCTTATCTGATACCTTGGATTCGGTCGCGTTGCAGACTTATCCCAATATCGAGGTTGTTTTAGTCAATGCGAAAGGAGACGGACATCGCGCGTTAGATAAATGGTGCGGGCGTTTTCCGCTGTGCTTTTCAAATAATACCGAATCGCTTCACCGCAGTCAGGCCGCAAACCTGGGATTGGAAATCGCAAAAGGAAAATATCTGATCTTTTTGGATGATGATGATTTATTTTATCCGGAACATATCGCGGATCTGGTAGCTGCTCTGCGAGCGCACAACACTTTTCGCTGCGCATACGCCGGCGTACGCGTCGAATATTATGTTAACGGACAGTTTGAAACATCGGGTGTATTCAGTGCGCCGTTTGACCAGCGCAGACTCTGGGGTAGAAATTTTATTCCGATACATGCCATGCTGTTTGAGCGCGCATTGGTTGCCGAAGGCTGCAGGTTTGACGAACAGCTCGAATTCTTTGAAGACTGGGATTTCTGGCTGCAGCTGGCGCAACATACATCGTTATTGCACGTCGATAAAATTGGCGCGGTTTACAGGAATTTCGGTCATTCCGGCTTAGGACTCGAGCAGGACAAAAATACTATAAGAGCATTGAGAGGAAAATGTTTCGAGAAATGGATGACTCGGTTCAGCGGAGAGCAACTGGATGATTTGATTGAATACCGGGAGGAAGTCATCACCGGCCTGCACAATGATTTAGCCGGAATGCACGGTCAACTCACCGAAGCTCAGGACAGACTGGCCTCCAGCGAGCGCCAGAGCGAGCGCCAGATCAATGCGCTGGAGTGTCAGATCAATGCGCTGGAGCGTGAGATTACTGCGCTGTTAAAACAACAAAACGACCTGGAGCAGGAAGCGCTGAAAGGCCATGCACGTGAAGCTGCTTTGCACAAAACGGTTAACGATCTGACCCAGTCGACTTCGTGGAAAATTACCGCACCCCTGCGTTTTCTCTCCCGCATCATCTGCGGACAACATCATGAAGCGCTGGACGGCCTGCGCCGCCGCCTGATGCCTTGCCTGAGAGCGGTTTACTGGCGGCTTCCGGCTTCATGGCGTAACACAGCATTAACCCTGGCATATCGGACCGCAGGCCCTTTTTTTGCGAATACAAATCATTATGAAGCTTGGCGTTTAAATTCAAAATATCATTTTCATTACCTTCCCACCACTGCCACAGGTTTTCTGGCAAGCATGGTGAATTTACCCGATTTTGCGCCATTGGTAACTCAACCTGCCGGACGCATCGCCATTCATGCGCATATTTTTTATCCCGACCTGGCTGCTGAATTTGCAAAATTTTTCCGCAATATGCCGTTTTCATATGATCTGTTTGTCTCCACGACCAACGAAATCGCCAGCAATATATGCAAACAGCACTTTACCGGTTTACCACGCATGGAACAGCTGACTGTCTCAATGGTTCCCAACCGGGGGCGCGATATCGCGCCGATGTTCTGCACATTCGGTGATTCCTTGAAAGCTTATGACTTTATCGCGCATATTCACAGCAAGAAATCACTATACAATAATGGTGCCACCAACGGGTGGCGGGAATATCTGTTAACAAATCTATTCGGCAGCGAGCAGCAGATCGCCAGAATCTTCACACTGCTTGACGGCGAACACAAAACCGGACTGGTTTATCCACAAAATTTCGCAGGACTGCCCTATTCTGCATACACCTGGTTATCCAATCAGCCCATGGGTCGCGTTTGGTGTAATAAGCTCGGCATCACTACATTTCCCACGGGTTATTTTGATTTTCCTGCCGGGTCAATGTTCTGGGCTCGAACAGAAGCGCTGCGGCCATTATTCGAAGCAGGCATCACAATTCAAGATTTCCCTGAAGAAACGGGGCAGACTGATGCAACCCTGGCTCACTGTCTGGAACGATTGCTGGTCCTGGTCACCCGGAAATTAGGGTTTAATGCCGTCGTTCTCAGGGACATCCCATCAAACAGCTGGTCCCGCTGGCGTTTTGAACAGTACCTCGCGCGCAATTCGGAAAATCTGCAGGCCATGCTGGCAGATGCTTCTGTGCAGGTGGTCGTTTTTGATATTTTTGACACCCTGCTGACCCGGCCGCTGCTCTACCCTGAAAAAATCAAATCTATTATTGCACAGCGTGCCGGTGGAGAAGCGGGAAAACGCTATCTCGAATTACGCGCAGAAGCAGAGTCCCGGGCACGCCAGAAAGCCGGAAAAGACATCGGTCTGGACGCGATTTTCGACGAATTATCAGTTTTGTCCGGTTTACCGGCCGACAGTATCACCAGGCTGCGCCAGCTGGAAGAATCGATTGAAACGGAGACTGTGGCGCCCAGACCGGAAGTGGTCGCGTTACTGCAACTGGCTATTACTCTGCACAAACGCGTGGTACTAGCCAGCGACATGTATCTACCCAAAGCAACTATCGAGGCTATTCTCAGGAAAAACGGCATAACCGGCTGGCATCGGCTGTATGTGTCTTCCGATCTCGGTCTACGAAAAGATACGGGGGAATTGTACCGCCATTTGCTGTCTGAAGAACAGGTCACTCCGGATGCAGTCATGGTCGTTGGCGATAATGAACATTCTGATATACAAATTCCCGGCAACATGAAAATGAAATTACTTCATGTGCTGCGACCTGTCGAATTGGCACGAGCAACCCCCCGCCTCGGTCCTCTGGTTGAAAAATCTATTTACCAGGATGATCTGAACGTACAGCTCACACTGGGATCCCTGGTTCAGGAAAACTTTCAATCCCTGTCTTTTCCGTATTTCGATCCATCGGATCTTGTTCCGGCATCACCCTGGTCCATAGGATATTCCGTGGCTGGACCGCTGATTCTGTCCTTTGTCCAGTGGCTCAAAGAAAAAGCAGCAGCAGATGGCATTCAGCATTTATTTTTTCTGTCACGCGAAGGCCAGATTTTAAAAACGGTTTACGACCGGTGGGTATCCCATGATGCCTATGCCATACCGTCCGATTATTTGGTGCTATCCCGCCGCACAGTCGCGGTCCCGATGATTTCGAATCTTGACGATATTTTCGAAATAGCACGCGTTCAGTTTTCGCCCAATCTGCTTTCCATCTTTATGCAAGAGCGCTTTGGCATCACTTTATCACCAGAGGTGTACGATGAATTTGCATATCGCAAGTTATGGCCGAAAAACAAATTGGTATCTGTGGAGGATCGGAATATTGATCATCTGATCCCGCTTCTTCAGGCGCTTGAAGAAAGAATTCTTGCCCAGGCGCAGGAAGAACGTCCTGGACTGCTGGCCTATCTGGATAAACTGGGATTCAATACGATCGATTCACCAGCAATCATTGATATCGGTTATGCCGCCACAATTCAGGGTCGCCTGAATCGCCTCATGAATAAAGTAATTCATGGTTACTATATGATCACCGAAGAACGCGCACAGAAAGTAGCCGCACAACACGACGCCATTACGCAGGGCTGTTTTGGCCATTTTGTCAATGCCTTCAATGACCCGCCGCTGATCTTCAAAAACAGCTTTTCCATGGAAAAATTACTCAGCTCGGATGATGCACAAATTGTTCGCTATCGCCTCGAAAACACGGGTAACGCTCTTCCCGAATTTCGAGAATTGACTGAAGCGGAACACCGAACCAGGGCAACACGCGCTGAAATTCAACGCGGCATTCTGGATTTTGTAGATTGCAGCATAGCAGTCCGGGATAAGTTAATCAGTGATTTTATTGTGCCGCCTGGTACTGCAAAAAGCTTGTTCGAAGCATTTGTCGAACACCCTTCCGAATCTGAGCTGAAAATTCTCGGAAAACTGACGCTGGACGACTATTATTGTGGCCGGGGTCTGGTCAGTTAGTTTATGATTAGTAAATAATCTATTCCATAAAGTACATAGATGGTCAAACCTCTCATATCCATTATCGTCGTCAACTATAATTCCGGTGAAATGCTCTCTAAAGTCATGGACGCCTTATCAGAGCAGACTTACCAGAATTTTGAGGCCATTGTGATCGATAACCACAGCACAGATAGCTCCTGGCTGGCGGCTAAGGATACCACTTTCCCATGCCATCTTATCCGCCTTGATAAAAATATTGGCTTTGCAGCTGCTAATAATCTGGCTGCAACAAGTTATATTCAAGGCAATTGGTTATTTCTGCTGAATCCTGACGCCTATCCTGAACCGGATTGCCTGGAAATAATCACAAAAAATATTACTGCAACACCTGAGATTGACTGCTTTGCATGCACCCTGATCAAGGCAGAACAGCCGTCACTGCTTGACGGCATAGGTGATACCTATCATATATCAGGGTTGCACTGGCGCAGCGGGCATAATGCACCTTGTACAATCACACCCGTAAAACCAGTGGAGGTTTTTTCAGCATGCGCTGCCGCCGCCGTTTATCGCACCAAAACTTTCCTTCAACTTGGAGGTTTTGATGAATCATATTTTGCTTACTCAGAAGATGTTGATCTTGGTTTTCGATTACGTCTTTCGGGCGGGACATGTATTTTATTGCCCGATGCCAAAGTAAATCATGTGGGTTCGGGAATAACCGGTCGATCAAGCGCTTTTTCAATATATTATGGACACCGTAATCTTACCTGGACTTTTATTAAAAACATGCCCATAGCTTTGATGGTTCTATTTTTACCGGTTCATCTGATCATGACGCTCTATGTTGGTTTTGTATTCGCGCTATCCGGCCGCTTCCATCCCTATGTACGCGCCAAATGGGATGCATTTAGCCAACTAGCTCCTCACTTGATTAAACGGAGAAAAATTCAGCATCAGCGTGTCTGTTCGTCACTCGAGCTATTGCGCCTGATGTGCTGGCTATCCCGCGACCGTTATTAATACATGATCACGCTGCAAAAGGACTCTTCCAATCAATGCGATGATGCGAGGCTGCCAGTTTCGGTCATTATTGTGAATTATAATGCGGGTTCGTTTCTCACAGCCTGCGTTTCAGCCATTGCAGGAGAAGTTGAAGAAATAGTAATTGTTGATAATGCATCAACCGATGCCAGCATTACAACATTAGCGTCAAGATTTCCAGCACAGTCACGTATTAAACTGATACAAAATACTGCTAATCTGGGATTTGCTGCTGCCTGCAATATTGGCTTTAGGGCCTCAACAGCACCTTACATCCTGTTTCTCAATCCGGATTGCGAACCTCAAAAGCAGTCGCTGCAACACATGCTTTCCGTACTTGAATCAGACCCTGGCTTTGGTATGGTTGGTGGCCAGCTTATCAATCCAGATGGTACGGAACAAGGTGGCGCACGCCGTGATATCCCCACCCCCTGGCGCGCTTTTGTACGCGTTTCCGGCTTGTATCGCCTGGAAAAATTCTGGCCGAAATTATTTCCCGACTTTCATCTGCACAAAAAACCGCTGCCTGACAAACTGGTGGAAGTGGAGGCCACATCAGGTGCGATGATGCTTGTTAGACGCGAGGCACTGGAAGCTGTCGACGGATGGGACGAAGGTTACTTTCTGCATTGCGAAGATCTCGACTTATGCATGCGTTTCCGGCAAAAAGGCTGGAAGATCCTGTTTGTTCCCGATGTACAGGTATTGCACTATAAGGGCGTATGCAGCCAGCCCCGCCCGATTTTTGTTGCTTGGCATAAACACAGAGGGATGATGCTTTTTTACCGAAAATTTTTTCATGATCAATATCCCAGAATTTTAATGTGGCTGATTTTTGGAGGTGTATGGATGCGTTTTGCAGCAGTCGTAACCTTTCACTCGATCAGCTATCTTGGTAGTTTAGCGAGATTGCGTCGTGGCTGATCAATACATGGGGGTATTTGGCGCGACCAGCTCTGTTGGGCAGTGCGTATTATCGTTGTTAAAGCAATATGGCTGGCAGACAGCGGCGTTTTCCCGCCACCAGGTTGAAGCTGAAATTATGCAACAAAATCCGACGGTAACTTGGTGCCAGCTTAATCATGAGTCCATAATAAAAAAGATGGGACAATCTGGGTCAAAAGGTAAAAAGATTACTTCGTGGTTGTATCTGGCACCGATCTGGACATTGCCGACTTATTTTGATTTTCTGATAGCATATGGGGTACGAAGAATTGTGGTATTGTCTTCAACAAGTCTCTTTACCAAAGATGATTCTTCTGATAAAAGAGAAAAGGAAATTGCACAACATCTCGCTGAAGGAGAAACAAATTTACGTGCATGGGCTGAAAAGTATGGGATAGAATGGATTATTCTGCGTCCGACACTTATTTACGGACAAGGTCGCGATAAAAATGTCTCCGAAATAGCCCGATTTATTCGCCGCTTTAAATTCTTCCCGTTACTTGGCGATGCATATGGTTTGCGCCAGCCGGTTCATGTAGAAGATGTTGCTGCTGCCTGCTTAGCCGCTTTTTTAGCAAGTAAAGTGGTCAATCGAGCCTATAATATCAGCGGGGGAGAGAAACTTACTTATCGTGAAATGATCAAACGAGTTTTCGCAGCTTTGGACCAGCCTCCTTATTTACTAACGATACCTCACTGGATTTATCGAGTAGCAGTAAGTATTTTGCAAAAATTACCGCGTTATCGTCATTGGACAGTAGCAATGGCTGAGCGAATGAATCGTGATTTGGTTTTTGAGTGTGTAGAAGCAGCACGTGATTTTGGCTATACTCCTCGGCCGTTCATGCTGGCGAAAGAGGATTTACCTTAATGGCTGATATAAAAAACATTCTTTTACGAGAGAGAAACATCGTCAATTACCCTATCATTGCTCTGCTAAAAAATAATAGTAAATTTGCTTTTTAGTCAAGCTAAGAAATATTCCAAAATGTATTCCTTTTTTCATAACAGAGCAGCTGATTTTTCTGGCATATTGTTAGTCCTGGAAATTTTGGCACTCATTGGCCTATTTTAGATGAAAGCAAAAAATACTCCTTATAGCGAACTTGCTGAGGTTTTAATCAGTTTTAAGCGCACATTTCGTACCGTTGGTGTTTTCAGTGCAGTAATTAATTTGCTGATGCTGATGCAGCCTTTATATATGCTGCAACTTTATGACAGTGTATTGACAAGCCACAACGAAATGACATTGTTGATGCTAACATTGATCATGCTGGGCGCTTTTATATTCATGGGTGCGTTGGAGTATATTCGCAGCTTGGTTCTGATACGAGTGGGGGCACAGTTTGATATGAAATTGAACAAACGTGTCTATACCGCAGCTTTTGAGCAAAGTTTACGCCAAGGGAATAGTAATGCGGGTCAGTCCTTACAGGATTTAACCAATTTACGCCAATTTCTGACAGGCCAGGCCTTATTTGCTTTTTTTGATGCGCCCTGGTTTCCAATCTATCTGCTGGTCATTTTTCTGTTTCACCCCTGGTTGGGTGTGCTTGCTCTGTTCGGCACGGCTGTGTTAGTGTTGCTCGCCTATATTAACGAGCAGGTATCACGAAAACCCCTTTCGGAAGCCAGCACCATGGCAGTAGCATCGACCTCATTGGCCACCAATAATTTGCGTAATGCAGAGGTAATTGAAGCCATGGGCATGCTGCCCAACTTGCAGGCGCGCTGGTACAAACTGCATGGTAAATTTCTGAACTTACAGGCAGAAGCAAGTGAAAAGTCAGGTTTAGTCAGTGCCTTAACTAAAACGGCTTCGGTTACATTACAATCACTGATGCTGGGAGCAGGTGCGCTGTTGGTCCTGGATAACAGCATTTCTCCCGGCATGATGATTGCTGGCTCGATTTTAATGGGAAAGGCAATTGCTCCGGTACAGCAACTGATCGGTGTCTGGCGGCAATTCGGGAGTACGCGTAATGCCTATGAACGGCTGACAAAATTACTCGAAGAGAATCCTCTCCGTCAGCCTGGTATGTCATTGCCCCAACCAACTGGTGTAGTTTCAGTTGAAAATGTCATGGCGGCTCCGCCAGGATCGAAAGTGGCAGTTATCAAGGGATTAGCATTTAGTATTGCCGCTGGAGAGGTATTGGGTGTTATTGGTCCAAGCGGCTCAGGTAAATCAACTCTTGCGCGATTGCTGGTGGGGGTATGGCCTGCTGCAGCAGGTAAAGTGCGACTCGATGGCGCAGATGTATATCAGTGGAATAAGGATGAACTGGGGCCCCATATTGGTTATTTGCCGCAGGATATAGAGTTATTTGCTGGCACCATTAGTGAAAATATTGCACGTTTCGGTGAGGTCGACTCTGAAAAAGTGATCCTGGCAGCTAAGCGAGCAGGAGTTCATGAAATGATCCTGAGCATGCCTAAGGGATATGACACCTTGCTGGGCGATGGTGGAAGTGGCCTTTCAGGTGGACAGAAGCAGCGTATTGGCTTGGCGCGCTCGATGTATGGTGATCCCTCACTGATTGTGCTGGATGAACCTAATTCAAATCTGGATGATGTCGGTGAGCAAGCATTATTGGCAGCGATTGTCGACTTACGTAAACGTGGTAAAACAATCATTCTAATTACTCATCGGACGAGTATTATTGCTGCCACTACCAAGCTACTGTTATTACGCGATGGTGTGCGCCAGATGTTTGGGCCAACTGACCAGATTCTGGCCGAATTGAGCAAACAGCAACAGGCACAAAAAGCACTGTTAGCGCAACGACAGGCTAAGGAGCAAGGTAGTCAAAGTGCTCAGATTGCTTGATAAAGAGTAAATGCATGAGCGATGAGTCTGGTTTTAGTTTGATCATAATCATACATGACTGGTAAGCAGCGAAATAATAAACCCTCACGAAAGTTTGAACACTTTCTCAAATGACGTGACTGTGCAGGAAATAGAGAGATATGAAGCTCATTAGTCAGAAAGATAAAGCAGTGACTGACTCTGCGGTAATAGATATGGCAAACCCAGTCAAGACGGATGAAACAAGCCATGCTCGTTTTGGTTGGTGGATCGTACTGGTTGGGGTGGGCGGCTTTTTTCTTTGGGCAACATTTGCGCCTTTAGATAAAGGGGTGCCGCTATCCGGTTCGGTAATGGTAGCCACGAATCGTAAAGCAGTTCAACATCAGACTGGCGGTATCGTGGATGATATTCTGGTAAAAGAAGGCGATGTCGTCAAGGCTGGACAGATACTCGTGAAAATGAATGAAGTGCAAGTTAAAGCACAGGCAGAAATAACACGCGCCCAGCTCATCACCGCCAGAGCAGTGGAAGCACGACTAATTGCCGAGCGGGATAATAAAGCTGAGATCGATTTCCCCCCCTCTCTGCTTTCAGCAGCTGATGACACTCGTGTAAGCAGTAATATCGCTTTGCAGAAGCAGTTGTTTAGTTCGAGACAATCTGCACTGAAGCATGAACTGGCCGCACTGGATGAAAATATCGCGGGCTTGAGCGTCCAGTTGCGCAATCTGGAATCTTCGCGCGCAAGTAAACAACAACAGCTGAAGTTTTTGAAAGAGCAGCTCGAGAATATGCGAGAACTAGCGCAGGATGGCTATGTCCCACGCAATCGTGTACTTGAACTAGAGGGTACACATGCACAATTAATGAGTGATATTTTTGCTGATACTGGTAATATCGGTCGCACTCAGCGTCAAATTTCAGAATTCAATCTCCGTCGAATCCAGCGTCTGGAGGAGTACCAAAAAGAAGTTCGGCAGCAGTTGACGGATATTCAACAAGAGGCCGAATCACTTAATAGCCGACTCTCGGCGCAAGATTTTGAATTGGCGAATGTGTTAGTGAAAGCCCCAGTAGATGGGGTTGTTGTTGGAATCAATATATTCACGCGTGGAGGTGTTATCGCCCCAGGATTTAATATGATGGATATTGTTCCGACAGAAGATTTGCTAGTCATCGAAGGGCAAGTACCCGTTCATCTTATTGATAGGGTGCATGCAGGTCTTGACGTAGATTTCATATTTACTGCTTTTAATCAAAATAAAATTCCACGCATACCTGGGTTTGTGACGCATGTATCGGCAGATCGTTTAACCGAAGAAAAAACGGGTAATCCTTATTATCAATTAAAAGCCAAGGTCAAACCGGAAGGAATGAAACTGCTTGCTGAGTTTCAAATACGGGCCGGGATGCCTGTAGAAATTTTTGTAAAAACCGGGGAACGTTCGCTGATGAATTACATGTTGAAACCTTTTCTCGATCGACTTCATAAAACGCTTGTGGAAGATTAGCCGTGCCGCCGCGTGTGTTTAAGCCATCCTTATTATCAATTGTTGCGCTTACCTTAGCGTGGCAGGCAGGGAGCGTTCAGGCAATGGGTTTATTAGAGGCTTATGAGGCAGCATTGATGAATGACCCGACCTTTCGTTCAGCAATTCACGAAAATGAAGCTGGTCAGCAATCAATCGCGCTTGGACGGTCTGGGTTGTTGCCGACCTTGTCTATTTCTCATTTACAGTCATGGAGTCGGGGATCGCAAAGCACAGGTAATGCACCTACATCTTCTCTGAATTTTGATAGTCAGGTCACTACACTAACGTTGCGGCAACCGCTTTTTAATATGGAAGCAGTAGCTGGTTACGATCAAGGTTATGCACGTGCAAATTCAAGCGAGGCTAAATTAATCAGTCAGAGCCATCAACTTATCGTACGATTAGTCGAAGCCTATGCCAATACGCTGCTTGCTCAAGATCGACTGAATCTAGCCAAAGCAGAGCATAATGCATTAGAAGAGTTAAAACATGTCAATGAAAATATGTTGAGGCGAGGCGAAGGTACTCAGACAGACTTAATTGAAACGAAATCCAGACATGCTTTATCACAGGCCAGAATGATTGAAGCACAAGATGAACTGGAAGTTGCGCGACTTGCTTTGGAAGCAATAATAGGCAAACAAGCGGCGCAGCTTGATTCATTAGCAGGTGATTTTAAAGTACAGCCTATTTACCCGGCTGATTTTGAGAGTTGGCGTGAGATAGCTATGGAGCGAAATGCTGAGTTAGTTAGCCAGCGGCATCTCGTGACATCCAATCAACTTGAGGTAAAGAAAAGTCGTGCTGGCCATGCACCTCGTGTTGACTTGGTTGCAAGCTTGAACAGGCAGAATTCTGCTTCATTTCTTTTCCCTAATCGGGATGCGGAATTTGGGACGGTAGGTGTGGAAGTCAATTTACCGTTGTATGCAGGTGGGCGAGTGGTGGCGACCACTAATCAGGCACAAGCAAACAAAGCGCGTGCAGAGGCTGATCTGGATGCATTGAGTGATAGGGTTCTTGTGGAATTGCGTAGACAATATCAGTTACTGCAAAGTAGTATTCGGCGAATAGAATCATTGGATTTAGCCGTTGATTCAGCGCTTTTATTGGTTCAAGCCACTGAGAAAAGCATCAAGGGAGGAATACGCATCAATCTTGATTTGTTGAATGCGCAAAGCCAGCTTTTTTCCGCACAGATAGATTTGGCAGAAGCACGGTATAATTATCTGCTTGCCTATCTAAGATTGCGTCTAGCGGCAGGTACGCTGGTTCTGGAAGATATAGAAAAGATTGCTACCTATTTTGTTGCAAAAAATTGATCATTATCATTTTGCTTGCCTCAAAAATTCAGGATGAGCTGTTACTAACTGCTACTGATTGTCAGTAGCGCTACTTCGTAACCGATTAGCGTGAGGTAACCGAACAATATCAAGTAGAGCAAATGCCTGACTTGGAGTTTCGCAATCAGCTGGTGGTTATGATGAATAATAAGAAAAATCAGCGCCAATGAAGTAAGTGCGAGCTTGAAGTGAACAAATTTTTCTGTGCTGTCTTCCATCAATATTGCCATGAAGATATTAAGCTCTGTCCCTCCCCTAGCTAGAATATTAAGCGTTAATAAGGCATCCATCGCACTTAGTAAAACAATTGCAATTGTACATAACACAAGATGGGGCGCATATGAATCAACATAAGCGGCCCCTGCACCTGAGCGTCGCTTATTAATACGCCGTCCTTTCTTGATCCCCACATGATAAAGGCAAAAAAAAGGGATACTACCTCGACGATCCCGCGACCGCTGATCAATTATTATCTTATGTTAATCAAAAAGTATGCACTCTCAACAACAAGCACAAAATTATGCTCCGCTGCAAATGGCTAAAATGGTAGCAAAATGATCATGAATGGAGATTATTTGTGTAATGTTGAGCCAGTTCAAGTGTACTGATGTACAGGTATTATTCCATTTCTAAATCAAAACTGACTTTGTCGGTTTCTCCTTGCCGTATTATTTATACTGTCTGCGGTTCACCTTCGTGTCATTTTTGATTTAGAAATGGAATTACAAAAAGTTAGCATTATCAGTCAAGTCTTTATGGTGTTTATCATGAAAATAAAGTTGACATCAATGCCCATAACAGGTTGTAATATGCGGTTCTATTGAGTAAGTAATTATCAAATTAATTAATAACCTATAAAACATAATGAAACGTACATACCAACCATCTGTTATTCGCAGGAAACGTACACACGGTTTCCTTGTGCGCATGAGAACCCGCGGTGGCGCAGCGGTCATTCGTGCGCGTAGAGCCAAAGGCCGAGCTCGTTTGAGTGTCTAGAAGACAATTCATAAAAAGATGCGCACACCTTTATCGAATGGATAGGTGAGGAATTATTCTTTCTCTAAGAAACGGCGGTTGCATAAAGCGACGGAGTTTCAGGCTGTTATTCGTTTTAGGTGCACGGTTAGTGGTGAATTTCTCCAGTTCTGTGTAAAACCGAACAATTTGGCTCATCCCCGACTAGGACTGATCGTTGCAAAGAAGCTGGAGCGACATGCAATCAAGCGGAATCGTATAAAACGATTGCTTCGAGAGGTATTTCGTAGAAACCAGCAAGAATTGGACAAAATGGACTGTGTTTTTCGGCTACAGCGCTCATTAACTCAGATTGACTCTGTTCGCATCTGGCAGGAAGCTGAAATGCTAATACATAAACTTAGGACGAAACAATGTTACGATTGATGATAGGTCTTATCAAGCTATATCAATATTGCATTAGTCCTTTTTTTCCACCTTCCTGTCGCTTTAGCCCAACTTGTTCAAATTATGCAAGCGAGGCACTGACAAAATATGGGCTTATCAAAGGAATGAGATTGAGCATAGGTCGTATTTTACGTTGTCATCCGTGGAATCATGGTGGTTATGATCCTATTCCCTAAAAACTTTAAAAAAGATTATCGCTATAACTAGTTTGACTAGATTAAGATGGAAACAAAAAAAATTGTATTGATCATCATTTTTAGCACATCGTTGCTATTTCTTTGGGATGCATGGGTAAAGGAGCGGGAGAGACTAGATCAATTGGCAGCTGGCCCAGCAGCCAGTACAGTCACCACTGAGAATGCACAGTCTCAGCAGAGCCATGATGCGTTACCTGTTCCGGGTGATACACTCACTTCTTCTCAATCAGATACTGCACAGGTACCAGGAGCTGAAGAGGCACCATCAACTGTGACACCACGTTTATTGGCAACAGGCGAGCAAGTTAAAGTCGTTACTGATATGGTGATAGCAGAGATTGATACCGTTGGAGGAGATCTTCGCCGTCTGGAATTACTCAAGCACCCATCCCGTGAAAATAAAGAAATCCCTTATGCATTGCTGCAAAGTCAAGGCTCCCGCATTAGCGTGGCACAATCAGGCCTGATTGGAGATGGTCTGCCCAATCATAAGACGGAATACAAGCTAGCTTCAGATACGCATAATTACAGCTTGGCAGCTGATCAAGACAAGGTAGTCATTCGTCTTATTGCTCAAGAAGTAAACGGCGTACAAGTTGCTAAAATCTATACTTTTCATCGTGGTAGCTATGTCATCGATGTTCAATTTGAAGTGAAAAATCTGGGAGAGGCAACCATCTGGCCATTTGCTTATTTCCAGATATTGCGGGATAACGTACCACCTGCAGGCGAGACAATGATGATTCCTACTTATCTAGGTGCTGCTATTTATACCGAGGATGAGAAGTTTCAAAAAATTCAGTTTTCTGATTTAGATAAAAATAAAGCAGATTACCCACAAAATGCAGATAATGGCTGGATCGCTATGCTGGAGCACTATTTCGTTTCAGCCTGGCTACCAGAACAAACAATCCCTCGAGAGTATTTTGCAAAACGGATAAGTGATAACTTATACACCGCTGGTGTGATCGCACCGGTTGGTGCCATTGCGCCCGGTCAAACAACAAGCATAACGATGCCACTGTATGAAGGGCCGCAGGAGCAGGACAAACTGGCAGAATTGGCACCTGGTTTGGAGCTGACAGTGGATTATGGTTGGCTTACGGTGATTGCTGTTCCATTATTCTGGCTACTTTCGTTTTACCATGAATGGGTTGGTAACTGGGGGGTTGCTATCATCCTTCTGACGATGACGGTCAAGTTTTTATTTTTCCCGTTGTCAGCGGCAGGTTATCGGTCCATGGCTAAATTGCGTTTAGTGACACCGAAGCTACAACGTATCCAGGAACAATACAAAGGCGATCGCCAACAAATGCACCAGGCAATGATGCAGCTTTACAAAGAAGAAAAAATTAATCCGATGGGCGGGTGCCTTCCTATTCTAGTGCAAATTCCTGTGTTTATTGCTCTGTTCTGGACGCTGCTTGCTGCTGTTGAGCTACGCTATGCACCGTTCGCATTGTGGATTACGGATTTGTCTTCACCTGATCCTTACTACGTATTGCCTGTGTTAATGGGGATTTCAATGTTCGTTCAATTTAAATTGAACCCCAAGCCGACTGATCCAATACAGGCTAAAGTCATGCAGATCATGCCACTCATGTTTAGTATATTTTTCTTCTTCTTCCCGGCTGGTCTGGTATTGTATTCATTAGTGAACAATGTGCTATCAATTGCCCAACAGTGGCAGATAACACGAATGTATGGACAACCTGCTGCACCAGTAGCAGACAAAAAGAAAGTAAGAGAAAAAAGAAAATCTTAAAAAGTTGTTCTATAGAAGTGAGCGTATTATGTATTATGTTGCATAAGCGCTCACTCTATCTTTAGAAAAGCTTCGTTATTACAAACATTAAGTATCAAGTCACATTTATTTCCTTAAACAGTAAAGTTTAAAGCCTTACCTAGAAGAATCATATGCTTAGCAATGACATCATTGCTGCCATTGCCACTCCGCCTGGAAGAGGAGGTATTGGTGTAATACGTATTTCCGGTAGAAATTTGCAATCTCTTGCTAAAGCCATTCTCGATTCAATTCCTCATCCCCGTAATGCGCATTTAAGTTATTTTCTTGATGAGAATGGCCATACGATCGACCAAGGTATCGCCATTTATTATCCATCTCCGCATTCTTATACCGGTGAAGATGTACTTGAATTACAAGGTCATGGTGGTCCGGCTGTTATCAACTTACTCTTGTCGCGTTGCCTTCAATTGGGTGCCAGATTAGCTGAACCAGGCGAATTTACACTACGTGCCTTTCTTAACAATAAGCTTGATCTAGTCCAAGCTGAAAGCATAGGGGATCTAATTGACGCGACTACGGCAGATGCCGCACGCTGCGCCATGCGCTCCTTGCAAGGAGAGTTTTCTGCCACTATTCAAACATTGGTGCGAGCATTAATCGATTTGCGCATGCTGGTCGAAGCCACGCTCGATTTTCCAGAAGAAGAGATCGATTTCCTGAAATCGGTCCATGCAGCAACGCGATTGCAGGATATTCGTGGAAAACTGGAACGCGTTCTAGTTTCATCCCGCCAGGGCAGTCTGCTACAAGAAGGAGTAAAGGTCGTGCTGGTTGGGCAGCCTAATGTCGGTAAATCTAGTCTGATGAATCGGTTGTCCGGGGATGAAGTGGCCATTGTGACAGAAATACCTGGCACAACGCGCGATACCATTCAACAATTGATTCAGATTGAAGGCATACCGGTGCACATTATCGATACCGCTGGATTGAGAGAAACTACCGATATAGTTGAGAAAAGTGGCATCGCTCGCACTCATGCTGCGATCAAGAAAGCAGACCTGACACTATTGCTGATCGATAGCCGCTATGGCCTGACAGATGCAGATCAGCAAATATTGCAAAGCTTACCGGCTGACTTGCCGCTACTCACGGTCTTTAATAAAATCGATTTATTAAGTGAAAGTGCTCGAATCGAGAAGGAGCCAGGCAAACCTATTGTTCATCTCTCAGCTAAAACAGGCGCTGGCCTAGAATCATTGCGCATGAAAATGCTTGAGATAATCGGTTGGCAATCCAATATCGCAGGTGAAGGCATATTCCTGGCACGACAACGGCATCTGCAAGCGCTGAACAAAGCTAAAACACATCTTGATAATGCAATCCCATGGGTGGAAAACGGAAGACAATTAGAGTTATTGGCGGAAGAATTACGGTTGGCACAAACCGCATTGTCATCAATTACAGGAGAATTTACTGCTGATGATTTATTGGGTGAGATTTTTTCACGATTTTGCATTGGAAAAT
Organism: Nitrosomonas communis; assembly: GCF_001007935.1. Classification (NCBI taxonomy): domain Bacteria; kingdom Pseudomonadati; phylum Pseudomonadota; class Betaproteobacteria; order Nitrosomonadales; family Nitrosomonadaceae; genus Nitrosomonas; species Nitrosomonas communis. The sequence continues at coordinate 401,768 of NZ_CP011451.1, forward strand.
AATTACTCTTCCGATCGATTCTAACTTATTCCACAAAACTACTGATATATCATCCTATAGTTAGTGTCAGCCCGAAACCCTCTTCTCCGATAAGAAACATGGGGTTGCGCCTAATTTAAGAAATGAAGATTTCTGAGGAATTGAGTTAAAGTGACGTTATTAGGTGGTTTTGGCGCATTTTCAAGCAAAACAATTCCAAATTTCGATAGTGGATTCAAATCAGCGAAAATATTGTCCTCAAAGACAAACAGTTCATGATTTTCATTTTCTTGCTCATCCTGTTTAGATGTGAATGACGAAAATAGCGTCATCCATATTGATCGCGTTTTCTGCCGTAGATAGTAACCACGAATGGTCTTCTACAGAATACGCTGAAGCAACGGTAGCAATTCCTCAGGTGATTTGTCTGCATATTTCTCGGTCAGTTTCATCATTGAATCCTGCACAATGTCCAACGCCGCATGTTCGTCCTGTACAGCAAACAACGCCTGCTTATACGCACGCAGTTCAACCTTGCTCAAAAAATCAGAAAACTCTCGTCGAGTAGCCAGAATGGTTTATCTTAATGAAGAATTCGAACCATTTCCTGGAGGACACGAAAAGCTGCAAAAATTTCTGATTCTATTGAGAAGTGAAGAGGCAAGCCCAGGACAGGCCTAAATTGACAAAAGTGAGAGAATAACTTGCATGCTCACTTTAACTTTAATGTTGATGGCTCTGTAAAATACCGGTATGAAAAAATAAGCTGATTTCATTTGCTAGTTCCTAGCTACCAAAAATTACTCCAATAAAACTGTAGCCATTCTTATTCTACGCACCGAACATCTCAAAGCATGCTGTTTTTTCAAGAACGCTGCTGCATGACCTACTTCAAATGGGATCAGATTGTCTGATCCCATTGTAGGGTTTGGTATTTTAAGGTTATGTTCCATTCTTTGTCCAATCATCGATTATTAGGCACCAGCGATGGCCCATAGGCACGCTCCACAATGACATTGTGCCCCTCTTGGTGCCAATGTAACTTTGACCGTATTGGCCAGTATATTCATCCATGCGATAATTTTAGCGCTTACCGCTTGCCGGAACAGAATCTGTTTTGCGGGCAATGTTGCCTCCTGAGTGAATGTCAAGTGATATTGCCTGGGTTACCTTACTCCATCATGCCAAAGATTATCGACTAGCCTGCAAGCAGGCCATTTATATTAGATTATCAATAAGAGGACTAAATAAGTAAAAATCCTTAGTTTTTCATGAAGAAAACTACGGCTACTTTACGTCATTTCTTATCCGCCTATCCTGCAATCAGGCGTTGGCAGCTTGACAACAAAAGGACGACCATGCATATGAACACGATCAGAGATCTTGCGACATAACCAGGATACCAATAACATAAGCGAATCCATATGTTTATTGTGCTCTCGATTTTGTAGTCTGGACATCACTTTTTAACATTCCTAATCATGAGTAAACATCATCAACAACCTTTTTTTAGAACAGAAGATTTCTGGGCTATAATCCTCGGCAGCTTTTTACTACTTGCGGGACTCGCTTTTTATTTCAGCCTTCTTTCTGCAGATCTGACACAAAAAATGGCTGAAACAACGGCAATCCTGGAAAATGAAGCAGCCAAACCGATCAAAACCGTAGCTTGGCACGAAGCCAGCAGCAAGCTGGCGAAACTGAAACTGTCCGATCAGCCGTTGGGTCAATTCCTGAAAAGCTTGAGCACACTGCCTAACAAATGGATCGACAATCCTGCTCAAGCGATCTACAAACCTGCCACTGAAGCCGATCTGACTGCTGAAAACCAGGCAATTGATCTTGCCCGCCAACAGGCCATAGCACTTGAACTGGCAGCGCAAGCGGTAGATTTTAAGGTAGAAAATCTCAATCTGTCAGCGCAAGCTGCGATTGAGGAGTGGCAACAACTCGTGCAAGAAACGGACAAGAAAAAAGCCAAGCTGAAAGCAGGTGCTTTTTCCCTGCCCCATAGCCTCTTGCTGGGCGTCTTGCTGGCAGTGTTATTTGGCGTGGGGGCCAAAGTACAGGGGATTGCATTCCTACCCTTTGTCAAAGGCTTTGCTTTTATCTTTTTGTTGGCATTGATTTCATTACTGCTGGCGGCACAAAATGACTTGAAGGATTTGGGTATCGAATACGCTATCTGGGCCATTATGCTGGGTATCCTCATCAGCAACACCATCGGGACGCCAGCATGGATAACGCCCGCCTTGCAAACGGAATTTTTCATTAAAACCGGGCTGGTACTGATGGGGGCAGAGCTGCTGATCGGCAAGATCCTCGCAATCGGCCTGCCGGGTATTTTTGTCGCCTGGGTAGTTACGCCCATCGTCCTGGTGGCAACCTACTGGTTTGGTCAAACTGTGCTGAAAATAGCCTCCAAATCACTCAATATCACCATCAGTGCCGATATGAGCGTATGCGGTGTCTCCGCTGCCATCGCCACAGCTGCCGCCAGTAAAGCCAGTCGCGAGGAACTCACCGTGGCCATCGGACTGAGTATGGTGTTCACCGCCATCATGATGGTCGTGATGCCGATTTTCATCAAATTTGTCGGCATGCCGGAAATACTGGGGGGTGCCTGGATCGGCGGGACCATCGACAGCTCGGGCGCAGTCGTGGCTGCGGGCGCAGTGCTGGGTGATAAAGCCATGTATGTGGCCGCCACTATCAAGATGATTCAGAACATGCTGATCGGTATCATCGCCTTTGCGGTAGCTGTTTATTTTGCCACCAGGGTTGAACGGGATGCCCAGGCGCGCCAGATCACTATCGGTGAAATCTGGCATCGCTTTCCCAAGTTCATTCTCGGCTTCATCGGTGCGAGCATGCTGTTTTCTCTTCTTCATTCCTCACTGGATAAACACAGTGCGGATCTGGTGCTGGAAAACGGGATGTTGAATGATTTCACCAAGAATCTGCGTACCTATTTCTTTTGCCTGGCATTTGCAAGTATCGGGTTATCTACCAATTTCAAGACCCTCAAACATCATTTTGTTGGGGGCAAACCCTTGATCCTGTATCTCTGTGGGCAGTCGCTGAATCTGATACTAACCCTGAGTGCCGCTTATGTCATGTTCTACAAGGTATTTCCTGAAATCACTGCAACGATATGATCTTTGCTCATTCGGGAGAATAAATATGAAAAACAATCTTGATGGTGTTGCTGCTCTCATGGCAGCTGACTGCGCATGCCAGCACCCCGGCAGAGATGGCACCTGAACAGGTAACGGGGACCATCACGATCAATACTGAAACTACCAAGCTGCTATTTGACAAAGGCTATCTGTTTGTCGATGTGCGCAAATTGGAAAATTTCAATCAAGGTCATATCCCGGCAGCCCAGCATCTGGCTGTCAGAAGTGCGCTTTTCATAGCCAGCAATCTGGCTGTGCTGGCTAACAAAGATCAGATGGGAGTGTTTTATTGCAATGGCATTCATTGACTTGGCAGTTCCAAAGCCAGTAAGCGGGCTGCAGAATCGGGATGGCGCAAGATTTTTTATTACCGCAAAGAATTCCCGAAATGGAAAGAAGCGGACTATGGGGTTGAACAATTTGAATTGTGATCAACTCACCGCCTCTTTTCCCCAGCGAATAAATCATTTCTTTACCAGTGCGTAGCTTGCCTAGGCGATGGCTTGAGCCCGCTACTTAGTGCTTGTCCGAAAACTCATAAATTAAATAAAGAACAGAAGGTTATTTTAATTTTAGAAATGAAGTTTTCCATGACATTGGAAAAAACCGACCTTATTGGCTAATTTTTACACATTTTTAGGCAAGATAACCTCAAACTTCAACAGAGATCAGAGAGAATATCATTCTCAGAATATAAACTTCGTAAAGTGGAGCACAAATGCGCGTCGTATAAAATGTACAGATGGAATTAGGTGAAATTGATGTCTCTCAAATCAAATTTTCGATTTGAGGTCACGAGATGACATACCGAAGATACTGCGCGGCTTACAGTACCTGTACCTGGACGAGGCATTGCACCACAAAGTTTTTGCGTTACTGGAAAGGGAAATTGCCCCCAAGGTGAATAAGCACAATGGCCGACCTGGCATGATCCTGTGGAGTATTCTGATATGTGGCGTATTACGGTTGGACTTGAATGCTGATTATGACCGTCTGCACGAATTGGTTAACCAGCACAGGACGTTGCGCGCAATGTTGGAGCATAATCTGTACGATGAAGACAGAAAATATGCTTATCAAACCTTGGTGGATAATGTCAGTTTGCTTACGCCGGAGCTACTGAACCAATTAACCAGATCATTGTTGAGGGAGGGCATGTTCTCGTAAAAAAGGGCGAAAGCACCCGCGTGGGCGGTGCGACTCCTTTGTGGTTGAAACCGATGTGCATTTTCCAACTGACATCAACTTATTGGGGATACTCTGCGCAAAGCGATACCGCTGACGGCGCGCTTGTGCGAAACTCATCAATTAAGCGACTGGCGGCAATATCGCTACAACCTGCGTCAATTAAAGAGACTCATGTATCATGTACACAACAAAAAGCGCCGCAAAGCCGCAGACCAACAAAGCAACACAAAAAGGTTCAAGCGTATCAAGCCTATATTAAGCAAACCCAGTATTACCTAAACAAAATTCAAACTACCTTAACCCAGTTATCTGGTTAAGGTAATCTAAAAGCGTAGTCTGCAGAAACATGATCGATTCCCAAAATTAGCAAAAGTTAAACGTATCGCGATTGATGAGATATATCAAGGCAAGAAGCCGGGCTATTTAAGCATTGTTCTGGATCTTCAACGTGGTGCGGTAGTTTTTGTTGGCAATGGGAAAGGCGCAGATGCGTTGCTGTGCGTGCATTCTGGAAGCATTTGAAACGATCTGGCGCACGGATTGAGGCGGTCGCAACTGATATGGGTCCAGCTTATATCAGTGCAGTATAGAGTACTATCCCCGAGGCCACGCAGGTATTCGACCACTCTCATATCATCAGGTTGTTCAATGAAAAACTGACCAGACTGCGCCGTGAATGCAACGAGAGATAGAATATGGGCCGGGTAAACCCGTTTTGAAAGGCATTTGTTGGTTGCTGCTCAAGCATCCTGACAATCTGGATGACGCGCGCAATGAGCGTCAACGTCTGGAGCAAGCACTTAAGCTCAATGAACCCTTGGCAAGGACTTATTACATGAAAGAAAAATTACGCAATATTTGGCATCAACCGAATAAAACCTCAGCGCAAAATACGCTTGACGAGTGGGTAAAAAAGCAGCTGCTTCTGATATCAACATGCTCAAGCAATTCTCTAAAACCATGGCTGTTCATCGCTCAGGCATCCTTGCCTGTTTTGACTTCAATAGCTTATGGCTTTAGAGAGGTTGAATTCTTTAAACTAAAAATTATGGCGTTGCATGAAACCAATTATGTTCTGGCCGTCGGTTGAATTCATAGTACTACGCATTTACCGGATGAATCATTTGCTTCAACCTCTGCACGTAATGTCCCACCAAACAATCCAAAAAAGAAACATTTACCACCTTTTGGCCCTCAATTTGAGCAGCACTATCACCGAAGATGGTCCCAGGTATATTGCAGTAATTGAACGATATAAGTTTATTACTTTTCCAGCTTTTTGCTTTTATCCGTATCTGTTAATCCAGCAGCAATTTCGAACTCAGATATGTTGAGGTATTTATTGACTGTGTTACGGGATATGCCTAATTGTCTGGCTATCTTGCGCTCTGAAAAGCCAGCACCTTTTTGTATAACGCTTTGATTTGATGTATCACTAACTACTCCTTCATGGCAGCTTTAGAAAAATTCAGAAACTGTTACAGATCTATTCAATAAAATGAAATCCTGAAAAAGCGGCTCAAAATAGTTGTCCGTTTCTGGTTCAGTTTAATTGGCAATTAGCCTCTGGAAACAGATTAAACACGTTTTAAGAAAATATAATGGCATTTCTAAAGCATCATTTCCATTATCTTTTTAAGCAATGTGAATGCAGTTTCAATTATGGAATACCTAAACAACAAGCAAAATACTGAAATACTGGACTCAAATTTAAATTGATCTATTAGAGTCCCAAGAATCTAGTCGAAATTATTACATCAAAATGAAAATGTTTTATTGTTGCAAATAATTCTACAAATATGTTCCTATAAAGCACTTGATTTGTGAAGTTTTTGTGAATATTATGAATGCAAATCCATATAATTAATATGGTTTTGCATTCATATATCAAGGTGAAATTCATGAAAGAACTAACAACAACTTATTATATTATTATGATTATTCTTACAATGTTGTGCATGTTTGATTTAGTAGAGACTAATAAAATAAACCGTCGTGTCAGGGAGTGTCCAACGAGTGAGAGCTGCGTTGACTGACAAACCATAGCAGGAAGTGGTATCCTATCATTCATCAAGCACAGATGTTTAGCCGTGGAGGATTCAAGTTTGAAGTGCAACTTTTATAAGATTAACAAGAGGTAAGCTGCAATAATATGCAAGCTTCTTGAACGATCAGATAAATGTTGCACAGATGAAGCACTATCAGCAGCTTACCCCAGAGCAACGCTATCAAATTTACTGGTAGTGAAAAGCAGGTTTTAAGCAAAGAGAGTAGCGAATGAAGCTGCTGACGCCCGAAGTATAGACGCAGGAATTACGAGATAAACGTGTAAGGCAGAAAGCCCAAGCCAGGCAAGTTGGTTGGAAAGACCGGAATAAGATGGACAGGATAATTCGGCAAAATAGGTGTCCTGAATAGGTATCAGCTCGACTTGAACTGGAAGGGAATTATTCATAAGCCATGAAACCGTTTGTACAGTCAGTACCTTATGCAGACAAACTGGCAGGAAGGTGATTTTGATGGCACACTATGCGCTGTTAGAAACTGTGACGTAAGCGCTATACAAGGGGCAGGAATGGCGTAGCACAGTTCTCAGCCGAGTCAGCATCGATGATCGACTCAAGATTGTTGACCAGAGCGAGTGTATAGGTGATTGGAAACGCGATACCATGATCAGCACGTACCATTATGACATAGTCAACTCATTCCGAACACCCTAGTTAAGCGATTTTTATGATTTTTATTGCCTCTACTTCATATTGATTTGGTTTTTTATACCAGAGGTAAAAGTCCAGCCGGTGGTTATTATAAAACACAGCAATATATTGCAATACGTTTTACTGTACTGCATAGCTCAGTTTGGTATTATCACCAACTGACACTGTTCCTGCTTAAAGCTTCCAGAGAAACTGTCAGCAATCGTATTATCCCAACAACCTCCCAAGCAGCTCATGCTGTCAATAAAAATAAAACCTTAAGATTTTATTATCCTTTGATGTTCTACTAGCGTATTCTAATCCACAATCCGAATGGACAATTAATCCTGCTTATGGTCGGCGTTGTCAGGCAGCCATTCTCAACACTATCACAAATCAACCTTACTCTTATCCTCGAACTCTTGCTCCAGCTAATAGTCTTTCTGGAAAACAAATCAATAATAACCGCCAGATACAACCAATCTTCTTGTGTCTAGATGTATATGATGTCGCAGACATAGGCTTAATTTAGGCTTGTGACATTAAACTGCCGCTTCAATATATTCTCGAATACTGGTTGTTTGTGGTTGTTATTCGTTGTCACTTTGTACTTCTTCCGGTATCTCACTTAGGCGCCTGTTTTCCTCATCAAACTTCCGGCTTTCCGGCGACTAAGGAACGAAGATTCAATAACTCCAGAGCTTTGAGTTGTAAATTAAGTTGCCGCGGATAGAGTATTTCGGTTATGTTTTGAAAATGAAGATAACCACATACACCCCTGAAGTCGAAGCACAAATGCGCAATTTTTATCACAGCTTATCGGAAAAAGACCGCCGCCGCTATGCTGCCGTTGAGGCGGCAAAGCTGGGTCACGGAGGGATCACCTACCTTTGTCAGGTATTACACTGCGATGAAGGCACCGTTAGCCGTGGCCTGAAAGAGTTAAAGATGCCGTTGCTTGAAAAGGAGAAACGTATTCGACAAGCAGGGGGTGGGCGAAAGTCAGTTGTGGAGACGATGGCAGGGCTGGATGAAGCTTTTTTAGAGATGTTAAAAAATCATACTGCCGGTTCACCAATGGATGAATCCGTAAAGTGGTCAAATTTGAGCCGCAACGAAATGGCTGAGAAGCTAAAACAGTGCGGATTTAGCGTGAGTGTGACCGTTGTTGATCAATTGCTCGACAAACATCATTTTCGCCGCCGTCAAGCCTTCAAGGTTGAAGCCGGGAAAAAGAACCTGCCGCATCGGGACGAGCAGTTCAAAAATATCGAGCGCCTCAAAGAAGAGTACCGGGTCCAGGGTAATCCGGTGATGAGTATGGACGTTAAAAAAAAGAATTGATCGGTAATTTTTATCGCCCCGGAAAGCTCTATACCACTGAGGTCGTGCGGATCAATGATCATGATTTTGCATCCCTGGCAGACAGTAAAATTGTGCCTCATGGGCTGTATGACATCCATCGCAAAAGCGGCTATATCGTATTAGGCACGAGCCATGATACCTCTGAATTTGCTTGCGCCTGTATCCGGCATGGGTGGTTGAACTATGGTCAACTGGACTATCCAAAGGCGACGAGTATTTTATTGCTCTGCGACTGTGGAGGCAGCAATAATGCACGCCACGCTATCTTTAAAGAGGATTTACAGAAATTGGCAGATGAATTGGCTATTGAGATTCGTATCGCTCACTATCCCCCGTACACGTCAAAATATAATCCCATAGAGCATCGATTATTTCCTCATATCACCAAAGCTTGTAGTGGAGTTATTTTTACCAGTGTCGAGCGGGTCAAAGCAGTCATGAGTAAAGCAAAAACTTCTCAGGGACTAAAGGTCTTTATCTCAATTATGGATAGGGTATTTGAAACTGGGCGCAAAGTGGCGGATGGCTTTAAAGAAAATATCACCATTGAGTTTGACCCGTTTTTACCGAAATGGAATTATGTTGCTATTCCATCTGCCAGCATAATTTCTGGGGTTATTAAATCCTGATTCCTAACTAAATAACCCAGCGTATTCAGCACTTTTCTTATTCTGCGGCTACCATGAGTATAATTACTGGCTTTTGCTATATCTCAAACTCTCTCAACCATTTCCTCATGAAAAGGTGCAGCAAACTGATTACCAATGCATCGCATATAATCATAATAGGTACTAACACACCCAATAGCTGGCACATCAAGCCAACTGAGCAGGTCTTTTTTTGGTGAGGAACGAATATTTTATTTAGTTTCTTTCACGAAAAAAATCGTTGTCTCTTTTAAGATCTATTTCTCCAGCTTCAGTTATCTGAGCTGTACCTTCAAGCTTCGAATTTCTTCCTGGTTTGGTGTCAGTTTCCCATTGCCTCGGAACACATGTCCCTCTTCATCTGCCTCATATTCTTTGACCCATCGTCTGAACATACCGGTATTAATTTCCAGAATTTCCGCCGTTTCCGTTATCGTATAGCTCTGATCCAGAGAGGCTGATTGCATCTAATTTAAATTCCTTTGCTTTTTTATTACCATTTTTTCCTCCAGCTAAGTCTATTCAGAATCTTTTCTCTTAACTGAAATATCATGGGATATTGAACCACATCATTACACGCTATTCTTACATCAACCCGATAAAACTTCAGCTCAGAAAGTGCCTGGCGAATTGGTAAAGAAGGCAGCCGCTCCTGATTCTAAACTTACCCTCCTTTTACTTCGCATCTAATTTGAGCAAAAGGGGAATGCTAACTTTTTCCTTAAATCTATGCTCTTGTTAGTAAGGTTAGACTTCCAGTTTGTTGCTGTCTTCATTAATTTTTGATTAAGAGGTTGAGTAAGAAATGTAGCATAGAGTAATCCTGCCAAAGAACAAGATTTTTTTCTCATCGAATATTTTCTCAGGGGCTATAAGTTACTATTATTAACTTCTATTAAATTAAAGATTAGGAATAATAATAATTAGAAGTCAATTTCTGTATAGTTATGGAAAAGTATTAAATATCAATAATCTGGTTGAAAATTTTAATCTGTATAAAGTGGGAACTTTAACTGGATAATTTGTGGATAAAATTAAAAGATTAACTTTTTTCCTTGTTATGCAAAAACTATACAGAGTTTATTCACAGAGTTTCAGCATTAACCCTAAAAAAGAATTAGTTATTATCGTTTTTTGCTATATTTATCGAGACAAAAGCAACGACTTAATGGATATGATGTTGGTGGCAATAACCGGTCAAGTTAATTTTTAAGTTGATTAATAGCAGAGAGCTATTTGAGTTATTGACAGAAAGAAATCGAACTTTATATACAGGTGTCTGATAAGAGATGCAGCATGCTTGCGCGGCAAAGTTGGGTTCACCACCACTTTCCCCCTTTTATACACTAGGATTAGTTTGTTACGGGTATCATCTCGATTTCTAAATCTCCATATGGCGGAAGGCTGTCGTAAGGATTAGGAAGCTTGTCATCTGTAATGTACAGATTTCCAACGAGGTTTTTGTCAGTTTCACTGAACGCCTGTTTCATTTGCAGCCGGGTTGCATTAAATACAATGTGGATAAACCAATCCTTCGGGTAATTATGCTGCCATGCTTCAGGTTGAAAATTTATGTAACTTCTTATGTGACCTTCAAATACTACTAAATTATCGACGACTGGTTTGCTTAAATAAATTTCGTCAGGCACCACGCCAGGGTTCCCCGTTACCGAATAATGGCTGCTTTTATTTTTGATGTAGTTATATATTGTCTCGTAGTACCTGATGTCTTCATCTGTGTCGTCTGCGGTCATCTGATCGATATAAAAGCCATCAATCATATAGAAGGCAAGATAATTATCAATATCGCTTGCAACATCACTCAGCGGGCGGTCTCCATGATTCGTATGTATGTAGGCAATTACCTTTCCTCCAGAGCCACGAACTTGATCAATAGCCGTAACATAGCTAGGGTCAACATTTGATCCAGGCCCGTTGTTTGGGTTAAGAATGACGGTAGTAGGTACTATTTGGGCTGCTGCAGCTAAGCTACTCCAGTGATTTGGAGTCTGGGGATCTGATGGATGAAAATATGCTGGAATGAAAAGACTGGTCGCATGAACGAGCGTATTGAATGCTATTGACAAATAAACTATTAAAAGCAAAACAAAGCGTGTTATGCTCATGCCGCATATCTCCTGTAAAGAGGGATAGAAAAAATAAAGAAAAAAAGCACCCATTTGCTCAAATGAGCGTTTTCATATTATGTACCGATGCTAAGGTATAACTAATAGCCTAGCAATAATGCAAAGGTATACAGTGTTTATTCGCTATTTGATTGTTCAGTTCAGGTCGACGTTGAATAGTGTGTGTTTAAGGTATTCATATACGTTATGCCAAAGGGTAGCTGTTTTAAACAGCTGCGCAGCGGTTTTTAGCCCAAGCTTAAAGCTGTGCAGAAAATTGCATTAACAACTCTGTTTTTGCCTTCTTGAAATATGTATGTAAACCAGTTAGCGTCAAAGTACATAGCCTTCGTGCCGCGCTTCAGCTAGGCGGGCGAGCATATCTTGATTGCTGCCCCAGTATTACAAGCAAGCTCAAAATACTCATTTAAAGGATTGGCATGCAAGAGTCCGAACCAATGTCATTGGGGCTCTGATCGAAAAGGCGCACCTGACCGTGAGCCTGTTCACAGCCAATATCAACGCTGATATCTTCATGCATGGGTTACGCAGGATTTTTTGTCCAAAATCCCGCGTGCTTACATAATCGTCTGGGACAACGCGACGTTTCACAAACGGGCAGACATCAAAACCACGTTCACCAATGTGGGGACACGCTTGAATACCTGCCGTCTTATTCTCCTGACTTTAATCACATTGAACCAATATGGGCTCAGGCCAAAGCCATCAGAAGAAGGGAAGGTTGTTCCGTCGAGCAGCTCTTTGCCGGTTATGAAATTTGATTCATTTTATATGGGATCTGCTATACCACTTCGCTAGCAACAATACCGCAGAATTTCGTATTGCGCTTACCATCGCAATTAGATGTAGTGATGAGTAATTACTTCATCCCCAAAGAAGTTTAGTTTATGAATATTTTTTCCTGCTGATTCATCTCTATTACAAGAGGAGAAGAGAAAAAGTAAAAGGAATTGATGGTTTACTTGCTGTTGCTGAATAACAACCAACCTATCCTGTCATATAAAAAAATGTAGATGAAAAACGGACTTGATGAAATTGGCATTATCAGGCGTATTACTTCAGCAACGCTAACAAAACCATTCTTTAATTTACAAACAAGATAAAGAATAGGCCAAAATCTTCGCTTCAACCTACAAAGCTGTTGATTTTATTATCGGTAAGTCAATGAAGGTAATAAAAAAAACGACAATGATTAGTCCTTCTCATTATGGTTAATGCTGAAACTTTGTGAATAAACTCTGTATAATTTTTGCATAACAAGGAAAAAAGTTAATCTTTAAATTTTATCCACAAACTATCCAGTTAACATTCCTACTTTATACAGATAAAAATTTTCAATCAGGCTATTGATATTTAATATCTTTCTATAACTATACAGAAATTGGCTTTTAATTATTATCATTCCTAATCTCTAATTTAATAATCTTTGATCATAGTAATTAGTTTCTAACCAGTACCAGTCAAAATTTATAACCAGCCAAATACGGCCTTAAACGCTTAGCCAAGATCGTACAGACCATTTTAGTAATAAACTACTTTCTTAGCTGCTGCTAACCATAAGTCCCAGATATATGCACGAATAAGTGCATTATCGATAATGCACTGATATTATTTGCTACAACGCAATATCACTCTCTTTTACTTTTTACTATAAATCTTCCTAACAAGCGGAAAGTAAGCTGCGGCTAGGTTAAAATACCGTCTGTAATTTTTTGCTTGCTGCTGATATTGCGCCTGCAGAAAAATAAATTTTTGGTACCAGACTACTCAGCAAATAAATAAAGGAATATTGATAGTTATGAAATTTCAGACCGATGATTTACGCATTATCGGCATGCATGAACTTACCCCGCCGGTGGAATTGCACCGTGAGTATCCTATTACGGAAACAGCAACTGAGATGGTTCACTTAGCGCGCCAAGCCATTCACCGGATTTTGCATGGTGAAGAGGATCGCTTGCTAGTAGTGACAGGACCCTGCTCCATTCATGATGTAGATGCGGCGCTGGAATATGGTGCTCGCTTGAAACATTTACGCGAAGTGTTCAAGGACCAACTACATATCGTTATGCGGGTATACTTCGAAAAACCACGGACCACTATCGGCTGGAAAGGATTAATCAACGACCCTGACCTGGATAACAGCTTTCACATCAATAAGGGTTTGCGCATAGCGCGTAAACTACTGCTGGATTTAAATAACCTGGGGATGCCTGCGGCTACGGAATATCTTGATTTGATCAGTCCCCAGTATCTGTCAGATTTGATTAGCTGGGCCGCGATTGGGGCTCGCACCACTGAGAGCCAGGCGCACCGCGAATTGGCATCTGGTGTCTCCTGTCCTATTGGCTTCAAGAATGGCACCTATGGGAATCTAAACATTGCCATCGATGCGATTGGCGCCGCATCTCGGCCGCATCATTTTCTTTCGGTTACTAAAGAGGGCCGTACCGCCATTTTTGCTACGAAGGGGAATGAAGATTGCCACATCATCCTGCGCGGCGGACGCAAGACTAACTACGATAGCACCAGCGTAGCTGTGGCCATTGAAGATTTAACCAAAGCCAAGCTGCCACCTTACCTGATGATTGATTTCAGTCATGCCAACAGCCATAAAGACTACCGACGCCAGCCGGAGGTAAGCGCCAGTGTGGCAGAGCAGATTGCGAGTGGAAGTGATGCCATCTGCGGCGTGATGATCGAAAGTCATCTGGTTGAAGGCAATCAAAAAGCAGATGGCAAGAAACGTGAAGAATTAGTCTATGGACAAAGCATTACCGATGGCTGCATCAGCTTCGAGGCAACCGAACAGGTTTTATCTCAATTAGCGGAAGCCGTGGAGAAACGCAGAAAAGGATTAAAAAAGGCCTCATAAGCGAACCGCCGTACTCCATTTCCTAACATAACGTGAGTTCGACATAAGAATCATCAAATCACGACTGGAAGAGCTTGAGGGAGCCTGATATTAAGTGAGGGTTTCTTCTCGCGAAAGGTGTAAGCCACCAATCCGGCTATCAGATTAACAAAAAAGTTAACTGGGCTGCGATGGCGGGAGTGCTCGATTTGCGAGATATTCTTCAATGGGTCATTGACGCTCTCAATGATCGAACGTTTACGTAGCAGCAGCTTGTCAAACAACGGCAACAGCTTGTTTTTCATGTTCTTGCGTACTTTGGTGATGAGCTGCACGCCTTGCTCGCGGAGTTGCTCAAAGAGTGATTGCGAAATGTAGCCCCGGTCACCGAAGAGTTTGCCAAACAAGGAGCGCGTCACCTCTGGTACCGGGTCACGGTCATCCACATTGCCCGCCGTTATTTTTACCCCTGGCAATTCTCCCTGGTCATTAATGACCAGGTGCAGCTTGAATCCATAAAACCAACCCATGCTGGTCTTTCCCCGGGCAGCAAACCCTGCCATTACTTGATGAGACCCAATACGGCGATTATGGCACACACTAATCTTAGTCGAATCAATGAAACTGATCCCACTACATTGCCCAAAGCGACTGGTCAGAAAACAGCACAAAGGCACCAGGCTACCTTGCAACAGCTCCACAAAGCGGTGGTAACTCACCAACCCTGGAAAATAATCGCGCTGATACCTCAACACGTAATTCAGGTAATAGTGTTTAAACGTCCGGTACCCGGATAGATGAAACCCGACCATGATGGTCATGATTTCGCTTAGACACAGCGCTCCTTGCCGCCGACGCTGTTTCAGCGATGACTCTAATAAGTGCTGCTCCCATTGCGGCTCAAACTCTTTACAAAATTCGTCACTCTCACAAAAAATCGTTGTAGTATCCATGGAAATCTGACTCCTCTCATGATGAAATTCTTTTGCAAAACCATTTCATCATAAGGAATTCAGGTTTCTTTTACAGCTTTTCTTATGTCGAACTCACGTTATATTATGGTAAAAAGTGTTTTTGTTCCAGGAAACTTGCCTCAAACCTGTTTTCATGACTAACTAACGGATCATCCCAGTAAAGCCTTTACCGCTCACGGTGAACTCATCAATCTGCCAGGCAATTGGCATTGGCCTTGGACGAGCTCAGATTGAACGGCATTTTTCTTAATGTTATGTTGGAACAGTTTTCTAGAGATGACTTTTTATCAGAGGATGGATGATGAGTGAGCAAAAGAAAGAAATCACTGTCTATTACGACGGTTCCTGCCCAGCTTGTATCAAGGACCGGCAAAACTATGAAAAACTGGCAGGAAAAGAGGGGGAAGATATCTGCTGGTTCGATATCACCGGCCAGGATGATCATTTACGTGAAATCGGTATCGATCCACGCAAAGCCTTGAGTGAACTGCATGTGCGCGATGAAAATCAACGGGTCGTTTCTGAACTGGATGCCTATATTTTGCTGATGTCACGCGTGCCGTTACTCAAACCGCTCGCCTGGTTGATCGGCTTGCCCGTGATTCGTCCCTGGCTGTCCTCGCTCTACCACCGCATGGTCCAGCGCCGCTTAGAAAAAACAGGACGGCTGTAGATGGACGAAAAATTACATTTCCAAGGTAAAGACGGTACCAAACTCACCTACTGCCGATGGACGCCGACGCAAAACTTGCAAAGTAATCCCCCTGTCACACCACTGGTGTTGCTGCATGGCGCTGCGAGCAACTCCACTCGCTGGTGGTATTTCACCCAGCACAGCCGCCTGGCTGCTGATCATTTGTTGTTGCGCCCGGATTTGCGAGGACACGGCGAATCGATGTGGCGCGGGCCAGCACGACTCGATGATTGGAGCCAGGACATCGCTACCCTTCTACAGCATGAACATCAGCCACGTGCTATCCTCGTCGGTCATTGTCTCGGCGCCAATATTGCCCTCAACTTTGCCGCGCGCTATCCCGACATGTGCGCTGGCCTGGTACTGATTGAACCCTTGGCGCGTGAAGCGGTTACTGGCATTCTGGCTCGATTGCGGCCATTCATACCACTGCTGCGAGTCGCCGTGTCACTGATTAAACTACTCAACCGACTTGGTCTCTATCGACGCCAACTCGGCACATTGGATCTGCAGGTACTGGATCGCCGCGTACATGAAGCAAGTCCTTCCGAGCTGCAAACCATGCTGATAGACTATGGCAGCCCCAAGCATGATCTCAAAGTCATCCCGACAGCGCAGTACCTCAATAACCTGATTGAGATTATGCGTCCCTTGCCCATTGATGAGGTGCGCTGCCCTGCCCTCGTCATCCAGTCAAGTGGACGCAGTATTACTGATCCGGAACAAACCCAAACCCTTTTGCAGCAATTACCGCAAGTAGAATTCGCCACGGTTAACTCCGAACACTGGTTACCGGCCACTCATCCTGATGAGCTATGCGAGTTGATTGATAACTGGGTGTTGAAAAATCATAATTGAATATTCGAATTGAATATTCGCCTTGAATACAACTCGTTTGACTGATACGCTTGCAGGTGCTCAAATCGGCACTCTCTAATGGACATACTCCTGCAGTAACCCTTATGAATCTTGAAGAACAGCAATTTCTCAACGAACTTGATAGGAGCCTATGGACCATGGCCAACAAGCTGCTGCCGATGCTCGATGCCGCGGTGTACAAGCATGTGGTGCTTGGTCTCATTTTCCTCAAATACGTGTCAGGTGCGTTCAAGGAACGGCGTGATGAGCTTGAACTTGCCTTCCGCGACCCGAACCATGACTATTACCTGGGCGACGACAGCACCGAGCTGATCGAACAGGAGCTCGAAGCGCGCGACTACTACACCGAAAAGAACGTATTCTGGGTGCCGGCGCTGGCACGCTGGGATTTCCTGCAGGCCAATGCCAAGGTCGCCGTCGGCACCGTGCTGCAGGTTAAGAATGGTAAGACTACCGAATACAAATTCAACGGCATCGGCCGCCTGCTGGACGATGCGCTCGAGGCAGTCGAGAAGGAAAACCCCAAACTCAAAGGCGTGCTGGAAAAAGACTACGCGCGCAAGCAGATCGACGCCGCACTGCCGGGTCTGATCGACCTTATCGCTGAAATTCCGTTCAAGCATGGCACGCTCAAGGCCAAAGACATCCTCGGCCATGTATATGAATACTTCCTTGGCGAATTCGCCATGGCTGAGGGCAAAAAGGGCGGGCAGTATTACACGCCCAAGAGCATCGTCACCCTCATCGTCGAAATGCTGGAGCCCTACCAGGGCCGCGTGTACGACCCCTGCTGCGGCTCCGGCGGCTTCTTTGTGCAATCGGAAAAATTTGTCGAAGAGCACGGCGGCCGCATCGGCCAGATTTCGGTTTATGGGCAGGAATCCAACCCTACCACCTGGCGGTTGGCCTCGATGAACATGGCCATCCGCGGCATGGACTTCGACTTCGGCAAAGAACCCGCCAGCACCCACACCCGCGACCAGCACCTTGACTTGCGCGCCGACTTCATTATGGCCAATCCATCATTCAACATGAAAGAATGGAACAGCGGCGTGAAAGACGACGACCCGCGCTGGCAATACGGCATTCCGCCCGCCAGCAATGCCAACTTCGCCTGGATGCAACACATGATCCACCATCTGGCGCCGCACGGCAGCATGGCGCTGCTGCTCGCCAACGGCTCCATGAGCAGCAATACCAACAACGAATGCGACATTCGCAAGGCGCTGATCGAGGCAGACCTGATCGAATGCATGGTCGCGCTACCCAGCCAGCTTTTCACCAACACCCAGATCCCCGCCTGCATCTGGTTCCTCACCAAGAACAAACAAGCTGGCCGTCATTCCAGCGAAAGCGGGAATCCAGAGTTCAGAAACCGCAAGGGCGAAACCCTGTTCATTGACGCGCGCAACCTCGGCTACATGAAAGACCGCGTGCTGCGCGACTTCGCGCCCGAAGACATCCGCAAGATCGCTGACACCTTCCACACCTGGAGGCAATCCATTCGCCCTGAGCCTATCGAAAAGCAACTCATTTATCAAAATATCCCCGGTTTCTGCAAATCTGTCACGCTGGCTGAAATTAAAAAACACGATTACGTGCTCACCCCAGGCCGCTACGTCGGTGCGGCGGAGCAGGAAGCCGACGGCGAACTGTTTGAGAACAAGATGGCGCGGCTTACGGCGCAACTGAACAAGCAATTTGGCGAAAGCGCGCGGCTGGAAGCGGTGATACGCGAGAATTTGGCGAGGTTGGGTTATGGCGGGTGAGTGGCAGATGCATACGCTCGGTGATTTGACCGTAAACCACGACAGCAAACGAAAGCCTGTCAAAGAGGCAGATCGTAAACCGGGGCCATATCCATATTACGGTGCCTCCGGTATTGTCGATTACGTGGACGATTACTTGATCGATGGGAACTACCTATTGATTGCTGAGGACGGCGAAAACTTGCGTACGCGCCAGACTCCCATTACTTTCATGGCCAGGGGAAAATCCTGGGTCAATAATCATGCACATATCGTTACAGGTAACGAGAAGACAGATACGCTCTTTTTGATGTACGCCCTACAGGCAACAGATATAAGCGGTTATCTAACTGGCGCCGTGATGCCTAAGCTTACACAAGGCAATCTTAATAAAATTCAAATCTCGTGCCCGTCGTTAGATGAACAACGCGCCATCGCCCACATCCTCGGCACCCTCGACGACAAGATCGAACTGAACCGCCGCATGAACGAAACGCAGGAGGCCATAGCGCGGGCGATCTTCAAGTCCTGGTTCGTTGACTTCGACCCCGTCCGCGCCAAAGCCAGTGGCGAACCATCTGAATCCATCTGCCGCCGCCTCGGCCTCACCCCTGACCTCCTCGCCCTGTTCCCTGACCGCTTCCAGGATTCCGAACTTGGCGAGATTCCGGAGAGGTGGCAGATTGGCACTTTCGGTGATGTCGCCGAACATCCGCGGCGCGGTATTCAACCGACTGAGATTGCACCAACTACGCCCTACATTGCTCTCGAACACATGCCGCGACGCTGTATTGCTTTGTCTGACTGGGATATGGCCGACGGTCTGGAAAGCAACAAATTCCAATTCAAGAAAGGCGAAATCTTGTTTGGAAAACTGCGCCCATACTTTCACAAAGTGGGAGTCGCACCAATCGACGGAGTCTGTTCTACCGATATCGTTGTCGTAGCTCCGAAGGCTGAGGGGTGGTTCGGTTTCGTACTAGGCCACATATCAAGCGATGCTTTCGTTGAACACACTAACGCCGGTTCTACCGGTACAAAAATGCCGCGTACAAACTGGAACGACATGGTACGGTTCCAAATCGTGATTCCTTCCAACATAATATCGGATACCTTTACTAGTCTTGTACGACCCATGGTTGAGCGGATTATCGCCTTGATTTACGAAGGACGAACTCTTGCTGGTTTGCGTGATGCGCTCCTCCCCAAACTCCTCTCTGGCAAATTGCGTGTGCCGAGCGCTGAGAACCTCGCTGAGGCGACTTCATGAGCACGTTAAAAGTCCTGGAGAGGGAGTGTTTCGAAGAATTGTTTGGAATGGGCAGCGGCTATGTCATGGATTTCTCGAATAGGACGTTTAATGAGTTCTTCCAGGAAATCGCGCGTATCAACATCTATTCGGACAAATATGCCGCGAATGGAGACTCGAAAGCAAAGAGGCTTAGAGCCTTTGTCGAGCTTGAGGCTGACACTCTTGTCGGAAAAGTACTTTCAGAACTATTGGAGTACTGGCATTACAAGACTCCTCACCCTAGTACCAGGGAAACGACGCTATTAAGAAGAGCGAGACAAATTGTAGAGCGATTACTTGGCCACCCTGCACCGCCACAAGATTCTAGCAAAGCATTTCTGAAGCAGGATTTCGGCCCTATCTCACTCCAGAAAATATCATCTGCCGGGCCACTTGTTCCTATCCTCGAATCTAGGCTTGACGAGGCGATCCGTTGTTTTAACGCAGATTCTCCTTTGGCAGTGATTTTCCATTGCGGCAGTATTCTAGAAGGATTGTTGCTCGCACTCGCATGCGCCAATCCACAGCAGTTCAATCAAGCTCCGAATAGCCCGAAAAACAAGGCTAACAATGTGAAGCAATTCCATGAATGGACGTTAGCGCAATTTATTGATGTTGCCTGCGAGCTCGGCTATCTCAAGTTGGATATAAAAAAATTCAGTCACGCGCTACGGGATTTCAGGAATTACATTCACCCATACGAACAAATGAGCGCTCGTTTCAATCCAGACAAACACACGGCAGAAATCTGCTTGCAAGTATTAAAGGCTGCCATTGCTTCATTAAGTGGCAAGCGAGGCTCCTAGTAATGACTATAGCATCTGTTTAATGCCATACGCACAATACAAAAATAGATGAAGCAGCCTCCGGAGATACTCCGGATGTTTTCCACGAACTCTATAAGTTTATGAAGTCAAGCTCCGGAGGTTTAGAGTAAATTCGTAGAAAATTGAGACAAGAAGCTTACTTAGGCGCTAGCATAGCGCCAGCAGCCTACAATCGATTAAATAACTGAATATATAAGAATTTTTTATTTAGTTGCAAATATAGAAATGACATGACATGACCGAAGACCAACTCGAACAACTTGCCCTTTCCTGGTTCCAGGATACGGGTTGGGACTATCGTTGTGGGCCGAACATCGCTCCGGACGGCGAAAACCCTGAACGTACCGATTACCGTCGGGTGTTGCTGACTGGCCGTTTGAAAGAAGCGCTACAGCGCTTGAACGCCGGCATCCCGGCTTCGGTGTTGGATGATGTGGTGCACCAACTTACCAAACCAAGTCATCCATCGTTGATCCGGAAAATCGCAGTTTTCACGAATTGCTCATCGATGGTGTACCTGTAGAGGTAGAGATTGATGGCCAGAAGCGTGGTGACCGCGTGCGCCTGATCGATTTTGATCATCCAGAGCAGAACCGCTTTCTGGTAGTCAATCAATACATGGTGCAGGGAGCCAAACAGCCGCGTCGACCTGATCTGGTGTGTTTCATCAACGGCTTGCCAATTGCGGTCATCGAGCTGAAGAACCCTGCTGCTGAGCAGGCGAATATCTGGTCGGCCTTCAATCAACTGGGAACCTACAAAGCAGAGATTACTGATCTGCTTATCTACAACGAGGCACTGGTAATCTCCGACGGTCTTCACGCGCGTGTTGGATCGCTCACGGCAGACCGCGAGCGCTTTCTGCCGTGGCGCACGATCCGTAATGAAAATGATCGTCCCTTACTGGAGCTTGAGTTGGAGAAGGTGGTGCGTGGTTTCTTCGCGCCTGAACTACTGCTGGATTTTCTGCGGTATTTCATTCTCTATGAGCAGACCGATGATGGTCTAATCAAGAAGATCGCGGGTTATCATCAATTTCACGCCGTGCGTGAGGCAGTGCGTGTCACCGTCATTGCTGCCACACAACCACAGGTAGAAACAAACCAGATGAAAGAGGAACGCGCTACTTATGGCAAGCAGGTAGTGCCAGGTTCACGCAAGGGCGGCATCGTCTGGCATACCAGGGCTCGGGCAAGAGCATCTCAATGGTGTGCTTTACCGGCAAACTGATGCAACGAGCGGAAATGCAGAATCCGACGATTGTCGTGATCACCGACCGCAATGATCTGGATGGGCAACTGTTCCAGACCTTCGTTGATGCACGTTCATTGTTGAAAGAAATCCCGCAGCAAGCAGAAGATCGCGAGCAATTACGTACATTATTGGCAGGGCGACCATCCGGCGGCATCATTTTTACCACCGTACAGAAGTTTTCACCAGAGAAAGACAAAGATCAATTCCCGTGCCTGACTGAGCGCACCAATATCGTGGTGATTGCCGATGAAGCGCACCGTTCGCAATACGGCTTTCGCGCAGTGCTCGACAAGAAGTCAGGCAAATACAAGTATGGCTTCGCCAAGCATCTGCGTGATGCCCTGCCCTACGCCACCTTTGTCGGTTTTACCGGCACGCCGGTGGAAACGGATGATAAGGATACCCGTGCGGTGTTCGGCGACTATGTCAGCATCTACGACATCCAGGATGCGGTGGATGACGGTGCCACAGTACCGATCTATTATGAAAGCCGCCTGGCCAGGCTGGATATCAATCAGGCGCAGATTGAGCAACTCAGCGAGCAGGTTGAGGAAATCTTCGAGGATGAAGAAAACATCGCGCTGCGCGAGGCAGCCAAAACCAAGTGGGCCGCACTGGAAAAGCTCGTGGGTGCGAAGCCGCGTATCAAGCAAGTGGCAGCGGATATCGTGCAGCACTTTGACGCACGCAATGCGGCTGTGGAAGGCAAAGGCATGATCGTGACCATGAGCCGTGAAATTTGCGTTCACCTCTATAACGCCATCGTCTCGCTACGGCCGCAATGGCACAGTCCTGATCCGGTTCAAGGGGCAATCAAGATAATCATGACCGGCTCGGCAGCAGATACCGAGTTGATGCGACCTCATATCTATAGCGCCGCTACCAAGAAGCAATTGGAAAAGCGTTTCAAACATCCCAAAGATCCGCTGAAGCTGGTGATCGTGCGTGATATGTGGTTGACCGGCTTTGATGTGCCCTGCCTACATACCATGTATATTGACAAGCCGATGCGCGACCACAACCTGATGCAGGCCATCGCCCGCGTCAACCGTGTGTTCCGTGATAAGGAAGGCGGGCTGGTAGTCGACTATATCGGCATCGCCGCTGAGCTGCGCCGTGCATTGAAAATCTATACTGACAGCCGGGGCAAGGGTCAGCCCACCCTTGATACTGCGGAAGCGCTGGCCAAACTCAAGGAGCTGATGGAGATAGCGCGCAGCCTGCTGCATGGTTTTGACTATGCCGCCTATCGCATTCAGGCGACAACCTTGCTGCTGCCCGCTGCCAATTTTGTGCTGGGACTGGAAGATGGCAAGAAACGCTGGGCTGATGTGGTACTAGCGATTACCAAGGCTTTTTCACTGTGCGGTACGCTGGATGACGCCATCACACTACGGGAAGAGATTGCTTTCTTCCAGGCTATCAAGAGCGTGATCGCCAAAGCCACCGAAACCGATAAGAAATTGTCGGAGGATCACAAGCACGCAGTACTCAGGCAGATTCTGGACAATGCGGTGGTGGCCGAAGGCGTGGAGGATGTCTTCAAGCTGGCGGGACTGGAACGGCCAGACATTGGCATCCTCTCCGATGGCCTTCTGGAAGAGGTACGCAATTTACCGCAGCGCAACTTTGCGGTGGAACTGCTGCAGAAACTGCTCAATGATGAGATCAAATCCCGCAGCAGAGCCAACGTGATTCTAGAGAAGAAATTCAGCGATCGCCTGCAGGAGGCGTTAAATCGTTACCGCAGCCGTGCCATTGAAAGTTCCCAGGTAATTGAAGAGCTAATTCAGATGGCCAAGGAATTCCGTGAAGCGGCCAAACGCGGCGAGCATCTGGGACTGAATGAATCGGAGCTCGCTTTCTATGACGCGCTGACCGACAACGAAAGCGCAGTACGTGAGCTGGGCGACGAGATCCTGAAAAAAATCGCGCACGAACTGACCGAGAAGCTGCGCCACAGCACCACGGTTGACTGGCAGAAACGCGAAAGTGTCCGTGCGCGCCTGCGTAATCTGGTGCGCATCACCCTGCGCCGCTATAAATATCCACCCGATCGACAGGAAGAAGCTATCAGGCTAGTTTTAGAACAGGCTGAACGGCTATCTGACCAATGGACGAAATAGGCATTGATAATGACGATAGCGCGTTAACTGGCATCACTAACTTAGAAATAGAGGAGAATGACATTATGCGTACTACTTTGTATATAAATGATGAATTGCTAAACAAAGATCAGCATATTACCGGTTTAACCGAAAAGAATACTTTAGCACGAGAAGTTACGTGTCTTGATCAAGCAAGAAAATATCTGCGACGGTACGGCTTGAAGGCAGCGAGCCAAAGCTAAAGCCAATACCGCAACGGCAATATGAAGGAGATCCTGTATTTCACGTTTACATATTGTGCTTACATTCATGTTGCGCAGGGTTGACGCAGCATCTTTTTAACTTCATCAGCATGCATCTCCTCTGCCACAATTTGACTGCGCGCATACTCCTCTACCAAGACAGATTTACCTTGAGCCAATTCCAGCAGTTGATAATAGAGATTCAGCGACTTATCTTCATGAGCAAGGGATTCCTGCAAGATATCGCCGACCGGGACCGAACAGGCTAGACTATTATCGTGCTCGTGTGTCTCCAGCAAAGGCCCGATGGCGAGCGAGGGATGTCCTCCTAGTAGGGTGACAAGCTCACCCGCCTTGCGCGCATGCAGCAATCCTTCTTCAGCTTGTTTATTTAACCACTCCACGATAGGTATACGGTTATAGCCGTATACCATCAAGGCGTAGTGCGTATAACGTACCACACCGGCCAGCTCGAGTTCCATGATTTGATTCAATAAGGCGACCGCTTTATCTTTATCTAAGCTCATGTGTTCCTCCTCTCAGCTCTGAAGTATAAGTAACGATATTTCGCTAAAAAGTTTTAACAAAACTTTATTTTATCCATACTCATGAGACTGATTATCTGGCTTATGCGTTCCTTTTATATTGCACTTAAATTGCTTATTATAATCTCTTCCTAATCTATCTATTAAAACGCCAGCGTGAAGCAGTCGAATTCGGCCTTACAATTTGTCCCCGTGGTTGCTGAGGTATTCTGCTACTCCTTCAGGACTTGCTTTCATGCCAGGTTGTCCGCTTTTCCAGCCAGCTGGGCAAACTTCACCATGCTCTTCATGGAAGCGCAGGGCGTCAACCATGCGCAACATTTCATCGACATCACGTCCGAGTGGCAGATCATTGACGACCTGATGCCGTACAATACCTTGTTTATCGATCAGGAAAGAGCCGCGTAGCGCAACATGATTGGGATGGGCGACCCCATAGGCATTCATCACTTCGCCGCCTAAATCAGCCACCAGTGTAATATCAATTGGACCCAGTCCACCTTTGGTGATAGGGGTATTGCGCCAGGCGTAATGCGTGAAGTGTGAATCGACAGAGACACCAATTACTTCTACATTACGTTGCTGGAAATCTTTCGCCCGATGGGAATGTGCAATGATTTCCGAGGGGCAGACAAAAGTAAAATCCAGCGGATAGAAAAACAGAACGGCGTATTTGTTACGGATATGAGTATGAAAATTAAAATTCTCATCAAAGCTGCCATCAGGTAAGACAGCAGGTTTAGTAAAATCAGGTGCAGGACATGTGACGAGTACAGACATAATATTTCCTTTCAAGTAAGTAAATTAATTCGGTAACAATTGACTTGTACGAGGTCAACGTTATGATTGAAGCTTTTCTCTTCTTATTTTGCTTAGTATCATATACTAGATACCCTGGACGCAAAAGTAAACAGGGGATTTTTGAAGAGCATGATGCGGTAGAAACATCATCTGAGCAGCACACGAAAAAAGGAGAGAATGATGAGTGATTCGATGCAGCTGGATACCGTCATTATCGGAGGAGGGATTACCGGCCTTTACGCGTGTTATCAATTATATAAGCAGAAAGGACCTGGGCATAGAATAGCCCTCTTCGAAAAATCTGAGCGATTTGGTGGGCGCATCGAGACCGTCGAGATGGATGGGTTCCTGGCAGAATTTGGTCCCATGCGCTTTGAGAAAAAAGGTCAACCGCTTCTTATGAGTCTTATCCAGGAATTAAAACTGGCAACCTGTTATTTTCCACCCTATACCCCAGCCACTAATCTGGAAGCACTCTTTGATCTGGAAAAAGATGAAGGCCGTATTTCTCATGGACACCCATTTAATGCGCTTGAGCTTTTAAGTCTGGGCATATTGCGGGTTCTTGGACAAAGTGGTGGTGATTTAAACAATCCGCGAGATACACGGCACTGGGAATGGTGGGCTGACCTGGATGAAGCTTTCTATCACCGCGTCAGAAATGAGTTTACTTTTAATGGAATCTCACTTTACCAAACCGGCTTCTGGAATGTATTAAGTGAGGTGTTGAGCCACAATGCCCTTAAGAAAATTATTGAATATGGTACATTTTACCATTTTATCCACCAAAATCCCTCTGCCGCAGAGTGGATCAATTTCTGGCTCAGAGGATTGCATCCTGAAGATGAGCTGGTTGGCATTAGGCAGGGAACCGAAGCACTGGTCACTGAGTTAGTAAAATTATTCTCTTTGTCTCAATACCCTTCGATTCAGCTTTACAGGAATTATTGTTTGACTGCCATTTATCAAGATGAAAATAATCATCTTAGATTGACTCTGGAAACGCCCCATCACGAAAGCATCACTGTGCGCACTCGCCACCTCGTGCTGGCGATTCCGCAGAGCTCTTTAAAAAAACTCTTACCCTTTTTTCCCGATGCTATTGGGCGCATCATTAACGGAGTTATCCCTGTTCCATTATTAAAATGTTTTTTTGTCACAAAAACACCCTGGTGGAACGCCAAAACCAAACCACAAACTCGTGCCTCGTCCATTCCAGCCCGAGAGCTCCATTATTACTACCGTGAAGAAGTCGATCAAAAACGGGGCATGGTGATGGTTTATGGCGATGCCCCTTCCATGAATTATTGGAAGCTTTTTGTTAAAAATGAACCTCATGAAAGAGCAGAAATCAATCACGACGAGCGACTTATCGAACAATACCTGCAATATTTAACCCCGCACCCTGCAAGCCTCAGCCCAAAAGAACGGAAAGAACAGGCACAGGCTATTACCTGTTTCGGCATCCGTGACTGGGGCAAAGAACCCTTCGAAGCGGGCTGCCATATCTGGAAGCCAGGGATACTCGTTGATCAGTCAATCGCTACGCTGGCAAGTTTTGGTGTAACTGATTCTATCTCCCAGAGGAATATTCATATCTGCGGCGAAGCTTATTCTGATTTCCAGGGATTCATTGAAGGAGGGCTTCGCTCAGTTCTCACTATACTCAAGCACATAAACTAATCAATTCTTTAATCTTATCTTCATGGAATCATATCAATGCAACAATGGATTTTTCTTTCGCTCGCTATTCTGAGCGAAGTAATTGCCACCTCATTCCTCAAGGCAACAGAAGGATTTACTCGCTTTTGTCCCTCGTTGGTCGTCGTGGTTGGATACTTGCTGGCTTTTTACCTTTTATCCCTCACACTCAAAACAATCCCGGTAGGTATCGCCTACGCTATCTGGTCAGGGGCAGGAGTGGTACTCATTGCGATTATCGGGTGGCTATTTTTAGAACAATCCCTCGATATACCAGCCATTATTGGCCTATTGCTGATCGTTGCAGGTGTCCTGATCATTAATGTCTTTTCCAAAACGGTTTCCCATTAATTCCTTAACAAGAAGCGGTAAGCTTACTCCTCCTTTTTACCCAGATCAGTTAGAAATTGATCCAGAATTTCCTTGCTGGCATGCGGCATCACGACCACATGCACATGAGGAACATGTTCCTTATCGATCTCCACTCCCATCGCCGCCAAACTATAGCGATTGACCACGGTATCACCTGGTTTTCTGAAATAAATCGTATTGGATTGCGGGTTGGCTCTCACAGGCTGTAAATAATCGTAGTGCGCCATCATTTCCTTTAATAAATAGGTCGTATTATCCAGCATGCTTTTGGCATCAGCAGCTTGCTTGCTAAAAGCCGCTTCCGAGCTGAAAAAATAAAACTCGGCAGCTTTCATCGCATCGCGCGAACAAGTAATCGTTCCAGGAATCTGCAGAATATATTCAGGATCATGAATCTGACCAAACTGGGTAAGGAACATCTCAAAGTTTGCTCTGGTCGTGATAAATAAGCCTGCTGGTGCAGGGAATCCGAAGAATTTATGACATGAGACGGCAATAGAATCATAACGTTTTACTTTTCTCCCTGTTCCCTCATCTGAGATCTCATGCAATAGCTCAGCCGCAAACTGGGTATGCGGCAGATAACCCCCAAACAACGCTGCATCCAGATGAAGATAAGCTGTGCGGCCTTTAAGCTTTGCTTGGATACCGTCTATGGAATCGACCGCACCTTTGAAAGTTGTGCCAATCGTTGCCACTACCAAAGCAGGATAATTGGCATTTGCTTTCAATTGCCTTTCCAGATCATCTATATCCATGCTGCCATCGCGATCGGTACCGACTACTACCCATTCCAGATTCAATAAATCTGTGAGAATTTGGATGGAGTAATGCGCTTCTCTCGTGAAATATATTTTAGGCATCACCCCTGTCTGGCTTCTTAGCAACGTACGGCCCATGTACAGTCCGTGCATATTGCTGTCAGTACCACTATTGCTGAGAAAACCCCAGACATTGTCTTGTGAAAAACCATACACTGTTCCGAACCGGTTTATAAGCTCTCTTTCAAACAGATGACTATTAAAAGGGATATGGCTATGAGCGTAGGGATTGCCGACGTTGTTAAAACCAAACTGATTAAGACCAGCTGAAAATAACTCTTTACGCCAGACGAAAAACTCCTCCGGCGGCGTAGCCATATTGAGTGGATACCCCAGAAGCATATTTTTTTGCTTTGGCAACTCTTTCATACTTTTTAGCAGTTCAGCAGAAGGTTGTTGCGGATGAGACAGAAGAGCATGACCCGGCGTTATATTGGGGTAGCAAGTAGCCATCAGGGCAGTAGGGCCACTCAAACCAAGAGATTGCCGTCGATTCATCAACATAGCGTTCATTTCCTGGACAATTATTTTATTGAGTTATAATAAATAAAAAAGTAAAGCAAAAAAGAAACTCATTCTTTTCGTTTCTTCTTTTTAATTAGCTCATTCCATTTCCAAACCAAACATGATGCAAAGTCGAGTCGTAGACCATATAACTTATATGGCAAGGCAAAGCCGACAAAATCAGGCTTGCTTTAGATATGGAATAACGCAAGAACAGCATTATCACAGTTTGCTATGAACAAGATCAGTAATCTGCCCGCTTACTGCAGTAAATAGCGTCAGCCGGGCAGACATCCTTTCATTGAAAAGGCTACATGCCACTCATCAATGCAGCTTTAAGTGCGGCCGCCACGGCACTGCCGCCACTACTTTCAACATATTGCACTATGGTAGGTATAAAATTTTTGACCATTTCAGGCTTCATGCCAATTTCCAAGAAAGTAGCTGTCATACCAGCTCCTCCAAGTGGACTTGGCGGCGGTGCAACCGTCATTAAATGGGGTACTTCAGGAACTGCATCAGTCAGCGCGGTAAAATCCTCTGCTGACATTTTGGTTTTGGCTAACTGGAACAGAGAACCCGCCCCCGCTTCAGCTTGCCGCTGATTGACGCCAAATTGCTGCATTAATTCCTTGGTCAGTCCAGTCGCAGGAATCTCGGCTGGCACAGCCGTTTTTGCAGCCTCGCTGCCTGGCAAAACTTGTCTACCCTGCTCTAAAGTTTCACTAGCACTTGGGAGTTGCCCCAAATCGACCGCGTTGGCATGACCGGGCACCAATAGCGTAATACTCAACGAAAAAAATGCACTTATCAATCTGATTGTTTTCATCACTCACACTCCTCTATAAAAAGACTGTTCTTGATAGGAAATCAGAATCACACCAATAATTTAGATAATGAGATAAATATTTTTCCTCTATCTGCGTAATCATAAAACTTTCTTTATGGGAATTATTAGCTTACACCGATTCTGCTGATTTTTGATAAAGAATGATGTGCGCTGGACACAGTAATAATACTATTTGAAGGTTAGGCGTCTGCTATTTTTATTTGATTGATATCATCAAATTTCGTTCTCACAAACCCAACAAACTCAGGAACCATCATCATGCACTTCTATTCCAATGATTGATTTTATTTCTAAATCAAACATGAGATGAAGACAGACTGCACACAGTATAAATAATATGGCAAGGCAAAGCCAACAAAGTTAGCAAAGTTAGCTTTAATTTAGAAATGGAATAATTTATTGAGGCTTGGCATATTTCTCTAAAGCCCAACCATGCATACCCCCATCTTCTTATCATTCGAAGGTAAACCATAATGAAAGATTGGAACGTTGTGGTCACTATCGCAGAAAATGGCTTCAAGCAAGCTTTCTCTTTACTATCCCAGTATGATCATGTGGCAAAGACACCTTTTCGCAACGTGCTTACCCTCAAGGTTGAGAATACCGAAACATTTCTCAAATCTTTTCTCCAGGACATGCAAAAAGATCCAGCTTATAGGCGCGTATTCTGTCGAGTCATTCCTTGTACTCACTGCTTCTTTTTTCAGACACTCTCAGCATTCGAGGAAAAGGCCAAACAGTGCATTCAGTCATTTCTGCCCCAATTGGCCCATCGCAGTTTTCATGTACGTATGCATCGGCGTGGGTTCTATGGCACAATAAAAAGCCAGGATGAAGCCGGTTTACTCGGCGACTATCTGAATGAGCAATTACGATCACAAGGAGCTGAGGGCAAAGTAACATTTGATGATCCTGACGTAATTCTGGATGTTGAAATCGTCGCACAGCAGGCAGGCTTCTCGTTATGGACCCGTGAACAACGCAACTGCTATCCGTTCTTAAAATTGGGATAATTCAGCAATAACTGATGAGTTCAAATGAAACGACGCGATTTTCTAATCCAATCATCCGCAGCTCTCCTGACATTGACTACCGATATCGAGAAAGCAATGGCAATAACCGACTCTGAAGCATCCACGCAAAAAACGCCCATTACACTATTTTTATGCGGTGATGTGATGACGGGTAGAGGAATCGATCAAATATTGCCTCACCCCAGCAAACCGCAATTATATGAACCCTATGTACAAAATGCGCAAGAGTATGTCGAACTGGCCGAAGAAATCAATGGCAAAATTCCCAGACCGGTAAGCTTCGATTATATTTGGGGCGATGCGCTGGTTGAACTGGAAAAAATAGCACCCGATGCACGCATAATTAATCTGGAAACGAGCATTACTACCAGCGATGAGTTTTGGGTGAATAAAGGCATCCACTACCGCATGCATCCTCAAAATATGCCCTCTCTCACCGTTGCAAAGATTGATTGCTGTGTACTGGCAAATAATCATGTACTGGACTGGGGATATGCCGGTTTGACCGAAACCTTACGCATCCTGACAAATGCTCACATCAAAACTGCCGGTGCCGGTGCAAACTTGCAGGCAGCACAATCGCGGGCTATTTTAGATATTCCCTTAAAAGGAAGAATCATTATCATTTCCTGTGGCACGGAATCCAGCGGCATTGCGTATGAATGGGCAGCTTCGGCCAGGAAAGCAGGTGTTTATTTTTTAACCGATTTATCCCGCAAAACGGTTGATCAAATTGCAACGCTCGTGCGTCAGAACAAGCACCCTGGCGATATTGTCATTGTTTCCATCCACTGGGGCGGAAATTGGGGTTACCGTATTCCCGAGGAACACATTGATTTTGCTCACATGCTGATTGATTCTGCCGAGATAGACTTGCTGCATGGACATTCTTCCCATCACCCTATCGGACTGGAAGTGTACAAAGAAAAACTTATTTTGTATGGATGCGGTGATTTCTTGAATGATTATGAAGGCATAGGTGGTCACGAGCATTATCGCGGCGACTTATCCCTGATGTATTTTGCCAGCATTGCACCTGCTACGGGTAAATTGGTTAGCTTGGAAATGGTGCCGTTGCAAATCAAGTATTTCCGGTTGAACCGCACTTCAGCAGAAGATGCATATTGGCTGCAGCGTATCTTGGATGAACACAGCAGCAAACTCAATTGCAGAATCGAACTCACATCAGACCAGAAACTAAAAGCTGTTTACTAGAAGGCTCGGGGGATAACGCAAGTATATTCCCTTCATGATCCTTTTATTAATCACTCAAGGGCACCTCTAAAAATACCTAAAAAAAGCAAATCAATTCAACCAGGAGGGCAATTTCACTTGATTCTCAAAGTTTTTCTGTCCAATAATTAAATTTTTCTAAATTCAAGGTGATTCGGGTTGTTATCTTCTCGTTTTTGCTCCCTTTAAGCCATTTCGGGCGCACTAACCCTATCGAAACTGAAATACCCTTTTCGAATCAGCGTCGCTACACGCTTGATGTTATAGACGAGGTTGAGTAAGCCTATTTGTACTTTTGCTCTCCCATAACCTATGGTACGAATCGTGATTCCGCCCAGTTCATTCGTCATCGAACCAAACACATGCTCTACTCGTGCACGCACCCGTGATTTCTCTTTGTTACTGGATTTTTGTGCTTGCGTGAGGGGATGATTGCGAGCGCCTTTTTCGTGAATCTGACTCGTGTATTTTGAGGTGACCAGACTTTCTTCCTGTGCATTGCTGCGGTATGCTGAGTCCGCATAAATATCTGCGCCTCCCACTTCAGGGGATTGCAGCACTTCTTCCAAAACCTGACTGTCATGAATTTGCGCTGAAGTAACTTCCCATGTGGTTATCAGCTTGGTATCGCGATCCATATTGACGTGATCTTTGTAACCATAAAATGATTCGCTGTTCTTCTTCGTCCAACGCGCATCAATGTCTTTTTGCGCCAGTTTGTGGGGATTCTGTCCCCATTCAATCGGAACGGCATCTTCTTTAATCATCTTGTTTTCTTCACGTGTATTGCGTTGTTTAGGCACACTCACAAAGGTCGCATCAATGATCTGACCTGACTTCAGTTCTACCTCCAACTCTCGTAAACATTCATCGAATCTTGCAAACAGACGATCCATCAGATGGTTCTCTTTCAACTCTTCCCGGAACGACCACATGGTCTTTGCGTCAGGCACTACCCCTGCCAGACCAAGTCCCAAAAACCGCATGAAACTCAACCGGTCCCGGACTTGATACTCCAGCCGATCATCCGACAGATTATTCATTCTTTGTAATACCAGCATTTTGAATAGCATCACCCGATCAAAGGGTTTGCGGCCTGCTTCACTTTTCCGGGGCTTCGTCGTTGTCTCTGCAAGAAGATCAGCGAATAGATTCCAATCGATTATGCGATTCAGCTCTTCAAGCGGATCATTTAACTTACTTAGCTGAGCATATCGATTGTCAAGGTCAAAAAAACCGAGTTGCATGGTGAGGACTCATATCGGGGAGCATAATCTCATTATTATACATTTTAAACAACGTGTTATCCTGGACAAATCAAGAAAATACTACTTTCTCCTAACGCGCCTCATTTTATAGCTTGAATTTTTAGAGGTGCCCTCAAGGTTTTGTTTGACGTTTTTTTGCCTGTTCATCCCGCTTTTTTAAGTACTGCAATTTTTCAGCAATTTTTGCCTCCAGTCCGTAAGAGGTAGGATGATAGAAATCCACTGGTGGCATATCATCTGGAAAATAACTTTCCCCCGCGGCATAAGCTTCCGGCTCATCATGCGCGTAACGATAATGCTGCCCGAAACCCATGTCTTTCATAAGCTTGGTAGGTGCGTTGCGTAATCGTAGCGGTATACGACGCGATTGATCGTGCTCGACATATGAGCGGGCTTTTTTGTAAGCAAGGTAGGCTGCATTGCTTTTTGGGGCACAGGCCAGGTAGAGCGTTGCCTGCACCAGCGCCAATTCACCTTCCGGGCTGCCGAGACGTTCATAAGCGTTACAGGCATCGAGTGTAAGGGTCAGTGCACGCGGATCAGCAAGGCCGATATCCTCGGTGGCCGTACGGATGAGGCGTCGGCCGATATAGAGCGGATCGGCACCACTATCGAGCATGCGGCACATCCAGTAAAGAGCGGCGTCCGGGGAAGAACCACGGATCGATTTATGTAAGGCTGAAATCTGATCATAAAATTCGTCACCACCTTTATCAAAAAGACGCATACTGCGCGATAGTACATTGCGCACAAAGTCTGCATTTATCTCACTTATTCCTTCAGTCTCGGCAGCAATATCCGCCTGCTCAAGCAAGTTGAGCAGGCGCCGCGCATCACCATCGGCAAAAGTGATCAGGAGATGTTTTGCTTCCTCTGAGAAATGTATTTTCTGCAGCGCTAACTGACAGGCGCGCTCAAGCAATTGCTTAAGTTCCTCCTCGGATAAAGGGCTCAGCATATACACTTGCGCGCGTGAAAGGAGTGCGCGATTGACTTCAAATGAGGGATTTTCGGTAGTAGCACCGATAAAGGTAATCAATCCCTGCTCGACATAAGGCAGAAAAGCATCTTGTTGCGCCTTATTAAAGCGGTGAACTTCATCCACGAACAATAGAGTGCGGCGACCTGATTGCTGCAATATCTGCTGCGCCCGTTCAACTGCTTCACGGATATCTTTTACCCCAGACAGTACTGCCGACAGCGCAATAAATTCAGCATCAAACACGTGCGCCATGAGACGCGCCAAGGTCGTTTTTCCACTGCCCGGCGGACCCCATAAAATCATGGAGTGCGGTTTTCCCGATTCAAACGCAAGACGGAGGGGTTTGCCCGCACCTAACAGATGCGTTTGACCAATGACCTCATTCAAGGATTGGGGACGTAAGCGCTCAGCTAGTGGTGCATTGGGTTTTTGCTGGGTAAAGAGATCAGTCACTGATCACATCGGCGCCTTTGGGTGGGGTAAACTGAAATAAATCGGGAGAAAGAACGGGATTGGTTTCAAGATCAGTAAATACCAATAAGGTAAATTGACCGAAATTATCGCGTAAAACCATTTCACGCAATTCTCCTTTTTGAGAAAAGCCCATGCGGATCAATTCAAAGGTGCTTTCCTTAGTTTTGGGGATAGCTTCCAGCCATTCCATCTCATCATTCACCTCGATTTCTGCAAGATCAAAATTTCGTTCGATCGTACTGCTGCCCGCTAATAAAGCAGCGGGACTGCTGCCGATCGCCACATCCAGCCGACGTACTGTCACTTGATTGAGATCCTGATCGTAGAACCATACTCTGCTGCCGTCACCGACGATCAATTGCTGGTAGGGTTTCTCATACGTCCAGCGAAACTTGCCCGGCCGTTCAAACATCATGACGCCAGTAGCTTCCTGCATTACCTGAATATTTTTATTAAGCAAAGTTTGTGAAAATACCGCTTTGAAAGTTTGTGCTTTCTGCACGAATGTTCTCAGGCTATCGATAGCAGAGGCTTGAGCAAAAACAGGAAGTAAGCAAAGTAACCAATATAAGCTAAATCGAATCATGCTGCTCCTTAAAAATAATATTTGAATGGAGCGGGTATGGTTAGGCATGTTTTTATTATCCATTCAATTTGATCATTATTCACGCGCGATCACTTTGATTAATTGGTCGAGCTAAGACCAAGTGCAAGGTGGACAGAGCGTGAGAAACGACAAAACGAGCAAAGCGAGTTTGCGAGTTTGCGAGTTTGCGAGTTTGCGAGTTTGCGAGTTTGCGAGTTTGCGAGTTTGCGAGTTTCTGAGTACCACATCAACACGGCCATTCACTTGCACAGGCAATTAATCACTGCTTCCTTAGTCATCTCGGTTAGGGGCTAAAACTTCCCGGTTACCATTACTTTGCATGGCGGAAACAAGGCCAGCGCGTTCCATTTCTTCGATCAGGCGCGCTGCACGATTGTAACCGATACGCAATTGTCTCTGCACTAGTGAGATCGAAGCGCGGCGTGATTTGAGCACAATGGCCACTGCTTCATCATACAGTGGATCCGATTCCCCTCCTGCCTGCCTGCTCGTTTCACCATTTTCACCGCTCAATTCACTGTCTTCATCGCTTGCTTTGAGCACTTCCTCAACATAGCACGGTTCGCCGTGTTCCTTGAGATATTCCACTACTTGATGCACTTCATGGTCAGCCACGAATGCGCCATGGACCCGCTGCGGATAACCGCTGCCTGGTGGCAGGTAGAGCATGTCACCCTGACCAAGCAAGGCTTCTGCACCCATTTGATCAAGAATGGTACGCGAATCAATTTTACTGGAAACCTGGAAAGCTATTCGAGTAGGAATATTGGCTTTGATCAGACCCGTGATGACATCGACCGAAGGCCGTTGTGTTGCCAGTAGCAGATGGATGCCTGCCGCACGGGCTTTCTGTGCAAGCCGCGCGATCAGTTTCTCGACCTTTTTTCCCATGATCATCATCAGATCAGCCAGTTCATCGATCACCACCACAATCAGTGGCATTTCTTCCAGTTGCGCAGGTCCATTCGGCGCTATACTCAGTGGATTAGTCAGTATTTCCTCATTATTTTTGGCATCACGGACTTTCTGGTTATAGCCAGCAAGGTTACGCACTCCGAGCGAAGACATCAGCTTATAACGCCGTTCCATTTCAGCCACGCACCAGTTGAGCGCATTGGCTGCATCACGCATATCCGTCACTACCGAGGTCAGCAAATGAGGAATTCCTTCATAAACCGATAGCTCCAGCATTTTCGGGTCAATCAGAATGAGCCGGACTTGCTCAGGTGTGGCTTTGTAAAGCAGACTCAGAATGACTGCATTGATCGCCACTGATTTACCCGAGCCGGTCGTGCCTGCCACCAGTGCATGCGGCATCTTCGCGAGATCAGATACAATCGGGCGACCGCTGATATCCTTGCCGAGCGCAATGGTCAAAGGCGATGCCATATCCGCATACGGCTGAGAACTGAGGATCTCATACAGCCGAACCATTTGCCGCTTGGGATTGGGAATCTCCAGACCCATCGTGGTTTTGCCAGGAATGGTTTCGACCACACGAATGCTGGCAACGGAAAGCGCGCGCGCCAGATCCTTGACGAGATTAATGATTTGATTGCCTTTGACACCGACAGCAGGTTCAATTTCATAACGCGTAATGACCGGCCCGGGATGGGCAGACACTACTTTGACTTCAACCCCAAACTCCTGCAGCCTGCGTTCAATCAGACGGGAAGTAAATTCCAGCGTGTCATTAGATAGCAGCTCAACATCTTTTTGCGGCTCATCCAGCAAATGAAGCGGTGGCAACAGCGCATCAGATGAATCGGTAAAAGAAGAGGTTATTTTTTCTTTAACAGGGCGAGCCGGTTTCTGAATAGCGGGTTCAGGCAACTCTATCCGAAACGGTGGGGAAGAAGGCTCGGCAGCAGGCTTTTTTTGATTCTCTCTGACAGGCTTTCTCGGCACCTCTCTGAGCGGCTCATTGTCTTCTTTATCCTGCTTAAAACGCATGGGAGCCTCTCTGATCGACTCATTGTCTTGTTTATCTTTCTTAAAGCGCATCAAGAAGGAAATCACTTCATGGCGACGATCACGCAGAGCCAATAAGCGGTTCCATAGAGATAGGCAAGATTCTTCAATAGCTTCGCCTATCATTTCAGTGATGCGTACCCAGGATAACCCGGAAAACAGACTGAATCCTATCGCCATCAAAATGACCAGAATGAGCGAGGTACCAGTAAAACCGAGTATCAGGGAAAGATTTTTACTCAGGGTTTCGCCCAGTATCCCTCCCGGCACCAAGGGAAGAGACAGGTTAATCGTATTCAAACGAAGTGATTCGAAACCGCTACTGGCTGTCAGCAGAATCATAAAACCTGTCAGTGAAATAAGCAGTGCACGTGGATCAAAGATGCTGGCAATATCAATGCGGCGATAGCTCCAGAAGACTGCCGAAAGAAAAAAAACCACCCACCACCATGCTGAAGCGCCAAACAGGTAAAGCAGCAAATCTGCCAGCCAGGCACCAGCTCTTCCCCCGGCATTACCGATCTGATCGATATGGTCGCTATGTGACCAACCAGGATCAGCACGATCAAAACTAATAAAAATCAATATCAGATACAAGGCAATGCCGCTTAGTATCAGACAACCTGCTTCTCGGAACAATTTGGCGATTCTAGGCGGCAAAGGATTAGTATTAGCCTTTTTCGCCATTGGTTTATTGACAGCAGCCATGCGAATATTAGAAATAAAGAAACAAAACCCAGTTTGAGGTTATGAAAATTATAAAGAAGTTATTAAGCAAACTTTTACCATTATCCGTGCATACCCTTATGAATCAGAGAAACAATAAGCATATGGATCAGTATCTCATCATAAGTAAGCCATTATGGTCTATGGTCAAACTTTCTGGTAAAACAGCCTTCTCACGAAATTTGAGCAATGGTTGAATTCAGAAAAGCTTATCTAATTGTTGGCAGTTTTAAGCAACTCAATGATCGCTGGATTCTTGGCCATATCCAATGCAGTTTTTCCGCTCGTGCTTTTAAGCTCGGGATTCGCACCTTTTGCTAATAACAATTTAACCACATCCTCATGCTCGTGGAGGGCCGCCCACATCAATGCCGTGACACCATCCTGATTCTGTTGGTCTATATTGGCTCCTCTTGCCAGCAAGGTTTCAACCGCAGCTGTTTGACCATTCTGGGCAGCCAATATCAGTGCGGTAAAATCGTTGACAGCCTTTAGATTAGGCTGTGCGCCACTGGCCAGCAAGGTTTCAACCACTGCCTGATGACCTGACAAAGCAGCTAAAATCAGTGCAGAAGCACCATTTGTGTCTTGCAAATCAGGCTCGCCCCCTTTTGCTAGCAATGCCTTGACAATTTCCAAATGACCATTCTGAGCAGCCAAGTGCAGTGCAGTCGTTTGAGTCTCGTCTTGCAAATTCGGATTGGCTCCTTTTGCTAATAAAGTGTTGACGATAGCAGTATGACCAAGAGCAGAGGCAACCATCAGCGGTGATAAACCGTTTTTGTTTTGCAGATCGGGATTGGCGCCTTTAGCCAACAGGGCATCGACTATATCCGCATGACCATTCTTAGCTGCTAGCAGCAACGCGGTTCCTCCTTGAACATTCTGGAGATCAACTGCTGCATTATTTTTCAAGAGTAAGTTCACGACAGCAGTATGTCCATTCTGCGCAGCAACCGCCAGTGCGGTAAACCCGTCAGGATTCTGCAAATCGATCTTAATATCTTCTTTTAATAATTTTTCGACAGTTGCGGTATCGCCTGTCAGGGCTGCCTTGAGGAAATCGACTTCCTTATTATCAGCGAAGCTCACCGATACCTGAATGAGCAGCATGGTTGCTATCGTTATAAAGTATAAACGCTTGAATTTCTCGCCAAGCAAAATTTTCATATTTTTCATTAATCTACCTGAATAACTTGACCTTTAATAGGGGCCAAGTATAACGCACCCCCTTTCAAGTCGTGCTATTTTTTATAAGCAAAATAACACTCACTCAAGACTGTGCTCCGACTGACCAGATCCCCCATACTATTAACAGAACTCCGCCTATTCTACAAATTAGCTGGCTCTTGCCAGGCACAATTTTTTCTGTCGTAACAAGTAAGGTGATCAGTGCCATACCTAGGGTCTGTTGACATTTCACATAGGTAGCCACAGATATCCGCACGCGATAGCTACCATACTTTCGTAATTTCGTAATTTCGTAATTTCTTTTCAATGCGTTTTAACGTAACTACAATCAATAAATTCCCACTCCCAATCTGGATCAATAATCAGTGCCTTGAAAACTTCTACTCCACTTGTTACTGGATGACCAAGCATTGAATCTCTTATAAATAGAGTTCCAGCATCCAAAAACCTCGGGTAAATCCCGCCATGGACAACCCACCCGCATTCGGTATAGCACACCTTCTACCGTCATGCGCAAACTGCGCTTGTTGAAAATCGCTTCTTGAAGCAGTATCTTCTCCAGCTTCGACCAGAATTCATCATTAAGCATCAGTCGGGGCACCGCAAACTCGTTTTGTCGGTGATGTGAAAATTTCTCAATATTACGAGTTTGCTTCTATAGGGCACCTCTTTCAAGAAACAAATGTAACACAATGGTTTTACAGCAAATATTAAGTAGCCTCAGGAACAGGGGTAAGATTAAACCCCAGCTTCCGAGCGCGAACAGTCAGATGATGCAACACGCGTTGACGATATCGCTCCTCATAGTACTCCTGCCCTTTATCGACGTACTCGGTTCCTTTCGTTAGCATCGTGTAGATCAAGCGCGCCAGTTTGTGTGCTGTCGCTGTGATTGCCTTTGCCTTGTCGAGTCTGCCACATAATCTTCTGTAATAGGCACCCAGTGCAGACTGGCTGGATTTCAATGAAACTGCCGCCATGCGCAGTGCCTGAGCCGCACGGTTCGCTGTGCGCTTGCTTGCCCCCGATAGCACTTTTCCGCCCGATATCTTTGTTCCAGGACACAACCCAAGCCACGAGGCAAACTGCTTCGCACTCTTGAACCTGCTCATGTCAGCGCCCACTTCACTCAGGACTTTCATCGCAGTCATCACTTCGATGCCGTCAATTCGCGTCAAATCAACCCCACACATGCCAATCAGATGGGCACGCAAATCAAATTTGGGAGCGTTCTTGACATTGGAGCGGCGCTTCTTCTGGCAGATCTCTACCTTGTGCACCTGAAGTGCCGCCAGCATGGTTTCAAGCTGCCGGTCACATTCGGTGAGTCGTTCGCTGTAGGCGTCATAGAGTGACATCGCTTGCTTGAGTGCAAACAGGTGTTCTTCCCGCCAATTCCCGACTAACGATTTCTCAATCTCGTCTTTGCCAGCCCGGATGCGATTGCTCTTGAGATTCGCCAGGATGTGCCCATCTCTCTCACCAGTAATGATGGCACGAACGATCTTTTGACCGGTTTCGCCCACAATATCCGAAATCACGTTCGCCAATTGTATGTTCATTTGCGCCAGAGCCTTTTGCATATGTTGCACATGTCGCGCCTGATAACGGATCAGCATATCGCGTTGACGAGATATGGCTCGTAGTGCACATATCTCATCTTTCGGACGGAATGCGCCAGACAACAACCCAAAGCTCATCAGTTGCTGTAACCATTGGCAGTCCAGTACATCCGACTTCCGGCCAGAAACATTTCTAACGTGCCGCGCATTTACTAGATACACAGTCAGCCCGCGCGACTCCAAAAGTTCATACAGTGGAATCCAGTATACCCCCGTCGATTCCATTGCCACAGTGTCAATTTCACAGGCCTCTAACCAGTCCGCTAAACCATTCAGGTCTGCGGTGAAACTCTTGAATTCCCTTACCGGCTTGTTATCTCGATCCGGCGGTACCGCCACAAAATGGCTCGCAGAGCCAATATCAATCCCCGCTGCATTCGGATGGATTAACTCCAATTTACTTCGCTTGAACTTTGCCATGACATCCTCCATTATCTCTATTGGAATGTCGCGCTGGTTCAGGTACGTCGTTGTACTCACTCTTTCAAACGGGATGTCCGTTGCCACGGACTCACCAATGTCGCCGACGTGACCCATGACCACGCTAAAAAACGGGCGGATTAGCACCAGTGATGTGTCGGTCTTCTCCAGCGCGACATTCCAACTTTATTCCTCAAGCTCTGACGCCGCTTGTTTCTTCTGCGCGCCTTGCCGCCTCTAGCGGATTACTACGCTAAAAATACCTAAAAAAAGCAAATCAATTCAACCAGGAGGGCAATTTCACTTGATTCTCAAAGTTTTTCTGTCCAATAATTAAATTTTTCTAAATTCAAGGTGATTCGGGTTGTTATCTTCTCGTTTTTGCTCCCTTTAAGCCATTTCGGGCGCACTAACCCTATCGAAACTGAAATACCCTTTTCGAATCAGCGTCGCTACATGCTTGATGTTATAGACGAGGTTGAGTAAGCCTATGTGTACTTTTGCTCTCCCATAACCTATGGTACGAATCGTGATTCCGCCCAGTTCATTCGTCATCGAACCAAACACATGCTCGACTCGTGCACGTACCCGTGATTTCTCTTTGTTACTGGATTTTTGTGCTTGCGTGAGGGGATGATTGCGAGCGCCTTTTTCGTGAATCTGACTCGTGTATTTTGAGGTGACCAGACTTTCTTCCTGTGCATTGCTGCGGTATGCTGAGTCCGCATAAATATCTGCGCCTCCCACTTCAGGGGATTGCAGCACTTCTTCCAAAACCTGACTGTCATGAATTTGCGCTGAAGTAACTTCCCATGTGGTTATCAGCTTGGTATCGCGATCCATATTGACGTGATCTTTGTAACCATAAAACGATTCGCTGTTCTTCTTCGTCCAACGCGCATCAATGTCTTTTTGCGCCAGTTTGTGGGGATTCTGTCCCCATTCAATCGGAACGGCATCTTCTTTAATCATCTTGTTTTCTTCACGTGTATTGCGTTGTTTAGGCACACTCACAAAGGTCGCATCAATGATCTGACCTGACTTCAGTTCTACCTCCAACTCTCGTAAACATTCATCGAATCTTGCAAACAGACGATCCATCAGATGGTTCTCTTTCAACTCTTCCCGGAACGACCACATGGTCTTTGCGTCAGGCACTACCCCTGCCAGACCAAGTCCCAAAAACCGCATGAAACTCAACCGGTCCCGGACTTGATACTCCAGCCGATCATCCGACAGATTATTCATTCTTTGTAATACCAGCATTTTGAATAGCATCACCCGATCAAAGGGTTTGCGGCCTGCTTCACTTTTCCGGGGCTTCGTCGTTGTCTCTGCAAGAAGATCAGCGAATAGATTCCAATCGATTATGCGATTCAGCTCTTCAAGCGGATCATTTAACTTACTTAGCTGAGCATATCGATTGTCAAGGTCAAAAAAACCGAGTTGCATGGTGAGGACTCATATCGGGGAGCATAATCTCATTATTATACATTTGAAACAACGTGTTATCCTGGACAAATCAAGAAAATACTACTTTCTCCTAACGCGCCTCATTTTATAGCTTGAATTTTTAGAGGTGCCCTCAAGGATACGCTGGGCTTGGGCTTTAGTTTTGAATGCGGGTCTATCTTGTTCTGAAGGTCCCCATATACCGGATAGCCATTCACTAGGCTTTAATATGATCGGCCCGGATACTATAGCAGTCAGATAACCATCTAGCGCCTCAAGCGCCATGGTTTCATCTGACATATCATCAGACATCAAGAAGTCATCGAGTTCATCCAATTCCTCCAGAGACAAGGGCAGGAATAGCTCGGAATTTTCGGAATTTTTTGACATGCTACCTAATCAACAAAATGTTGTATTTATTCTATCCTTTAATTCACCATGAATACCTTATCACCGCCCTAATGAGTATCAAGGCGGTCGCAAAGGTGGCCTGCGTGGCTACTGACGTCATTGCGCCGATAGCTGATGAAGATGTTTGTCATCCATTTAAAAGAAAAGTAGACGCTTTTTTTTGTTGATTAGAATATACGTTAAGCCAGATAGTTAGTCAAAACAGCAATAGAACTGTCCAGAACCATCTGTATTTACCTACATCATCAGAAATCCTGAAATAATCTAAGGAACGAGGATTCAATAACTCCAGAGCTTTGAGTTGTAAATTAAGTTGCCGCGGATAGAGTATTTCGGTTATGTTCTGACAATGAAGATAACCACCTATGCCCCGGAAGTCGAAGCGCAAATGCGCAATTTTTATCACAGCTTATCGGAAAAAGACCGCCGCCGCTATGCTGCCGTTGAGGCGGCAAAGCTGGGTCACGGAGGGATCACCTACCTTTGTCAGGTATTACACTGCGATGAAGGCACCGTTAGCCGTGGCCTGAAAGAGTTAAAGATGCCGTTGCTTGAAAAGGAGAAACGTATTCGGCAAGCAGGAGGTGGGCGAAAGTCAGTTGTGGAGACGATGGCAGGGCTGGATGAAGCTTTTTTAGCGTAGTAATCCGCTAGAGGCGGCAAGGCGCGCAGAAGAAACAAGCGGCGTCAGAGCTTGAGGAATAAAGTTGGAATGTCGCGCTGGAGAAGACCGACCCATCACTGGTGCTAATCCGCCCGTTTTTTAGCGTGGTCATGGGTCACGTCGGCGACATTGGTGAGTCCGTGGCAACGGACATCCCGTTTGAAAGAGTGAGTACAACGACGTACCTGAACCAGCGCGACATTCCAATAGAGATAATGGAGGATGTCATGGCAAAGTTCAAGCGAAGTAAATTGGAGTTAATCCATCCGAATGCAGCGGGGATTGATATTGGCTCTGCGAGCCATTTTGTGGCGGTACCGCCGGATCGAGATAACAAGCCGGTAAGGGAATTCAAGAGTTTCACCGCAGACCTGAATGGTTTAGCGGACTGGTTAGAGGCCTGTGAAATTGACACTGTGGCAATGGAATCGACGGGGGTATACTGGATTCCACTGTATGAACTTTTGGAGTCGCGCGGGCTGACTGTGTATCTAGTAAATGCGCGGCACGTTAGAAATGTTTCTGGCCGGAAGTCGGATGTACTGGACTGCCAATGGTTACAGCAACTGATGAGCTTTGGG
The DNA here is from genome assembly GCF_001007935.1 of Nitrosomonas communis. Taxonomy (NCBI): domain Bacteria; kingdom Pseudomonadati; phylum Pseudomonadota; class Betaproteobacteria; order Nitrosomonadales; family Nitrosomonadaceae; genus Nitrosomonas; species Nitrosomonas communis. The sequence continues at coordinate 446,070 of NZ_CP011451.1, forward strand.
TTGTTGTCTGGCGCATTCCGTCCGAAAGATGAGATATGTGCACTACGAGCCATATCTCGTCAACGCGATATGCTGATCCGTTATCAGGCGCGACATGTGCAACATATGCAAAAGGCTCTGGCGCAAATGAACATACAATTGGCGAACGTGATTTCGGATATTGTGGGCGAAACCGGTCAAAAGATCGTTCGTGCCATCATTACTGGTGAGAGAGATGGGCACATCCTGGCGAATCTCAAGAGCAATCGCATCCGGGCTGGCAAAGACGAGATTGAGAAATCGTTAATCGGGAATTGGCGGGAAGAACACCTGTTTGCACTCAAGCAAGCGATGTCACTCTATGACGCCTACAGCGAACGACTCACCGAATGTGACCGGCAGCTTGAAACCATGCTGGCGGCACTTCAGGTGCACAAGGTAGAGATCTGCCAGAAGAAGCGCCGCTCCAATGTCAAGAACGCTCCCAAATTTGATTTGCGTGCCCATCTGATTGGCATGTGTGGGGTTGATTTGACGCGAATTGACGGCATCGAAGTGACGACTGCGATGAAAGTCCTGAGTGAAGTGGGCGCTGACATGAGCAGGTTCAAGAGTGCGAAGCAGTTTGCCTCGTGGCTTGGGTTGTGTCCTGGAACAAAGATATCGGGCGGAAAAGTGCTATCGGGGGCAAGCAAGCGCACAGCGAACCGTGCGGCTCAGGCACTGCGCATGGCGGCAGTTTCATTGAAATCCAGCCAGTCTGCACTGGGTGCCTATTACAGAAGATTATGTGGCAGACTCGACAAGGCAAAGGCAATCACAGCGACAGCACACAAACTGGCGCGCTTGATCTACACGATGCTAACGAAAGGAACCGAGTACGTCGATAAAGGGCAGGAGTACTATGAGGAGCGATATCGTCAACGCGTGTTGCATCATCTGACTGTTCGCGCTCGGAAGCTGGGGTTTAATCTTACCCCTGTTCCTGAGGCTACTTAATATTTGCTGTAAAACCATTGTGTTACATTTGTTTCTTGAAAGATGTTAAAAAATCATACTGCCGGTTCACCAATGGATGAATCCGTAAAGTGGTCAAATTTGAGCCGCAACGAAATGGCTGAGAAGCTAAAACAGTGCGGATTTAGCGTGAGTGTGACCGTTGTTGATCAATTGCTCGACAAACATCATTTTCGCCGCCGTCAAGCCTTCAAGGTTGAAGCCGGGAAAAAGAACCTGCCGCATCGGGACGAGCAGTTCAAAAATATCGAGCGCCTCAAAGAAGAGTGCCGGGTCCAAGGTAATCCGGTGATGAGTATGGACGTTAAAAAAAAGAATTGATCGGCAATTTTTATCGCCCCGGAAAGCTCTATACCACTGAGGTCGTGCGGGTCAATGATCATGATTTTGCATCCCTGGCAGACAGTAAAATTGTGCCTCATGGGCTGTATGACATCCATCGCAAAAGCGGCTATATCGTATTAGGCACGAGCCATGATACCTCTGAATTTGCTTGCGCCTGTATCCGGCATGGGTGGTTGAACTATGGTCAACTGGACTATCCAAAGGCGACGAGTATTTTATTGCTCTGCGACTGTGGAGGCAGCAATAATGCACGCCACGCTATCTTTAAAGAGAATTTACAGAAATTGGCAGATGAATTGGCTATTGAGATTCGTATCGCTCACTATCCCCCGTACACGTCAAAATATAATCCCATAGAGCATCGATTATTTCCTCATATCACCAAAGCTTGTAGTGGAGTTATTTTTACCAGTGTCGAGCGGGTCAAAGCAGTCATGAGTAAAGCAAAAACTTCTCAGGGACTAAAGGTCTTTATCTCAATTATGGATAGGGTATTTGAAACTGGGCGCAAAGTGGCGGATGGCTTTAAAGAAAATATCACCATTGAGTTTGACCCGTTTTTACCGAAATGGAATTATGTTGCTATTCCATCTGCTTGCATAATTTCTGGGGTTATTAAATCCTGATTCCTAAATGCTACTAAATGCACGATCAGTGGATTCGATTCCGAGGAGGTTGAACATTGCCCAAAAATGAATGGTAGCGAGCATCGGTGGGAAAACCGGCAGAAGTGACCCAAAAAAAGATCCGATTAAGCTCCGCCGGTATCGGATGGGGAAGAAGTATGCTATTCCTCCTCGAAATCGCTCTACCTCTACAGCAAGCCGTTATGCGTGCGCTGGGCCAACCTGCGCCTTATCCTTTCTCTGAATTGTAGCAGGACTGTTTCATCGGCACTTACTGCCGTTGCATTGCCTCCATGGTTACGGCTAGGTTTTAATTCGATGCTCTTGTAATAGTAGAATCTCTGCACCATAAAGGAATACCCTGCTCATGGGCATCTTCCAATCAGCTTTTTCCCAAAATTCCATTCCCCAACAAAGCGAATAACGGTATCTAGGCTTATTTAATTCGGCTATTTTTCAGCATCCATCTCAATAGATGTTTACTTCTATTCCCATAGAAGGCGATCAGTTTCAGGCAATTGCCACTTTTTTTATTTTGACCAGATCATTAATGAATAAGAAGAAGGGAGGATAGTCGATTATTGCGGAAAGCTCGGTATCCGATTCAGCTGCGCTATCCTCTACGATCTGATCAATAATTATAGCATGTCCCCTATAAATTGATTATAATTTACAGATGACCTATCCGATATTATTTCGCCGTAAAGTATTATCCGTTCGTGAGAAGGAGAACCTCTCAATCGCGCAAGTGGCCAAGCGTTTTGGTGTAGGGGTCGCCAGCGTGATGCGTTGGATCAAAACTCCCGATCCCAAGACCACCCGCAACAAACCTGCCACCAGGATCAACATGGAAATGTTGGCGCAGGACATCAAGAATTATCCGGACGCGTATCAGTACGAGCGCGCCAAACGGTTGGGTGTCAGCAAGCAAGGCATTAACCATGCTTTAAAGCGTCTGGGCGTGACTTATAAAAAAAAAAGCCTGTGTCACCCCAAAGCCAGCGAAAAAGAGCGGCGTATCTTCCAGCAAAAAATTGAAGACTATGAGCGAGCAGGCCGCGTTATCGTCTACCTTGATGAAAGCGGCTTTGCGCACGACATGCCACGCACGCATGGCTATGCGCCAGTGGGTGAGCGCGTCCATGGCGTAAAAAACTGGCATGCACGAGGTCGAACCAATGTGATTGGCGCTCTCATCGGAAAGACGCTGCTGACCATAAGTCTGTTCATCGCCAATATCACCGCTGACATTTTCTATGCGTGGATAACGCAGGACCTGTTGCCTAAACTTTTGCCCGCTTGCGTGATTGTCATGGACAACGCAACCTTTCATAAACGGCAGGATATCCAAACCGCCATTGCCAATGCCGGGCATACACTTGAATACCTACCGCCTTATTCCCCTGACTTAAATGACATTGAACCCAAATGGGCTCAGGCCAAAGCCATCAGAAAAAGGGAAGGTTGTTCCATCGAGCAGCTCTTTGCCGCTTATGAAATTTAAATCATTTTATATGGGATCTGCTATATCTATTGATGACTGGCGATTTCCAAGGTAACAGGCAGGATTTGGCTTGCTGTTGGTATCTGGATATTTCGAACATTTAAATAGCGCTATCTAAAGAACTTTGTTCAACACTATGTTCAGTTTGTATAGTGTACCGAAGTACGATTGGCAAGAGATAGGTGGTTTATCAAAATGTCATATGTCAAATAAATTGACATGCATTTAATTTAGGAATTGAAACCTTATCTTACCCAATCACTATCCCTCATCCTCCAATATATAAAGAAAAATTTCACTTATTCACTTTTTAAAGAGTTTCCTTATAAAAAATTAAGGTATGCGCTTATTTTTATTGTTTGAAATGCCATATACGATCAGTAAACAGATAAGGAGCTATGTAAATATTTTGATGAGGCTAGGAATAGTTAAATATTTCTAAGGAGAAATAAAATGAATATGTTTAATAATAAAACAATATTTTTAGTCATCCTTATTGCATTTGGTACCTCCGGACATGTATCGGCAAATTCAATAAATGTCTCTGCCAGTGGAGCTAACTCTTCAAAGATTACTGCTATTGATAGCAGCATTGAGCAAGATAACTTTCAAGCAAAACAACAGGTTCAAACTCATAAGCAAGCTCAACTACGACAACAAATGAAACCCAAGAAAAACAAAAAATTTCAAAGAACTATTTACCCTATGTTCCCATAGTTCAAGCGTGACTTAAATGAGTGGGTCATCAAGACGGCTTGAAAAATAAAAGGTAAAAACCATTCTGGCCATTTTCTCAGGTTTTACACAACGACTTGTACAATATGGCCACCGTAGCATTAAGCTAATCCACAGCAACACAAACTTTTATGGTGAAATTAGGCAATTATCAGCAGGATACGATAATAAAACTTTCCATTGCGTTCTCTAAATGTAGAATCGATCGGGAGTGATTATGTGCAAAATAAAGCATCCCCGCAGCAAGCTGCGGGGAATGAAACCCAGAAAAGACTAAAAACTTATCGAATATGACCCATCAGTACTGGCGTAATTCCGTTTCTAAATCAAAACTAACTTTATCGGATTCACTTTGCTGTATTATTGATACGTCTGCGGTTCACCTTCGCGTCATTTTGGATTTGGAAATGGAATAACTAGCCCAACTCTACTGGACCATTCTCTACTATTTTGGATTCATTTCGGGAGAAGAGAACCAGTAGCTATTGCGCCCACTCTTTTTGGCATGATACATCGCCATATCACTATTTCTTAGCAATGTCTCTACATCGTCTCCATCGTGCGGGAAGAGAGCAATACCAATACTGCCGCCGATATGCAATTCCTTCCCATGAATATAGAACGGCTGGGCCAATTCATTTAATATTTTTTGTGCCACCACTTTCACTTCCTGGCTATCTCTGATGTTTTGCAAAAGTATAATAAATTCATCTCCGCCATGACGCGCTACCGTATCAGCGCTACGTATAATTGCAGTTAGCCTTGCTGCTACTTCCTGTAACAGCAAATCACCTATTGCATGCCCCTGCGAATCATTAATGCTCTTGAAACGATCCAAATCAACAAATAACACCGCTGCCTGTTCATGTGTACGGCGGTCATGAGCCAGTACCTGTTTAATGCGGTCGTGTAGTAAATAGCGGTTAGGCAGGCCGGTTAGTCCATCGTGGGTCGCCATCTGGGTAATGCGTTGCTTTGTCTGCTTCTGCTCAATCCATCTTCCCAGATCACTTGCGATCGTATCGATCAAATCTTGTTCTTCCGGTAGCCAGAAGGGCCGTTCTTCACTATAAATGACATATAACCATCCATAAGCATCACCGTTGACTAGGATCTGAGCTTGCAGCCTATGCATTAAATTCTTATTGTATCGATCAGAAACAAATTGCTTATCGCCAAGTTTGATCATGACAGAGGTGATTTCCGGAAACTGCATTGCCTTTATCAAACGCACGATGACTTTTTGGTAAAACTCTTCCTCCTGTAAATTACGGTCCATATCGCGACGAATTCCATGCAGACATTGGCATTCCTTTAAACGTTCCTGTGCTTTTTTCTCGGAACGGGCCAATTTGCGCATTAATGGCAATACCAGCCAGAACAATAGTAGTAATCCTGTGATTATTAGCACAAAAAGAAACACTGCGATGATTTTTTCCTGTTCACTCATCGCGCTGCAAAACTCTTCCTTATCCAGTACCATCGTCATACCAAGCGAGCTCACCGGAGTAAATGATGCCACTACGGGTGCTTGACGGTATCCATTCGTAGTAACCATGCCTGATTTCCCATCCAGCGCGTAACTCATAAGCGATTTTGTCTCTTTGATGTCACGTGGCATCCGCTCGAATTTAATAAAATCAGCATTACTCACAAGACATACCATTTCCTGCCCTGCTACTTCTAGCGTTTCGCACAATTTGAGCTCAGCGCTTTTACCGATTTCATTGATTTCTCTGAGATAGCTTGTTAGCTGAGGCAGTCTTTTTTCCGTTGTGATGCTTCCGATAGGAAGCTCGTACTGGTCCAGCACATCTTTTTTAACATGCAGAATAAGCTCATTATCATCCCATGCCAGAAACAAGTCATGGTGGGCATGCATCGGAAATTTCTTGGTTTGATTTTGGGAGAGATAACCCTTTTGCATTACTTCATTGCCATTAATATTAAATACAGTCGCTGCTGTAATACCTGCCAGGTGTAAGGAATCCATTTTTTGTTTCAGACCACGCATGGCGTGATCACTATCTGGCTCTGCATTAAGTTGCTGCAAAACCTCAACCAGGAGGGGATGGGTTGCCAATGCACTTGTTTCTGCCCATCCTGCTTCAATCTGGTTCTCAAAAAAATGTACTTTATTCTTCAATGTGATTTCGATGCTTCTGCTAAGTGCAGATTCAATTTGGGGTCTCACCAGACTATAGACTGCAATGCTTGCCACCAGCGTACATCCCACAACTAACAAGCTGTTGGCAATACAGATTTTAAAGTCATCACGTTTTGAAAATAAACCGTGTCGCAAAGGAAACCTAAGCATATATATCGTAGTGCAGTATGGTAGTTTTCTGTGTCATATATTTATGTACGGCACCTCTAAAAATTCATATTCAGCCACAATACTTCGTTATTCACAAAAAATTTTTCCTTACCTATCAGGATATGTCGCGTCAACATGTTCTGTTATCGCCTTGTTATGTCTATAACTCTGAATTTGGAGAGGCGCCCTACTGTTAATCCTTCTCGGATACAGCTGAATCTTCTAGTGCCGCAAGATGCTTTTCTACATCTTCTTTACTGAAACCGATAGCACTCGCCACACGATCAGCATGACTCTCCCGAGATATCCCTGAGATCAAGCGGTGAGTTGGGCCTTCTGGTAAAAATTCGACTTGTAAATAGCTGCCGATGCCCTCGCTTTGTAAACGTTCACACAGCTCGTGGTTATGAGTCACCAGTATGGTCGTTGCGCCGAGCTTATGAAAGCCCTTCAGTACATACTCGGAGAGCGTCATTTTTTCTTCAAAGGTAGTCCCTTCCGCCAGCTCATCAAGCACGACCAGGCTGAGGGCAGTCGAATTGAAAAAAATTTCGCGGGTTTGTTTCAGCTCGTGAGCAAAACGCCCCATCCCTTCCTCCAAGCGTCCTGGCTCAGGTACTTGATAAAAAATATGCTCTGCTGGTACTAACCGCCCAGCCGTTGCGGGAATATAGCTCCCCGTTTGTGCTAACAGTTGAATCTGCACGACAGTTTTGCAATAAGCGGTTTTTCCCCCGCTATTCGGCCCGGTGATAATCAGCAAGCGGTTGGCTGCATCCAGTTGGATATCATTAGGAATATAGTCTGGTTGCATTCTGGCAAGCAATGGATTTTTTGCATCTATAACAGTAAGCGTGTGTTGCCCTGCTTCGATGATTTCAGGCAATACCCTTTCCCCATTGATAGACTGAGCATAGCGGTGCAGAGACAGCAATTCATCAATCATGCCAAGCGCTTCCATTGCTTTAGCCAGATCAGGACTTTGCCGGAAAAGTCTTTGCAAAGGATAAATCACGGAATCCCGGTCGGAAGAACTGACAGCCTGCATGATAATGGGAATGATCGGTATGGCAAGTATCAGCATGCCATAGCCAATATAATTGGCCCCTAACTCAACCAGCATATTCTGAAAGAAATAAAGCAGGCCACTAACAATGGCTAAAAAAATCAGTGTAGGCAGCCATTTGAACACAGAGGGCCGAAAGCGGGGAACAGGCAAGTAAGGCGGTTTCTCTTCCTTGGTTTTAAATTTACCATCGATCACATAAATTGGGCCATGCATTAAAGCGTAAATTCGGGAATTACCAAAATCACGAATGGCTTGAATCATTTCCTGCAAATACGTACTTTGCACGGGTGGCAGCGAATCCGTTTCTTCAACCAGACTAACCGCAAATTCGGTTCCATCAATAAACTGATGATAGCCATAGCCACCAAATTCCAGTTTTCCTGTCTTATTTTTGGGATTATCTGTGGTCAATCCACCCGCAAACTCTCCATAGAGAAGATAATAGAGAGATTCTTCCTCCGACATCATTTTCTTGATGAAGCTATCAAGTGCTGCAAATAGCTCGGGATTGGCTGCTAACTCGCGTAGCGCTTCCTGTTTTTTCTGGAGCAATTGTACATTATGGGTAGGTCTAGCCAATGAGCGATAAAGTATCGATTGCCCTATCTGCGTTTCAGCTTGATTGATTTCATCAAATAAAGCATCCGCTTCTATCGCCTGGAATGTTTTGCGATCCAGTACACCATAATCAGTGTCAATTGGCCGCGTATCCCGTATGCCTGCAGGCTGCTTACCACTCGATAAAATGAATGGTGTGCGCCCAATGGAAATGGAGTTGGATTCTGTCGCGTCATTCATAGCTATTTCCTAGTTTTGACAAAATAATGCTTGTAATAATTTGCATATTGGTAACTTTATCTGATTCTATCTAATACCTGGTTATATTTGGATAACATGCCGGGCCGAAAAATTAACCCATCTATTGTCCACCTGCACTCATCCATAACGAGCACAAAATGAGATTACTGAAACAAAATTAATTTCGCCCAATTACAATATATAAAGTCTCTCATGCCGGCTGCCAAGCTATTGGCAGTCGAAATTTTCCGGGGGTTAAGAATCTAGCATATCCATGCCGTCTATGCGTGGCATAATCAGGCAAAACGATTCTGACGTAATCAATGATAAATTTACCTCATAATAATTGATAACAATCTATGAGTATATTGACCTATTGAAGCGACTGAAGCATTTCTATCATGCATAAAACAAAAATATTGTCTCGTTGGCTCATCTTGCTCATCATAGCTGCCCTGCTGAGTTATGCAGGCTGGTATTTCACACGCAAACCGCCGGTGGAAGTCGAAGTTGCCACCATTACACGCGGCACAGTGGAAGCCACTGTCGTCAATACGCGTGCTGGCACGGTTAAAGCTTGCCGTCGAGCCAAACTAGCTCCTGCTGTAGGAGGACAAATTATCAAACTCCCCGTAGATGAAGGTGATCGCGTCAAGCAAGGGGATATCCTGTTGAAGCTGTGGAATGCTGATCTGGTAGCACAACATGAATTAGCTAAACAACAATGGGTCACCGCCAAAAGCCGGCAACGCGAAGCCTGCATTATGGCAGACAATGCAAAACGCGAATCAATCCGAACCCAGCAACTCGTTGCGCAAGGGTTTATCAGTTCACAACGGGCTGAAGAAGCGGATGCCAATGCGCAAGCCCGTCAGGCAAACTGTGCTGCCTCGGCAGCAGATGTCAAACGTTCTCAAGCTCAGATCGAAGTCACTCAAGCCAATCTGGATCGCACCATACTCTATGCCCCCTTTGCGGGCATTATTGCACAAGTCACAGGCGAACTGGGTGAATACACCATGCCTTCTCCTCCGGGTATCCCTACGCCTCCTGCGATTGATTTGATCGATGATAGCTGCTTGTACGTCACGGCACCAATGGATGAAATAGATGCTCCTAAAATAAAAATCAGGCAAGAAGCGCGCATCACACTCGATGCCTTACCTGGTCAAACTTTTGCGGGTGCGGTGCGTCGTATTGCGCCCTATGTCACTGAAATAGAAAAGCAGGCTCGTACTGTTGATGTTGAAGTCAATTTTACCGAAGGCTCAAACTATGCTCTGTTAGTGGGCTACAGCGCTGATGTCGAAGTCATTATTGATCGGCATGAACAGGTGTTGCGTATCCCGACCCAAGCAATCCGACAACAGAGCAAAGTGCTGGTGTTAGATCAGCATGACCGCATTGAGGAGCGCACCATAGAAACGGGGCTGGCCAATTGGGCGTTCACGGAAATCATCAGCGGCTTGAAAGAAGGTGAGCAAGTCTTGACATCCTTTGATAACGAAGACATTGCTGCCGGCGTCATCGTCAAACCCAGAACCAATCAATCATGATTCAACTTACAGCCATTACCCGCATCTTCCATATGGGTGAGCAGGAAATTCGTGCGCTTGATCACATTGATATGATGATTGCTTCGGGTGAATATGTATCCATCATGGGGACTTCTGGCTCAGGCAAATCTACTTTGCTCAATGTCATCGGCTTACTGGACAGACCTGATAGCGGGCGCTACCAGCTCGATGGTAGAGATGTCACTGATTTAACTGAAACTGAGCAGGCACGGGTGCGCAGAGAAAAAATTGGCTTTATCTTTCAATCGTTTCATCTGGTACCTCGTCTTACTGCTGCGGAAAATATCGAGCTGCCACTGATTTTGGCAGGTATCCCACCAGCTGAGCGAAAAATGCGGATAGAAAAAGCACTGCATGCTTTTGATCTGAGCAAACGTGCTCAACACCGACCGGCTGAATTATCCGGGGGTCAGCGCCAGCGGGTAGCTATTGCGCGCGCGACCATTCTGCGCCCCACTGCCTTGCTGGCAGATGAACCAACCGGTAACCTTGATCATCGAACGGGTGCCGAAGTCGTAGCGCTGCTGGAAGAGTTGCATCATGCTGGCACGACCCTTATTGTGGTGACACATGATCGTGAACTAGGATTACGGGCACAACGGCGGATTACCATGCGCGATGGTCTCATTGTGGCAGATGAACAATGAAGCTGCAGGATATATTCCTCTTCTCCTTTAAAACGGTCACAAGCTATCCCACTCGCTCATTCCTCATCATTCTAGCGATGGCGCTGGGTGTAGCTGCAGTCGTCGTGCTGACAGCACTAGGTGATGGCGCGCGTCGTTTTGTGATTCATCGTTTTTCATCCATCGGTACTAATCTGATCATCGTTTTACCTGGTCGCGCCGAAACCGCAGGGAGCTTCCCGGGTGCATCCATGGGGCAGACTTCACGCGATCTGACATTAGAAGATGCTCGCTGGCTTGGCCAGCTTCATCAAGTTCGACGCTATGCCCCACTCAACGTCGGTACCGCCGAGCTCGCTGCCGTCGGCCGTTTACGCGATGTTACGATCCTCGGGAGTACCGCAGATCTCTTTCCCATCCGCCACATGGAATTGGCGCAAGGGAGTTTTTTGGCGCATGGCTCACAATACAGCGCGCAAATCATCCTGGGAGCAGAATTAGCTGAGGAATTTTTTCCTGAAGGCAATGCAATCGGCCAGCGTGTCCGGCTGGCCGATCGACGGTTCATCGTATCAGGAGTGCTTGCCAGGCAAGGAGAAACAATGGGTTTCAATTCAGATGAGATCGTAATTATCCCGATCGACCATGCGCAAGCATTATTAGATACGACCTCACTCTTCCGTATCCTGGTCGAAGTCAGGAATCGTAATGACATTTCCTCCGCTAAACAAGCTATCCGAGAACTCATGATTCAGCGCCATGATGGCGAGGAGGATGTCACCATTATTACTCAGGATGCAGTGCTCGCTACCTTCGATCGCATCTTCCGTGCATTGACCCTCGGTGTAGCGGGTATCGCTGCGATCAGTCTAGCAGTAGCGGGTATTCTAATCATGAATGTGATGCTGGTAGCGGTCAGTCAGCGTACTGATGAAATTGGACTGCTCAAAGCCATCGGAGCTCCGGGGAGTGACATCCGCCGCTTATTTCTCACTGAGGCTGCCTGGTTATCACTGACTGGTGCCATCTTCGGTTTTATGTTAGGGCATGCGGGAAGTTTATTGATCCGTCTGGCTTATCCACAATTACCTGCCTGGCCACCTGTCTGGGCTAGCCTCGCCAGTATCGTTATTGCATTGGTAACAGGTATCCTTGCTGGCCTGCTTCCTGCCGCCCGCGCTGCACGACTGGACCCTGTCAAGGCACTGAGCGGCCAATGAGTACACTTGATACATTGCAATTCGCCCTGCGTGCTCTGAGTGCCCATTGGCTGCGCACACTCTTGTCAGCTTCAGGAATCGCCATCGGTATTGCCGCTGTTATCCTGCTCACTTCAATAGGAGAAGGCATTCAGCGTTTCGTATTAGCTGAGTTTACCCAGTTTGGCACCAACATTCTGACCGTCACCCCTGGAAAAAGTATGGCCCACGGTAGATCGGTCGGTGCCATCAGTAGTGTACGCATATTGACCATTGAAGACGCACTGGCTTTAAAGCACTCTCGCTACGCTCAATATATCAATGCGACTGTGATGGGAAATGCTGAAATCCGTGCGGAAGGACGCAGTCGGCGTGTAACGATTTATGGACAAAGCTCTGATTTTGATAAGGCATTCAACATGAGCGTGGCGATTGGTCAGTTTCTGCCCGCGGATGATCCACGTAATCCACGCGCGTTTGCTGTACTCGGAGCAAAAGTACACAGCGAGCTATTTGGTAATGCCAATCCGCTCGGTGCCATTTTGCAGGTAGGCGGCTCACGCTTTCGCATCATTGGCGTGATGGCGCCCAAAGGGCAAATACTGGGATTCGATCTGGACGACACCGTGTTTATTCCTACTACTCGCGCACTAGAAGTGTTCAATCGGGAAGGTTTAATGGAAATACAAATCATCTATCCACCGGAGGCACCCTTGCAAGCTGTCACGGAGGATGTGCGGCGCATTCTCATCGAACGGCATGGGCGTGAGGATTTTACCCTGACACCTCAGCAGCAAATGCTCTCTACCCTCTCTACCGTACTGACAGTGCTTACCTTTGCTGTCGCTGCCTTGGGGAGTATTTCGCTACTGGTCGGTGCCGTCGGCATGGTAACATTGATGCACATTTCTGTTGCTGAACGTGTAGCTGAAATTGGATTGCTCAATGCGCTGGGTGCCACCCGCGCCCGTATCCGCCTATTATTTCTGATGGAATCCACGATCCTCTCAGCCTTTGGTGGACTAGCAGGGCTGGCAATTGGCACTTTACTTGCCAAGCTGCTCCAAATTTTGATAAGCGGATTACCTGTTAATATTCCCTGGAACTTTGTCATGGGTGCATTAGCAATATCCATTCTGATTGGTCTGACGGCAGGTGTCGTTCCTGCTATGCACGCGGCAAAACTTAATCCAATCGATGCACTAAGGGCGGAATAACTACCTACAGATTGAGCTATATGAATAAAATATTGAATAAATTGCTTTAATTCTTGCTCTAATTTTTACCAATTAGAATCATAAATCTATTTTATGCCAATCCAACGAATCTGAAATCGTAATACGTCGTCAACCTGACAAATCTCCCTAACTAACAAGTTAGCAAACTGGCAATCATTCCAATGACCTGCTGCAATACCAAACCTAATAGATTCTTGACTATTAGGCAGCAGAATTAATTCCATTTCTATATCAAAAATGATGTGAAGGCACCGCAACCAGTATCCATAATCCGGTAATGTGAAGCCGACAAAGTCAGTTTTGATTTGTAATGGAATAAATGGCGTCATCAGAAAACTTCTTCAATTGGCTTTGCTACCTCCTTGACACCGTTAGCCAGCCCATCTTCTTATCGATCCAAAGTAACAATGGTCCTCATTGTTTCAGGGATTGATTGAAGGGCACCTCTAAAAATTCATATTTGCGAGCATCCGCTTCGCGGATTACCTGCTCACCCCTTTTCGTCACAATACCTCGTTGTTCACAAAAAATATTCCCTCACCTATCAGTTATATGCTGCATCAATATTTTTGTTCTCACCTTGTCTTGCTTAAACCCTGAATTTTAGAGGCGCTCTGGAATCATGCCAATAGTTTATGCGGTATTTTGTCGGGAGTAATTTCTACATCGGAGGTATAAGGAACTGTTTCCGTCAAACGAGTGATTTGTTCCAAACATCTAGATAGTGAAATTTTTAATAATATTCAGCGCTATTTTCAATTTTTATGCTGTACCTAAGTACGATGTACTGCAGTACAGTTGTCAAGGGAGCATGTAGGTTATCAATATGTCATATATAAATTATATCGACATAAATTTAATTTAGCGGTTGAAACCTTATTTAACCGAATCACTATTTCTAAACCTCCAACATATAAAGGAAAATATCGTTATGGACAGATATTTACGAGTCGACCGGTTTTCCGCTCACCTACGAGGATCAGATCTACTTCAATCTTTGGGTTGCAGAACAGGTTCATGCACGCGGTATGCTGGTTGGGTTCAAGAATGACATCAACCAGGCCCATGATGAGAAGATTTATAATGCATTTGACTTCGTGTTGAGCAAACAATGTTTCCAGTACAACGAGTGTGGCTACTTCTCAGACTTTCTGAGACTTAATAAACCTGTTTTTGAGGCAGAATACAAACTTGCATTGAAAAAATTCCGCCCCCAAGCCAAGAATCTTCGGATCAGCGCCATTAAAAAACGAGCAAGCCTTAATTCTACCCGAGAAGACTGCAGCACGTATTATTAAGATGCACTAACACTGTGTAAGTTATACATATCTAACACAAGTAACAGACACAGACTCTGAAGTTCCCCCACAAAAAAGAAAAACGGGGGCATTACCGATTCTTAGTAAATTTACAAATGAAAAGAATAAACTAAAGTGATCCTTGATAACTTCACACCAGATGACGTATGTACTGGATTAGTGCGTCAGTATCTGTCGAGTCAGTGCTTGATTTGTGCCCATTCGATGATTTAGTTTTGATTCGGTTGATTGGTACACCTGTGCCGTCCTAGTCCTTCCATACGCTTAGGGAGTGTTATCCCTCATGAAAACTAGTTAAATAACTTTTCTTTTCTTAATTTATTATGATACTTATCACCTCCAAGCAGCTTTGGCTAGACTATATTCCAGTATGCCAATATCTTAGATCAGCTTGAAAGCCAAATTAACATATATGGCAGAAAGCATGGATATTAAAGCAAAAACCTGTTCGTCATAAAAAATTTTGCCCGATCAGTCCAATAGTATGGCAGAAAATTATGCGAATTTATTACTCAATATTCCTGATACTAAATAATTAAAACTGTATGCGTTTGCATTATTGTTCACTTATTTATTAGACCCTAATATCACTTACAAATAAGGCTGAATTAGTTTGGTCTATTTTAACGGTTTAACTTCAGATATTGATTAGAGAATTGGGTAATAATTAACAAAACTCTTATTGGTAAGCGGTAATTTATCTGCCTTTTATGCTTTAAAACTAAAAATATAGAGGGTTACAGCAGAATGAATGATTATGATCAAGGGTTGTTATTTCGTAGGAATCTATAAGATTCAGGTTACCGAATTATAGGCATTGTATAAAACTAATTTTTATTCAGAACGAATCGCTATTAGCATAATTTTCATTATATCAACAAATTAATATGGATTGCTGCTAATACTGCTTTTCAGCACATACTCAATTTATAAATAGCATATTTCTTAGATGAGATTGAAATTTTGTATAAATTTAAATTCATGGAATAACACCATATGAATATTTCGCAAATTCGCTTCCTGATTACGATCTTGAGTGTAGTTTTCGCCTTATCTGCACAGGCAACCACACTAAAAAATCTCAAGTCCTTTGATTCTACAAATACCGTCCAGTACTTGCAAAATGACTGGAATCCAGCAGATGGAGATACACATTGGGGAGATATTAAAACTGACAACATGTCGACCAGTACCGATCCTTATCTTCTGGATTTTTTTGGAGCATATGTTGTTGGGGACTTCTTTGTCGGAAATGATCTCTGGGAAACTGTTTCGATAAAAAGCCTTGCCGGAGAAGTTGATCTCGATGGAACACAGGAAATCCAGCTTCTTGTTCGTCCACGATATACAACGAGCAAACCCTATGTCAGTATCTTGCTGCGCTTGATCATGGAGGATGGAAGCATGTGGGACCAGATCAAGGTACTGGCCAACAACATATGGCAAAGGGGAGTATTCCCTGTTAATGAAGACGCTTTCGCCCGTGTCGAGTGGAGTCCGCAAGGTGTGTTTAATCTTGGCAAGGTGGCCTCATGGGAAGTGATCCTGGTGGATTTACCTCCTAATAATCACCATTCCATTGACCTGCGCGCCATGTACATGAAGGGAAACTACGATACTTCTGTAAACAAGAATGTTGCTGAACCGTTCGGGGTGGAGTTCTATAATGGGGATGGGAGTATGCTATTTCGGCACGCTGACTGGAACCCGGCTGACGGTGATACCGACTGGTTATATCATGTATGGAAGCAACCGACCTATTATGATCCCTCTGGGTTTATGAAAGCAGTCTACCGATCAGAAAGCGATCCGTGGGAAACGGTGTCGTTACGCAAAGAGGCACAATCCTTTTTTGATCTGACAACCACTCACCACAGCCAAATTGTGGCATTAGTGAGAGCTGATCTGAATCTGGATCCGAATGCACTGATTATGAGCTTGACTATGGAGGATGGCAGTGTCTGGCAGCAAGGGAGACCGCTTGATATTGTTAGATCGACTTCCTTATACCACTATAGGCACGATGGCAATAATATGTTTCCCTACCGCTTTTCCCTAGATCCCAACGGGAAAGGATGGACGATGGCGGCGTGGGGACCGGCTGGTACTTTTGATCTAACCCGGGTCAAAGCGTGGGAATTATTTTTCAATAATCTTGGTCAAGGAGAACATACTGTATTGCTTGGCAGCATTGATACCATGGATACCATGTTAGGTTCTTTAATCCAGGCAGGCAGCACGTTTGGGGCTACCGGGCAGGCACAATGGCTAGACCACAGCTTTTCATCTGTTGGAGTAGTTGCAGATATTAGCTCCGGTGGCAACGTTGGGGACAGTTTCTTTATCACTTCGGAATCAATTGGCGCCTTGGGGCTAGGCTTCAATCTAGAAGTGGCTACCAGTTATGTGAACACCGCTTCGGATGCGGTTGTGTTCAGGCTAACGACGGCGGATGGAAAAATTTGGCAACAGAGCTACCATTTACCGCAGATTGGGCGATCCATTTTTAGGGTTTATACATCCTGTCCTTCTACATATCCATATATGGCACGCCCTGACCCTGATGATATGCGTTGCAAAAATATATTAGCAGGGTTTTACGGGATTAACCCTGCGGACATTATCAAGTGGGAAATCACGCTAAACAGTCCACCCGCCGGGGAACATAAAATTGGGATTAACCTTATCACAACAATTCAATAATTGATTTGGTCAAGATACTAAGGTTCTTTTTCTGCCATCTCGAGTATTTCTGCTGCCGTCAACTGCCTGCTCATGTCGCCGTTCCAGGTGGCATTGAGCGGTAGTGTGTTTCGCACATGGGTAGTGCGGGCGAGATAGGTGCTTAGAGTTATATTCGGCTGTGTAATCGGTGTGGCTAGGGCGCGCGGCTTACGGATCACTTCATTAAGTAAGGCCTGGTTGATCTTAGCTTTAGGTCGTGCATCGAGTTTTGCTTTAGGAGTTGAGCGCATCTCGCTCAACAATTTTTTAATTGATTGATCGTGATTGCGTTTGTCGTCTTCCAGGATAGGATAGGCTTGCATATATAGCTCACGGCCACGCCAGCCAAACAGACGCGGCTGATTCACCACACGCACCGGTGTACCAACTGGTACGTTCTTATAAATACGCATAATGTCTTCGGGATACATGCGCAAACAGCCGTGGCTGCCGCGCAGACCAACGCTCGGTGGCTTGTCAGTCCCATGGATGGCAAATTTCGGCCACGCCAGCCTCAGCACATGGGTGCCCATCGGGTTATCGGGCCCTGGCGGCACAACGGCGGGTAACAGATCACCTTTTTCCGCATGTTCTTTGCGAATGGAAGGTGTCGGTACCCAGCTAGGGTTTTCTACTTTGGAGGTGATTTTAGTCAAACCTTCCGGTGTTTTCCATTCCACTCGCCCGATGCCAAGCGGATGAGTAATAACTTTCTGCAGTTTTCCAGCCTTGGTTTTTGGAAAATAAAACAGCCGCATGGCTGCGAGATTCACCACGATGCCATTGCGCGGAGCGTCCGGCAGTATGAACAGAGTAGGAATCACAATTTTGGTGCCCTCTCTCGGTAGCCACGGATCGATCCCTGGATTGGCGCTCACGATCTCTTCATAGCCCAGGTTAAATCGCCGGGCAATATCGGAAAGCGTATCACCTTTGTTGGCGGTTACGACTCGTAGTGTGCCGACTACATCCTCTCGTTCTGGATCGAAGCTGAATTCATGACTAGCGGTTGGAACTGGCAATGGTTTGGCTGCAGGAACGGGCAATGCCGTTGGTCCAGTTAAAATTGACTGACAGCCACCTAAAAGGAGAATAACACCGAGCAAACATACTATTCCATAACACCGCGACACTAAAAGCGTGCAATCCAAGGCGACAAGATCCATTGGTCTGTTCACCTTTGATTTTTTCACACTACCTACTACCGCCATATGGCTTTGGTTTAGCCAGTTTTTGTAATTAATCCTTAATCTGTTGCTGGAAATTTTCATTACTTAACATCCATGCTTTATTGATTGCAAGCCTGATCTATTCCATAGTCCTATCAGGTGCGTGATATTCAAGCAAATCTCTATAAACCGGTTGGCATTTAGCTGCGTTTTGGCCGAAAAAACATCCTAAGACAGCAGAATACTGTAACTTTTTATCAGATAAATTCTGAAATCCTAAAGCATTGCGATTATAACTTGATCAAGATATTTCGTCGGATAAAAATCCTTGCCACTGTGATATAAAGTAATCCTTATTGTTTAATCAATAGGTTAAACAGAAAATGACCTACTTAGCATCATCAATACACACTACACTACTGTTAAAACAATCCTTCTTCGCCTAAATGAGTACTTAAAAACCAGTAAGCCGTCAGATAAGATCTCATTACGATCGCTATGATAAGCCGTCAATAACACCAGAAGTCAATATAGTGGCCATCGGAAACAGGCTCCTCTGGCTCCTCTACTGAGGAAACTTTTGTTGATAATCGCTTTGGGCTACGCGCCCCTCCCACGGGGGACCATCACTGAATGCAATATCAATCCAGGCATGGAAGTCAAACCCGATCTCACCGCATCCTTGTTTGTGGCTTCCGATTTAATCCACTTACGGGTAAATATTGATATCTTCGAAAAAGATATTGACCTGATTCATACGGGAGCGAATATCATCTTGGACGCTCCTGCTTATCCCAACGAAGATTTTGTGGCTACCATCAGTTATATCAGTCGGGTAGTGGATGAAACGACACGCACGGTAAAGGTGAGTTGTATGCTACCTAACTTGAATAGTCGTCTGCTACCTGCCATGTTTACGAGTGTCAGAGTACTGAGTGATCCAGATGATTGGCCATTGTGATTCTATTAACTGTCATGTTTACTGAAGATGAATCTGACTGGATATATGTGAATCCCGGCAATTATCACACCATAGACGCGCTGTTAAAACTGGCCTACGTCTCAAAAACGAGGCGATTATTGAAGAAGGCTTGGAAACTGGTGAGCGCTTCGTAGTTGATGGCGCACTCTTGCCACGTTCCGAAAAAGATAACTATCACATCGGCCAACCAGACGAAAAAAAATCATGATTACTAAAATTATTGCATTCTGCCTGCAGCAACGGTTAGCGGTTATCGGTGCTTTTATATTATTGGTTGCACTGGGTTATCCAGTCATTTGAATGCTTGCCGGTTCAGGCTTTTCCTGACGTTCAGAATATTTTTGTACAAGTCGTTACCTAGTATCCCGGTCAGGCGTCAGAAGAAGTAGAGAAACTGATTAGCTTGCCAATCGAAAGAGTGATGAGTGGCCCTGCCCCATCTTATCAATATGCGCTCAGTCTCCATTTTTGGCTTATCCGTTGTTACCCTGACTTCCGACGATAATGCAGAAGATTACTTTTCCCGGCAGCAGGTACTGGAGCGATTACATGGTGTTAACCTTCCGAACAGTGTCACCTCCGTGCCAGGCCCTTTGACGACTGGTATAAGTGAAATTTATCGCTACCTCATCGAAGCGCCAGATGGTCATTGGTAGAACAACGGGCGCTGCAAGATTGGACGATTGAACCTATGCTGCGTAGTGTCCCTGGTGTTGCTGATGTAGTCGGTTTTGGTGGCGGCATTAAACAATATCAGATCCAGATTGATTCTCTCAAGCTGAGAAATTATAAGCTCACGCTCACCGAAGTATATCGAGCTGTTGCGGACAACAATGCCAATATCGGCGGAAACTTCATTGAATATGATGATGAGGCGCTGGTTGTTCGTGGTATCGGCTTACTGCGGTCCCTGGATGAAAATCAAGGAAATCGTGCTCACCAACCGGAATGGCACGTCTGTTTTCGTCAAAAATATCGCCGAGGTGGTTATTGGCCCGCAAATGATCAATGGTATGGTTAATCATAATAAGCAAGATGATGTGGTCCAGGGCATTGTCCTGCTTATCAAGGATAAAAATATTACCGAAGTTATTCTGGTGCAAAAAACCATTCATACAGTTGAGCATAACATGTTGGAAGGTATTTCACTGATCCTGGTGATTTTGTTTATTTTCCTCCGCCGAATAGTGGCTTCACTGGTAATTATCATTGTCATGCCGTTATCCTTGCTTTTTGCTTTTATTCTCGTTGATATCGCTAATGTCTCTGCCAATTTGATTTCCCTTGGCGCAATTGACTTTGGCATTATCGTGGACAGTGCAGTTGTGCTGGTAGAAGCGCTCATGGTCAAAATGATCATAGAGATGCCGCAAGAGACCAGTCTGATGCATATGAGGCAGTCTATGCTGATGACAGCAGGTGAAATGGCAAGACCTATCCTGTTTTCAAAAGTTTTCATCATTCTCGCAATGATTCCTATCTTTACCTTTGAGCGGGACTTGATTGAATCACACTAATCGTCCCTCGGTTCTCGTCTCGCTAATCAAAATTTCGCTATAAGATGTGCAGAGGAATGTCAGGTCAATAAATAAGGAAACTTCAAATGTCAACAGAACCTAGTAACTTGATTAAACCTTGGGTAAATTGAAGCGGAGTTGTTCTCCTTGCGGGTCTTCTATTCATCGCATACTCGACTATAGGAAATTTAGGGACGTAAAAAAGCCGTTCGTCTATCCAGCTCGATACTCTCTTTGGTTCAAGTCTTTAGCTCAAGTGAAGGTGTTACTAACACCCGGCCAAGAAGATAAGTGTGGGCAAATTGAGTATCAATATCATTATCAGATAGTTTTCTGCGAAATACCTTGAACCGAGGAAATAAAATGGATTACTACACAAATATTTGATGAATGCTTTGATAAACTGGATTGGGCTATTTGCAATCAATTGTTGTCTTGCCTCAATCGGGAAGTTGAAAATGGCAATTTCAGTGATTACAGAATTATCGAAAACCGAACTGTTCAAGCTGTGTTGCTTCTTCGGCAGCGACATTTGTATGCATTATTACACGATCCATCAGCAGCATATTGTTTAGCTGTTGACGTGCGGTAACAAATCCGGCCAGGAGCGAGACATTGAGAAAACAAAAAATATTCTTAAACTTCTCGGAGATTAGAAAATGACTAAAACCAGACAATTCGACATTGCCGCGCATTTTGAAACAGATGAAGACATTCGCGAATTTTTGCGATTAACTGCTAATTCCGGCGTTACATCCGATTTTATTTATGCACTGAACACTGCTGTTCGCGCCAAGGGTATGACCGAAATTGCAGCACGCGCTGGAGTATCGCGAGCGAGTTTGTATAAATCGCTGGGGGATGACGGCAATCCACGATTTGACACTATCGCCAAGATTGTCGAAGCGTTAGGGTGCAAAATCATAATATCTTGAGCTGCTATGACTATCCGCACAGACAGATACTATTAAAAAACCTTCATAACACCACTCCTTTGCTGTTGATTATCCCTTAGCATGGTGTTATGAGGGTGCAGCATGGTAAATCACAAGCTATTTAACATTGGCTTTATCCTACATCGGGTTTTTGAGCAGTATCAGTTTCAGAAGACATGTATGAAAATGCTCTTCTAATTCTATTTCTAAATCAAAAACGACGTGAAGGCGAGCCACAGACAATATAAACAATACAGCAAGTCGAAGCCGACAACGACGGTTTTGATTTAGAAATGGAATAATTAAGCCTGCCCGCACGAGAAGGTCACCATCGTCAAGCATACTACGCAACCCATCAGCCAGCATATTATCAATAGCGATAATCCCCAGACCTGATTGAATAACTGATCATCGCTAGACGACTGATCGGCCTCATTACTACCACCTTTCATGTAGCTAGTAAAATGCGTTGATCGCCATTTCTATTAAATCTTACTTGCCAACCTCAGCAAGATTAATCGAGGATGATCGATACCTCTTCAAAATTAACGTGGTAGCTGTACGCCCTAAGGAAAGTTTATGATACAACAAGTGGATGATATATCCATGTGCGTGCCAGCGCCTCAATATCACTCAGGATACTGACGTGCAGCAATACAGAGCCCATCCTACGGCTTCATCTGATTTCATCTACGTAGATCCTGCAAAATTGCCGCGAATGAATCATTTGTTGTAGCTAGACTTAAAGATATTAAAGAAGCCACGTTCAAACAATAAATCATCGAAGGTAAGCATAAATACCTACAAGCACTTAACCCAGATTGGCTCAAGAAAATAATCGCAATAAATATTAACCTGAAATACCCATTACTTGTTTGTAACAAATTGACGACAAAAGGATATAAAGAGAAAATCTTATCTGATGCATTAGGTCGAGATATTATTTCATTTCAATGGTCTCTTTGGTATCGGCATCCAGTGAGTGATATCTCCAATTACTTGCTTGTACTCTGCATATCGGTAGTCCCAATATACAAAATAAGATTTTTCTTTATCATACTTGACATTCGTTACTCTCATGGCTTCAGGAGGAAGATTTGTAACCCATACATCAATCTCAGTACCATCCATTGGAGCCGTTTCTATCGGTTGCCAGCTCGTCACTTGTTCGCTCTCATATTCAACTATCCTCACTCTATCCAGACTTAAATTAAAAATTTTTCCAGCTTTATTATGTATTATGGCTCGTATATCTTGATTAACCACACAGAAGGCTAATAGGGTTCCATCCTCCTCTTTTCTATGAATATTTTCTGCAGACATTATGTCTACTTTTTTGTTGATTGCTGAGTTTTGCTGATTCATTCTGCCCTTACCTCTATATTTTTATTTTTCATATCGAAAGTGTGATAGCCAGTGACGTTGTCGCATCCTCTCAGTGTTAAAGCTGGCTGTATATCAACTTGCCTTCATGGATTACTACCCGCCTTTCTCCTTCTGCACCTCTGGCGGAGTGACGCATTCATGCTTGCGCATATCCGGGCCTGGTCGGGAATAAAGCAAAAATAAATGCGAAAACTAAAGTATAAATTCTTTATTCTAGAACTGTACCTTAAGTACCCCTATTTCGGTTATTCTTGTCGTCCTTTAACAACAGAGAGAGGAAGTAACAGATGAAGCAGGGAGTAAGAAAAATAATAACAGCAGCCATCATGTCGTCAGTTATGCTTTCAGGATGTGCCACTATGATAAGAGGAACTGAGCAGCAAGTATCCGTCAACACGAACCCTACAGGGGCGGATGTTCAATTTAGTAACGGGCAGAGTTGCGTATCTCCTTGCATGATCAAAACCAAGCGCGATCAGTCGCTGCAAATCACCATCAGCAAGGAAGGCTGCCACCAGCAGACCGCAACCATGATGCCTACCTTGGCTGGTGCAGGGGTCATGCTAGGCGGATTAATTGATTATGGCACCGGCGCAGTCTATGATTTACAACCTAATCCGCTGACAGTCAGCTTGGTATGTGAGAAAAAAATCACTGCACAGGAATAGCCATGTAGAGGCAATCCTTGTGATTGTCCTAGGGGCGTATACAAGATACGCCTCTACAGTGGCGATATGTCAGGGAAATAGGTTTCCCTGGACATAGGATCATCGAAAAGGAGACAATATAAATTATTAAGCAATCAGAGACCACTACCACATATTCAAAACACAAGCACAAGATGCTGCCAAGAAACGTTTTTTGCTGCTGCACCATCTATCTACCCAGGCACATCAACTTACAGAGAACCAGCAAACCCATGAATGAAGACAAAAGCACGCGACGATAGCAATTAGGGTGGAATAAGCATAGCGCATTGCACCGCATAGCTAGAAATGTTTAGTAATTTTTCAATTAATAGAATTGTTTGAGTTATTTGTTTTTCTAAATTTATTGGTAACAAATACTGTTACAAGCCCTGTTATAGTAAATCCACCAATAGTCATAGCTGTACTTTCAGAACCAAGATATAAGGCAATAATGCATGTTGCGAAGGCGAGGATACCAATGAGTAAACCGAATATCTGGCCCCTCCTGATTGTGTTATATGCCGAAGTTAAGTGTAACTTCTCTATCTCTCTTTGATGCTTTCCATTTTCTTCCGCCATGGTAAGTATTCGTTCCGCAGCTCCGGGAACTATTTCATCAAATCCTCTTAATATTTCTGGATGAGGTATTGGCCCTGAATATTGTCGCGCCTGAACTTGTGTTATCTCTTCATGCTGATGAGATACATTATTTTTAGATTTTTTAACTTGGAGTGTATTATTTTTATTTCTGCTCATCTGAGAATTGCTTTGCAGCGCACTTGATCTGCTGACCAGTGCATTCCCATGCCTTACGCATTCTATCGTTTGCGCTCAGTTTCGGAGCAATGTGGCTATATCTATTAGTGTCTGGACATATATCCATAATACTACCGATACCATTTAAAAAATACCTTAGTGTCTTAGTCATAGTTAATCTTACCAATTAGTTATGATATTTAATCCTCTATATGAGGATATTCATATTAAACGGAATGTTTATTAATTAGATAACTTAATTTTATTTCTGTTCTCAAATTTTAGCAGAATCTAGCATTACCAATTTAATTGCTACCACCCCAGTACTTCTTAAATAGCCTGAGTTCTCATGAGATGGTAAATTTGTTAACGCCTACTTCATTCGCTCTCTCTTTGTTTAAATCCTTCTTTCTGTAACCCATACATCTGACAGCGTTGCTCACAGGTAAGCTGCTGATAGTCTTTCATCTGTGCTCCTTTTATTTGATCGTTCAAGAAGCTCAGATGCTATCGTAGTTTGCCTCTTATCAACCTTATAAAAGTTGCACTTCAAACTTGAATCCGCCTGATAAATAAATCATGATTTCTGGACTACATTGGACTACAAATGTGACAAGCTGTCACTCCTTATTCCATTTTTAGATCTAAAGTATATTTATTTAATTTTTTATCGATGTAATTTCAATTACTTGACACAATTAATAATTAACTTTTGATTTAGAAATGGAATTACATAAATATGCACGATAATTAGGTCTTTACTGTTTCACATTTGGCTGATCTGTCAATGAAGTGTTAACCTGATTTAAATTAACTCTTCTGTTTTAAAGGAGAATAAAGCTTATCCTTAACTCCTACGCTGTCAGTATCCTGGCGGCATGAACCGTAAACGATCCAACAAAACCATCTTCCATCAGCTTGGCCGCGTGCACTTTTCAGTGACGGTAAACAACAAATCCAACAGCGGTAGGACGCAATAAACGAGCGCATTGCACTGGATGATTTTCATTAGGTGCAGTAGCGATTCCGCCCTACGCGGGCTGATCGTTATTTATAAAAGCTGTGTTATCGACAAGAAGCCTGGAAAGCTGGAGTGACCATCTGATCCACCCTTGTTATGGCTGAAATTCTCAGAAATTTGGGCCAAACCTGATTCACCGTCACCTAAGTCTCCTGCTGACCATCAGATGCGGTCTAAATCTGTGTAGAGAGAAAATTTTCTGTTTCCGATCATGTCTTTTTACCTGGTGCAAAACCTGTACAGGTTTTATCTATCAAGGAGTTATTACAAACCACTCAATAGTGGTCTCGTCATTGACGTAAAGGTGGTCACGTAATAAACTCCGTACCACAGGAGCCGCGGCTCTTAGTGTTTAGCTAAAAATCGTGCACTGTAAAGAGTTTCATTATATCAATCAAAGGAAATTGCAATGGGCTTTAAAAAAATACTGACAACTAGCATCGTAGCTATGATGATATCATCTGGTCTGGGTAGCCATGCGCTTGCAGCAGGACCCGCGCAGTTTAACGATAAGGGTGAATTGCTCTTACCTCAGAATTATCGGGAATGGGTAATGGTAGGCACTCAGGTTACACCTAACGAACTGAACGAAGGCAAAGCACCATTTGCTGAAATTCGAACCGTTTATATTGACCCGGAGAGCTACGCGCACTGGAAAAAAACGGGAGAATTCAGAGACGGGACGATGACTGTCAAGGAACTTGTCAGTGTAGGGGATCGTAAAGGACCAGGTAGCGGCAATGGTTACTTTATGGGCGACTACATTGGGCTGGAAGCATCAGTCAAAGATTCGAAGCATTTTGCTAATGAACCAGGTAACTGGGGATTTTACATTTTCTATGTGCCAGGCACCCCGCTGGTTGCAGCTGCTAAAAACCTGCCGACACAAGAATGTGCAGAATGTCACAAAACTAATGCCAAAGATGACTTGGTTTTTACCCAATTCTATCCTGTTCTGCGGGCAGCGAAAGAAACTGGGGCTTCGGGTGTTCTCGCTCCAAAGTAACTGCTAAAACTTAACTTTATAATGTTAGCAACCACTTGGAATAGCTAATGTTTTAGCAAATAATTTGTTTACTTTTTTCTACGCAGTGAATTGTCATAATGATTCATTGCGTAGTTGAGGCAGCAACTGTCGGTAACAGTTATACTGTTTTGTTTAATTTTTGTTTATCTGGTCATCCAGCCACATCTTTCTCATCCATAAAAGCTTATCGGTTGGCTATTTCCATATATACCTCATATACCTCATGCGTAATCACGGCTGCTTCCATAATTCGACTATCTTTTCCAGTCGTTACCTAACATCATATTCATTGTGATGTGTGAGATCATAACCGTTAGTGACCACTGTCTCGTTCTGACTCAACTACATCGAATGGGAGCCGATCATATAATGTGATTGGAGGGGGGTGCCCA
Source organism: Nitrosomonas communis (assembly GCF_001007935.1). Taxonomy (NCBI): domain Bacteria; kingdom Pseudomonadati; phylum Pseudomonadota; class Betaproteobacteria; order Nitrosomonadales; family Nitrosomonadaceae; genus Nitrosomonas; species Nitrosomonas communis. Next base: position 473,017 of record NZ_CP011451.1, read on the forward strand.
AAAACTTTCGTCTGTGAAATTTCTAGATTTCCCCATAAACTTCCGCGCTATCGATATTGCACTTTTCCCTTTGATATACCCTACTACGTAAGATACTGAGTATTTCGGAGGAATACTGATGCACATGTGTACATGATCAGGCATCAGGTCCCTTCTACTATCTGGCAGTTTTTCTGCTCTGCTAATTCGCGCAATACCTTTCTAAGGTGTTTTCGTATCATTCCGAATATCACTTTCTTCCTTCTTTTCGGAATAAATACGACATAATACTTACAGTCCCATGTCGTATGCGCCAAACTCTGATAATCTCTCATTTAATTCTCTAGCTCTTGATCAAGCTAAAAGAATCACGATGACTGTATCACACGGTCAAACCTTTAATTGTCCCCCGGCATAGCCGGGGGATTACCTTATTTAAGCAGGATGATATTGTGAGTAGAGTATTTACAGTCGGCTGTATTTAATATGAAATGAATAATAAAAGAATTCTACCTTCCAGTAAAATCGCTAAATATAGATATATATTATTTCTCCCAATGAGATAATATTTTTTCAGTAGTATGAACTTCCAATTGAATACTGAAACGATTTTCATAAATATTTATAATAGAATCATGGCAACTATCTTGAGAGCTACATAATGCATCTCTGGCCAAAATAATGCGATAACCTAAATCTATTGCACCCATAACCGTAGCCAATACACAAATATCTGTTTCTCCTCCTGAAATAATGAGCGTATTTATTCCCTGTTTTTGCAGGTATTGATGCAGAGTAGTTTCCATCCATGGGCCATAAACATGCTTATCTATCACGACTGCGGGCGGAACGAATTGTGATAATTCTGATATAAGATCAATCAAGACAGGATTGATTTTTCTCAGTGTCATACATTCCCACCGCTCATAATATTTTCTCCACATACCAACCCCTTCAATACTCGTTTTCATCGGGATAAAGCGAGTGAAGATCGTTTTGGATGGATCAAACTCTGTGAGGGCTATTAATTGAGGTAAAATTTTATAGGCCCAAGGAGTGCTCCATTCCGTTGGCTCAGCAAATATCTTTTGCATATCAACACATATATGAACACCCTGATTTTTATGGATTACTTTCATTGTAGATAGTTATTAAAATTTGTGTATATCATCCAAATGGAAATGGTCGATTTCATGTGGTGATGAGAGAGTATATTCTTTAAAGCTCTTCTTCTAATCAATCGATCGATTTATACAGACCTGATGCAATGATTAAGAAAAAATCATTTGGATATAGTTTTACAGAGATCTGTTAAAAAATTTGATCCCAAGTTTATCTGATAATAAACGAGTATTCTCCTTTCATTAAATAATAAAAGATTAAATAAAAGATCGGTGGGTGAAGCGGTAGGAGAATACAATAGCCATTTCCATAGTGAACCAGGTATGTATTGCGAGGAGGGTCATCCACCACTCTGGTGACACATACACGCTCAAGCTTTTGCCATTTTGTGCCAGCTGAGACACGCTGGCAGTTTTTCATCATTTAACTGACGCATAATGTAGAGTAGCGCTTGAAGTCTAGATTCTCATTCAACCGGACGTGAGTTTACGATAAGCCTAGTATGGCCGTTGGCATCATCCATATATTGCTTCGACTGCTAGTAGCCGGATAGCAGGCTTCGATTAAGATTCGTTATTGTTGGTTATTAAGTCCAAATTCGGTCAATATTCCGGATTTTTTACTATTTCAGCGGCAGGTGAAGCACCTGCTTTCGAGGCCACATCCATCGCAAGGCGCTGGAGCATGTCGGTTTCATCTAGGCCTTCCAGGAAGCGCTTGGGTATACCCGATAGCCCGATCTGAGCCCCGACGAGTGCCCCAGTCAAGACAGCGCGCGCCTGATTTTCACCACCGCCATTCACAGCGTGGAGCACAGCCAGTTCGAAATCATCCGAAAAGCGGGCGGAAAGATGATAAGCGGCGGGAAGCTGATGATAGATGGCGCAGGTCATGCCATAAACCATGGAGACTTTCCAAGCGGGCTCTATGCGGACATCCGGATCCGCAGCAGCACCTGCAACATATGAAGGGGTCAGGAGTGCATCTGGCGAGATAAAATAGCCGCTTTCCAGCGGACGGTCCTTCTGCGGTGGCTGCAAATCGGTATGCGCCATCGTATGGAAGGGTAATTTTCTCGCTCTTGCCAACCGCATGAGCTTACCGGAAAGACTACCGTCGAGCTTGTTTCCCTGCACCAGAATTCCTAGTACCGCCCCGTATGCGACAGTAAGGGCAACCACGGTCTCATCGTTCTGGGTGAGGCGTGTATTGCTGGAGATGGCGGCCGCCATTTCCTGTGGCTGAAAGGCGTAGCGGACCGCCAAGGCGAGCGTTCTCCCTATCGCTTCGGTGGTGTCGGCTGGCCCTCCTGTTTGCACCCCCCAAGGCAGGTTCTGCTGGACACGCTTGCGCCAAGCGTCGCGAATCGACTGCTGAGTGTATCCCCCTGGCCCGTTGACAGGCATACCGTTGAGCAACGGAAATATTTCCTCGTCCATGCGCCGGCAGAAATCCGTTTCATCATAACCGCCGCGCTCGACGAGAGAGCGCAGCATCAGGCGGAGAATGATGCCCCCCTGTGAAAGTTGGCCCGCTTTAAGACCGCTATGGTAGCGGCCGGGTTTGGGGTCGACATAGGTCGTGATCCAGTCTCCGTAGTCACGGCGGAGCACCGCGAGGTCGTAATACCAGTGGGGACCGAGGCCTAACGCATCCCCAACGAAGGCGCCCATGATGGCGCCGGCAGCCCGGTCCCTGGTGTCAGAGTCTTGAATAAAGATGCCGATCATATTTTGATCCTCCTGTTGGTTAGCGTCAGCTAAATGATGCTTCGAGCGCCCGGATGCGAATCACCCATGAGGATTGAATCTATCCCAGCCGATAGTTTTCGTCAACTGCTGTTGATCACTGTGGTCTGCATCGCCATGCTGCAGTCTGCTCCCGATAAGCCGGCTCCAGCAACGAAAAGTGTTTGAACCTCAAGTGGACGAAAAAATACTATAACATAACCAAATAATTTTGATTATAACGTAAAGATGGCATATTCGCTGGATTTCCGCTGTAAAGCCCTGTCTGTCCGGGAGAAAGAAGACTTATCATTGCCGTGTTGGCGGTCCGGTTTGATATAGCCCGACCAGTTAAGAATGATTCAATAAGAATTCTCACCTAAACCAAACATGACGCGAAGGCAAGCTGTAGACAGTATCAATAATACGGCACGAAGAGCCGGCAAAGTCATGCTTGATTCAGTTGAATCGGGTCGAGGGTAACGGATACATACAATCCGTTACCCTCGACCCGATCGTGAGCTAAAATTTAACGCCTAAATTAACTCGGAAAATCGGCGAAGGTGTAGCTGTCGTGTTGAATGCTTTGTTTGGTAGACTAATCGGAAACATCGCGAATCACTCGACATGGATTTCCGGCTGCCAGTACGCCTTCCGGAACGTCACGCGTTACGACACTACCCGCCCCGATAATTGTTCGGGATCCGATACGGACACCAGCCAAAATAAGTGCTCCGCCACCCACCCACACGTCTGCTCCAATCTCAATTGGCTTTCCGTATTCCTGCGTTCTACGAAGATCTGCATTGAATGGATGTAACGGCGTAAGAATTTGTACGCCTGGGCCAAATAGCGTGTAGTCACCAATGTGGACCTCGCACACATCGAGAACGGTGCAGTTGAAGTTGAAAAATACACGAGTACCGAGATGAATATTTGAACCGTAATCACAGTAGAACGGAGGTTGCATCCAAACGGTATCGCCTCCAGTGCCGAAGAGAGCCTCCAGAATGCGGCGTATTTCGCTCTGCTCCGACTCTTTCATGACGTTTAACGCATGACATAACGAGCGTGCATATTCGCGCGCGGCAACTAACTCAGGATCGAACGGATCATAAAGTTCGCCGGCCAGCATTTTTTGACGCTCAGTTCGCATGTTGTCGCCTAATTAAAATTAAACCTTTGAAATGACGCAATCCGTTAAAAAAATAAAATCCAACATGGCGAGTTGCATACTCTCTCCTTATGTTGTACCAAACTGTGGTGGTTTGTTTTCATCATAACAAACTTCGTTAGATCCACAAGATATGATTAATAAATCATGATTTTTTGACTAGATACGCGAAAAATCGTCACACCTTATACGAGTATACTTAAATAGCCTAACCAGTTAAGAATGATTCAGAATGTGTGAGAATGATCTATTCCATGAGCATGTATCCAGAGATGTACAAACGGTCGACCACAGACTAAAGGGGATCAACTTAACAAAAAACAAACATTTATCCTGATAGAATAGGGAACTCCACCAAGCAGTTAACAATAAAGGATAAACCATGGAAGAGATATACTTGGTATATGCGAAAGCAATATCAATAAAAGCTGCAACTAATGCTGTTGGTATTGGCAATATAAATGCAATCATTTTTGTTGGCGCAAAATCTCAAGAAGGAGCCAAAATACTTGCTCGTTCTGCGTTAATGGATTATGGATATCGTCTAACAAGCGTTTTAGAAATCTTCGTACCCACTCCTTCAGATATTTCGAATTTGGACCCACAATTATTAGCCCTGTACAATGAGTCGATTGATCGAGGATACGGACTTGAGATAATTGCTCAAGACGTTGATCATGATCATCCTTTCGAGATACGCTCATTGGGCACTCCTATTCTTGACAAAACAAAAAAGTATTAGATGCCAACTAAAAATAACTATAAAAATAACTAATTATGCTTTCTGAAAATTTAAAAGAATGTTCGCAAAAAGATCGCCCCATGAGATCTATTACGATAAGCTTCCCGATTGATGTAGTAGAATCCATGAAAAAAATAGCGCGACTCAAAGGATTATCCGGATACAAGATACTATTGAAGTCATACATCAGCGCAGGGTTGTGCAGAGATGAATATCGATATTCCGGCATATCAACAGCGCTTTTGATCGAAGCGCTAAAAAACATGGGGTACCCGACACCGTCATCCAACAAGCTACACGGGATGTGATTGAATCAGCTATGTGAATAGGAAATTGATCACCAGCAATATAGAGCTAGTCGAGCGCTTCAAACTTGGCTAAAGACAGGGGAAGTAATTCCCCCTGGCAGGGGTTGTATTTTTCGCATGCCAGTGAGTTTCTTATTACTCATCCCTATTCCCTCTCTGCCAATCCAGCCGTGGCACCAGCAACTTGGCTCTGTACCCGGATATCAGGGTGAATCATTTTTCTTTCTCAATCAATGCCAAAGGTCTGCATCACCACCCTGAGTGAGCGGCTAAATAATGCATCGTGCGGATTCTCTTTCAATTCACGATCATGAAATAAAAGCCCATCTACCTCAAAGATATGAGCCAGGCATTGTACCATCACATTCTTGAATTTAAACACAGCACACCCATACGAAGCACACCAATGCTTGGCAACTATGCTCTTGCCTACATCAATCGCCCCGCTTAATCCGATCAATTTAATTTCGTCATATCCCACGCGATTCCATTTCTAAATCAAACCTGACTTTACAGGCTCCTGCTTAATAGGGCTTGACTGCTACACAAAAATTTGACGAAGAGTCCGGTAAACTGATTCTGGCAATCTGCAATTAATTGTTGTCTCACTTCAACCGAGTGGAAAATGGCAATTATAGTTATGACTAAACGATGGAAATCGGACTTTTTAAGTTGCGCTACTTCTTTAGTAGTGTGCATATTACGCGACCTAATTTTCTTATCCTCTCCCTATCATGCCCCGTCAGATTATTGAAAAGCTTATTAATGAACATGTTTCTATTCAAACTCATAAAGAACAGCTTCTGCTTTTGAAGGATAAGATCGTAGCTTACGAGAATGAGCTTTCTGCATGCAGAAGAAAGATTTCTGCTTTGGCGGATGTAATTTGCCATCTTGAATCTGAAATTCATAATCTTAAGCTCAAAAATCGCGTATTGAATGAGAAGGTAGAAAGCTTACATAACGCAAACCCTCATGGTCATCGATGTAGACATTGCGGTTCGATCAAGCTAAAAAGAATGGGGGGTGAGCCACATAAAATATTTGGAGATATAGGCATAGTCGACACTTTCTTCATTTGCCTGGATTGTGAAAAAGAATCAGTCATCACCATTGATATCTTGAAATAGTTTTATAATAGTTTTATTACACACCGCTCTCAAGAATCTACAATCTACAAAGAAGGCACCAGGTCTTGCAAAACAACATCTATGAGTCGCCCCGGCATAGCCGGGGGATTTCCCGTCACGGGTTAAAACTTCCTACTATCTTCCTACATGATAGCCAGCAAAGAAAAAAGCACTTAGTCATGTTTTGACTAAGTGCCTGATTTTACTGGTAGGTCGTGCGAGATTCGAACTCGCAACCAACGGATTAAAAACTACGGATAAATCATTCTTAATCAATCAATTAGCCTGTAATTTTTCCGCAATCGCATAAAAATTAATCAGCCTGAAATCGTTTATCCATCCGCCTCTGACATTTTTTGCGGAAATAATTTTATGTAAAAACCAAGAAAAATAACCAATGTCAAACTGGAATAAATTCACAGGAAGTAAAGATTAGATTAAATGCGAATTAAGAGCATATTCAATAAATATTAGCAATGTGCAAAAAATTCACATTGCTAATTCTTCAAAACCATTTAAGCATATTAATTTCAAAGCTACGAAATTCGTTCTTTTTAGAAAAATCAATTAATAAGAAATGCTCACACGATAAAGCGTGCCACTGTTCCCACTACAACCCCCCACACCCGCAACTCATCATTTTCACGTAAACGAATAGGCGGATATGCTGGATTCTCAGCGTGCAGTTCAATGACGCCATTGCCGGCATACAATCGCTTTACGGTATATTCATTGTTAATCACCGCCAATACGATATGCCCGTGTTTGGGTTTGATCGAGCGATCAACCACCAGCATATCACCATCATGAATGCGAGCACCGACCATAGAATCGCCGACCACTCGAAAGAAATAGGTAGAGGCTTTATTGCGTACCAGATAATCATTAATATCCAGCCCTTTCTCAGCATATCCCTCTGCAGGCGATGGAAACCCGGCAGGAATTCGGTATTGCAATAATGGCAGGATACAAACAGAAGGATCAAGCTTTGCTCGCTGTACGCGGGGCAGTGTCGATTCGCTCGTAGATATCAAGGGAACAATGATTGTCATGATGAGTCTCTAGTACATGATGAGGTCGACAGTATAAAACACTCATTTGACGAATAACACTGTAACGAAATGTATGGATGTTTTGTTTTGGCTTATTTACGCTCCAAACTGATCAACCGTTAGGCGTTGCCAGTGCCGAAGATCAAACTACCGACACAAGGATTTTCAGTTCACTGCTAATTGATTAACTAATCAATACTGTTCTAGCGGAGCTTGGAGTAAAAGGAGGATAAAAAAATGTTTAAAAGTAATAATATTTACAATGTAGTGGAAAAAAATGGGCTGGTCATGTGTGACAATATTGTTACAGGGGATCCCACTGAAAAAAAAGAAAAAGTTCTAGAATTATTCAATACAACCGAAGGCTGGACAGCTAGATACTCCGGAATAACCGGCTCTGGTGAGTATGTCGAGAGAGAAGAAGCTCACAACATACACGGTCAAGACATTGAAGATGTTAAAAGAAATGCATTGAAATTATGGGGCTCTGAACTCAAACTCGAAGATGTAAAGGTAGTAGTTCATAAATAACTAAAGAATAGCCGCCAGTAAGGCGGCTTTTTAATTGAACCAACTAGGCCTGCACTACTCATATGGGTGATCATAAAAAAAATAGAGAGATTTAATGAGTCAGTTAGCGAATTATTGAGGCTATAAATAGACTGCAAGCAGCGTCAACCAAATTAAACAATGCCCTGATTGAATTTAGATTGACGAAACTTGCAACAAACAATGAATTGCAAAAGGTTCATCCGGTAAATGCGCACTTTAAATGCAACCGACCAGAACATAACTGGTTTCATGCAACGCCATAATTTTCAGTTTAAAGAATTCTACCTCTCTAAAACCATAAGCCATTGAAGTCGAAATAAGCAAGAATACCTGAACGATGAGCGGCAATAATTTTAGAGAATTGCTTGAGCATGTTGATATTCGAAGCAGCTGCCTTTTTTACCCATTCGTCAAGTGCTTTTTGCGGTGCAGTTTTATCTGGCTGATGCCATATATTGCGTAATTCTTCTTCCATATAATAGGTCGTGGCCAAGGATTCATTGAGCTTGAGCGCTTCCGCCAGAATTTGACGCTCATTGCGCGTGTCATCCAGATTATCAGGATGCTTGAGCAGCAGCCAACGTGATGTGGTTCCCTGTAACTGGACAACCTGAAAGAAAGTTCAGCTCTGATATGTATAGTTAAACAGGTTCAGGCAACCCGATCAATTCTTGGATCACTATAGTAGATTTCATCAGGCGTAAGACGGTCAAGGCTTTGATGAAATCGTTCTTGATTGTACCATTCAAACCATGTGGATAAATTCTGCTTTATCTCCTTCAGATTATTGAATTCTCTGGTATATAAAAGCTCATACTTAACTGTCCGCCAAAGTCGTTCAACAAAAATGTTGTCATAGTAGCACCCCTTGCCATCCATGCTGATCTGAATATGATGATCTTTTAGTATGGAGGTAAATGCTTCGCTGGTAAACTGTACGCCCTGGTCGGTATTCATGATCTGTGGACAGCCATAATCCTGGATGGCTGCCTCCAGCGCCTGAGTACAAAAGTCAGTATCCAAGGTATTGGACAAGCGCCAGCTCAACACCTTACGCGAATGCCAGTCGATGATGGCAACCAGATAGCCAAAGCCTTTCTCCATGGGGACATAGGTTATGTCGGCAGCCCAAACCTGATTGGGTTTATTAATGACAAGTTCTCTAAGCAGATAAGGATAGACCTTATGCTGTTTGCTTGAGATGCTGGTCCTGGGTTTTGGAGCTATGCTGACAATACCGAGTGTCTTCATTAAGGAAGAGGCTTTCTTGCGCCCTAACATGATTCCCTGGCGCTGAAACCAGGTAGCATAACTGCGTGAGCCATATTGTGGCGTCTTTAAGTACTGTTCATCCATCATGCGCAGCAGAACCAGATCAGCATTACTGATTGGTTGCGGTTGATAATAATAAGTTGAGCGCGCCAGATCCAGCAGCTGACATTGACGAGTTTGACTAAGTTTGCCATGGGGCTCAATCATCTCTTTGCGTTCTACAAGACTTAATGATTGAGCTTTCTTGCTAAAAAATCGCGTTCTACCGCCAATTGACCAATAACCCGGTGCAGGTCATCTGTTGTAGGCTGCTCCTTATTGGCGGCAGTATTATTTTTACAAAACAGCTCGGCAGCTTGCTCAATGAGTTGCCGTTTCCAGCTATTGATCTGCGTGGGATGTACATTATAACGCGCTGCTAATTGGGGGACAGTTTCATCACCACGTATCGCTGCCAGCGCTAGTTTTGCTTTGAATTCGCTCGAATATTGTATGCGCTTTTTACTCATTGTTATTAAGCGCCTTTTTAATTCTGCCAGAGCTTAACAACCTGTACAGTTTTTGGGTACCACTTCAATCTATCCGGGTACCGGACGTTTAAACACTATTACCTGAATTACGTGTTGAGGTATCAGCGCGATTATTTTCCAGGGTTGGTGAGTTACCACCGCTTTGTGGAGCTGTTGCAAGGTAGCCTGGTGCCTTTGTGCTGTTTTCTGACCAGTCGCTTTGGGCAATGTAGTGGGATCAGTTTCATTGATTCCACTAAGATTAGTGTGTGCCATAATCGCCGTATTGGGTCTCATCAAGTAATGGCAGGGTTTGCTGCCCGGGGAAAGGCCAGCATGGGTTGGTTTTATGGATTCAAGCTGCACCTGGTCATTAATGACCAGGGAGAATTGCCAGGGGTAAAAATAACGGCGGGCAATGTGGATGACCGTGACCCGGTACCAGAGGTGACGCGCTCCTTGTTTGGCAAACTCTTCGGTGACCGGGGCTACATTTCGCAATCACTCTTTGAGCAACTCCGCGAGCAAGGCGTGCAGCTCATCACCAAAGTACGCAAGAACATGAAAAACAAGCTGTTGCCGTTGTTTGACAAGCTGCTGCTACGTAAACGTTCGATCATTGAGAGCGTCAATGACCCATTGAAGAATATCTCGCAAATCGAGCACTCCCGCCATCGCAGCCCAGTTAACTTTTTTGTTAATCTGATAGCCGGATTGGTGGCTTACACCTTTCGCGAGAAGAAACCCTCACTTAATATCAGGCTCCCTCAAGCTCTTCCAGTCGTGATTTGATGATTCTTATGTCGAACTCACGTTAAATTAATAAATTTGCTACTTCGATTCGGACAATAATTAAACCTTAACTGATTACATCAATAAGGTTAAAGGCATGCAGCACAAATAAAACATAGTGCTAGCGTATAAAATAAAAGCAGATACAAAAAAAGAAAAGCCGCGTATCTGCAAGTGATAGCGCGGCTATTGTAGGATTCCTTATTTTCTGGAATTTAGATATTTTTCTCTAACTAATTACCACTTCAATTAAAAGCTTACAATTTATTCAGTTCTTAAACTGAGATCTCGTTTTTGTTGATCTTGTGCTATTTTGTGGTGAATGGCAGCTTCTTTTAAATTCTCTTCAATAGACTTCTCTAAATATCGCATATTAGCCCAAGTATGTGACCGGAAGCTTTGCCCCTTTCTTCCATAGTAGTAGTTGTGTCTTTCATATTCCTCAAGTTGCTCTTTCTTTGCCTGTAGCTTGGCTTTCATCTCTTTGGCCACGTCTTCGTAATGTTTAGCCACGGCATCATGATTATTAGGGTCTATGAAAAGTCGATTCGCAACAATTTCACCATCACTCAAAGTACTCGCTATGGGACTCATTTGAGCGCAACCTGATAAAAAACCAATCGCTAATACAGCCACACAAAAAATATTTTTTCTCATCACAGCACCTCCACTAGACAACTTATTTTAACTCCCTTATGTTAAAAATTTTGGTCGTCCTTTACTTTAAAAATAACCATGCTGAGAATACGTTCTTTACAGGAAACATCCTATATGTAATCTATCATTCAAAAAATATTTTGTCCTAATCCCCAGCATTTACTGCTTCGATCTTTACTCATAATAAGAGTATGGTTTTTAATACATTTCCAGCCCATAAAGGCAAGATCAAGTTCTTATGATTTATAATATCGAATTAAAACACAAGAAATAAGTATTAGAGCAAGAAATTAATTGTTTCTTTTATTGAAACAATAGAATATAGATAGGCTAAAATTAAAAATACTAATAGAAATACATTTGATTAAGCTGAGGACAGGTAGACATGCTTGTAGTTGAATAGTTTAGCCCGAATATTGCACGAAGGGAAGTGGCAATTCCCCATTAAATCTTTATAATTCAGTTACCTAAGCTGAATAAAGAAAAGGAATTGCCAATGACAAAGTGTACCCAGGAATCGTTTAATTTTCCAGAGGTAAAAAAGCGTATTATTGAAGTAAATTTCCAGGGCGGGGATATTACTTCAGATGGTGGTGTCATGTTATTGCGCTAGATGGATAAACGCATTGGGTTGAGCAAAGCGGTTGCTCAAGCGCTGGACGATAATCGTCGGCAGGCAAGTTGCAAGCATGATAGTTTGACGCTATTGCGCCAACGGGTTTATGCATTGGCATGTGGCTATGAAGACCTCAATGATCATCAGCAATTACGCCATGATTTGGCGATTCAATCAGCGGTTGAACGCGCAGAGGTATTGGCGAGCAGCTCTACCTTATGCCGCTGGGAGAATCGGGCGAATCGGCAAACGGCCTGGCATGTTCATCAAGTAATGGTAGAGCGGTTTATGGCTTCATTTAAACAGCCACCCAAGGAACTGATACTGGATTTTGATGCCACTGATGATGCGGTTCATGGCAAACAGGAAGGCCGCTTCTTTCATGGTTATTATGATCACTACTGCTTTTTGCCGCTGTATGTGTTCTGCCAGGATCAACTGCTGGTAAGCTACCTGCGGCCAAGCAATATTGATGGGGCAAAACATGCCTGGGCCATTCTGTCATTGCTGGTAAAACGGTTCAGGCAGAGCTGGCCTGCAGTTCGTATCATTTTTCGAGGTGACAGTGGTTTTTGCCGCCGCAGAATGTTGGCATGGTGTGAGCGACATGAGGTGGGTTATATCGTGGGTATCGCCCAAAACAAGCGACTGAATGAGATCACTGCGCAATGGCAGCAAGCGGCAGAGAAGCAGTATGTTGAATCAGGTGAGAAAGTACGACGATTTGACGAGTTTCAATATGCTGCAAAAAGCTGGCAGCGGACACGGCGCATCATTGTTAAAATCGAACACACTGACAAAGGCAGTCATCCACGTTATCTCGTCACCAATCTGACCGGTAAACCGCAGCTTCTGTACGATAAGATTTATTGTTTACGCGGTGAAATGGAAAACCGGATCAAGGAACAACAGCTCGATCTGTTTGCAGATCGCACCAGTTGCCATCGGTGGTGGTCAAATCAATTTCGTCTACTCCTGTCCTCGCTGGCTTACATTTTGCTGGAAACCATACGGCGACTTGCCTTGCAAGGTACCGAACTGGCTCAGGCCTATGTGAGCACATTACGCCTCAAACTGATCAAAATCGGTGCCGTCATCCTACGTAATACCCGCCGTATTCGCTTTTTACTGGCAAGTAGCTGTCCCTACCAAAAACTGTTCTTCCAAACCGCAGCCAGACTTGCTCCTGAGTAACTCACTCCCAGGATTATGAATCGCCGTTTAGGAATCAGGATTTAATAACTGCAGAAATTATGCAAGCAGATGGAATAGCAACATAATTCCATTTCGGTAAAAACGGGTCAAACTCAATGGTGATATTTTCTTTAAAGCCATCCGCCACTTTGCGCCCAGTTTCAAATACCCTATCCATAATTGAGATAAAGACCTTTAGTCCCTGAGAAGTTTTTGCTTTACTCATGACTGCTTTGACCCGCTCGACACTGGTAAAAATAACTCCACTACAAGCTTTGGTGATATGAGGAAATAATCGATGCTCTATGGGATTATATTTTGACGTGTACGGGGGATAGTGAGCGATACGAATCTCAATAGCCAATTCATCTGCCAATTTCTGTAAATCCTCTTTAAAGATAGCGTGGCGTGCATTATTGCTGCCTCCACAGTCGCAGAGCAATAAAATACTCGTCGCCTTTGGATAGTCCAGTTGACCATAGTTCAACCACCCATGCCGGATACAGGCGCAAGCAAATTCAGAGGTATCATGGCTCGTGCCTAATACGATATAGCCGCTTTTGCGATGGATGTCATACAGCCCATGAGGCACAATTTTACTGTCTGCCAGGGATGCAAAATCATGATCATTGATCCGCACGACCTCAGTGGTATAGAGCTTTCCGGGGCGATAAAAATTACCGATCAATTCTTTTTTTTAACGTCCATACTCATCACCGGATTACCCTGGACCCGGTACTCTTCTTTGAGGCGCTCGATATTTTTGAACTGCTCGTCCCGATGCGGCAGGTTCTTTTTCCCGGCTTCAACCTTGAAGGCTTGACGGCGGCGAAAATGATGTTTGTCGAGCAATTGATCAACAACGGTCACACTCACGCTAAATCCGCACTGTTTTAGCTTCTCAGCCATTTCGTTGCGGCTCAAATTTGACCACTTTACGGATTCATCCATTGGTGAACCGGCAGTATGATTTTTTAACATCTTTCAAGAAACAAATGTAACACAATGGTTTTACAGCAAATATTAAGTAGCCTCAGGAACAGGGGTAAGATTAAACCCCAGCTTCCGAGCGCGAACAGTCAGATGATGCAACACGCGTTGACGATATCGCTCCTCATAGTACTCCTGCCCTTTATCGACGTACTCGGTTCCTTTCGTTAGCATCGTGTAGATCAAGCGCGCCAGTTTGTGTGCTGTCGCTGTGATTGCCTTTGCCTTGTCGAGTCTGCCACATAATCTTCTGTAATAGGCACCCAGTGCAGACTGGCTGGATTTCAATGAAACTGCCGCCATGCGCAGTGCCTGAGCCGCACGGTTCGCTGTGCGCTTGCTTGCCCCCGATAGCACTTTTCCGCCCGATATCTTTGTTCCAGGACACAACCCAAGCCACGAGGCAAACTGCTTCGCACTCTTGAACCTGCTCATGTCAGCGCCCACTTCACTCAGGACTTTCATCGCAGTCGTCACTTCGATGCCGTCAATTCGCGTCAAATCAACCCCACACATGCCAATCAGATGGGCACGCAAATCAAATTTGGGAGCGTTCTTGACATTGGAGCGGCGCTTCTTCTGGCAGATCTCTACCTTGTGCACCTGAAGTGCCGCCAGCATGGTTTCAAGCTGCCGGTCACATTCGGTGAGTCGTTCGCTGTAGGCGTCATAGAGTGACATCGCTTGCTTGAGTGCAAACAGGTGTTCTTCCCGCCAATTCCCGATTAACGATTTCTCAATCTCGTCTTTGCCAGCCCGGATGCGATTGCTCTTGAGATTCGCCAGGATGTGCCCATCTCTCTCACCAGTAATGATGGCACGAACGATCTTTTGACCGGTTTCGCCCACAATATCCGAAATCACGTTCGCCAATTGTATGTTCATTTGCGCCAGAGCCTTTTGCATATGTTGCACATGTCGCGCCTGATAACGGATCAGCATATCGCGTTGACGAGATATGGCTCGTAGTGCACATATCTCATCTTTCGGACGGAATGCGCCAGACAACAACCCAAAGCTCATCAGTTGCTGTAACCATTGGCAGTCCAGTACATCCGACTTCCGGCCAGAAACATTTCTAACGTGCCGCGCATTTACTAGATACACAGTCAGCCCGCGCGACTCCAAAAGTTCATACAGTGGAATCCAGTATACCCCCGTCGATTCCATTGCCACAGTGTCAATTTCACAGGCCTCTAACCAGTCCGCTAAACCATTCAGGTCTGCGGTGAAACTCTTGAATTCCCTTACCGGCTTGTTATCTCGATCCGGCGGTACCGCCACAAAATGGCTCGCAGAGCCAATATCAATCCCCGCTGCATTCGGATGGATTAACTCCAATTTACTTCGCTTGAACTTTGCCATGACATCCTCCATTATCTCTATTGGAATGTCGCGCTGGTTCAGGTACGTCGTTGTACTCACTCTTTCAAACGGGATGTCCGTTGCCACGGACTCACCAATGTCGCCGACGTGACCCATGACCACGCTAAAAAACGGGCGGATTAGCACCAGTGATGTGTCGGTCTTCTCCAGCGCGACATTCCAACTTTATTCCTCAAGCTCTGACGCCGCTTGTTTCTTCTGCGCGCCTTGCCGCCTCTAGCGGATTACTACGCTAAAAAAGCTTCATCCAGCCCTGCCATCGTCTCCACAACTGACTTTCGCCCACCTCCTGCTTGCCGAATACGTTTCTCCTTTTCAAGCAACGGCATCTTTAACTCTTTCAGGCCACGGCTAACGGTGCCTTCATCGCAGTGTAATACCTGACAAAGGTAGGTGTGGGGGTGTGATTTATTTGGTACATGAAAAAGAAATAAAAAAAGCGCTCGAAAAGCGCATGAAATAAAGAAATATGAGTATTTCTAGCAAAAATTCTTATTCGGTACTAAATAAGAAAAAATATGCAAAAAACAGCAGAATTTACGGTTTATTTGGCACAAAGTAATTACATTTTAAACATAGCGAAAATATCTAAGATACCAACTTCAGAAAACGCTCGATCGTCTCTGAGATATTCTTCCTTGTTTCAACGCAGTGTTCATATACCAATTGTATCAAGCTAGCCTTTTTGGCCGCATCCAAAATTATTTTGCGCTCTTCTAGCGCGCATTCTATCTGTCTTAATACATTCTCAAGAACCGCTGAATCAAGGGGCAAGTGATTATTAATAATATTCCTCTCGTGTTTATCACTTTCACTAATTAGTGGTTGCGGTGGCTGTGATTTGTATTTGGTTGTTCTTTCCGATGAACCCTTTATTTCAGAAAAGAAATTCGGATTTTTATTCAGGAACTTCTGGATCTCAACCAAAATTTCTTTAGGTGGAAGAAACTCTGTTTTTTTACCTTGTGGCCCGCCTCTTCCAGGCACCTCTCTCGACTGCCAATTTTCACGCTTAGCGCGAGCCCGACATTGACGTGTTGATGTCGGGATCTTTATCAGAAGATGAGGCGATAACATCGCTAACTCATCTGCAGAAAACCATAACTTGGAGTCCGTACTCATCACAATATGTTAGGACGTTTTGTTCGGACGATATACAATTAAACAAACATATTTTATTTCTTTTAAATCAATCATTAGCTAGATAATTAGAATTGAATTAAACAAATCAAGTTAGGACACTTGACATGTTAGGATATTTATCCCAACATAACGTTATGTATAAATTAATGAGTTCGTTAAATATGCCAAAAAAACCAGCCTCGAAAGACTGGCATCGCGCCGACATTATTGCGGCTGTGCGTAAAACTGGAACTAACTTAAATCAATTATCACTGAAGCATGGTCTCGGCATTGGAGTACTGCGTAATTGCCTCAATCATCCGTACCCAAAATACGAACGCTTGATTGCCGAACACCTCCACACTACACCACAAATCATTTGGCCTAGCCGTTATCACACAGACGGAACCCCAAGGTCTGGCCGCGGCGAGCGTGGACTCGGCAGATATAAGCGTAAATACAAGATTAACCCTACTAGCGCAAATGTCAATGTAAATCAGTAATACAGCGGAATTGTATAAATGGCCAAACGAGACCCCTTTACCATCGATATGTTTCAAGAGCTGCCACCGGCACCAGTGTCTGCACCAGGTGGTCTTGCATGCCGAGCTGAGATCGCGCACACCATGTCAGAAGCACTAAAAGGACACGATCGCTACGAAATCGCTGCAAAGATGAGCCGCCTACTTGGTCGCGACATCAGCAAGCACATGCTGGATGCTTATACAGCAGAATCACGTGAAGACCATATTCCACCCCTCGATACTGCGATCGCATTTGATCTCGCAACAGGCTCAAATACCTTGGTTGAATTTGCTGCCAAAAAGATTGGCGCAAAACTCTCTGTCGGAAAAGAAGCACTAGATGCCAAGTTGGGACAACTGGAGCGTATCCGGGATGAGGCTACCAAGCAGATCAAACAACTTAAGAAAAGGCTAGAGGATTAGTGCATGAGTACTATCAAGACCCACTACTCCTGCTCTGAGTTAGTAGAAATGAAACTGCCAGGTTTGCCAAGTAGTGAGCGCCGCATGCGTGATCGTGTAAAAAAAGATGGATGGGAATCAATACAAATGTCAGGAAAAGGCGGGCGCGGTGGATTGCGTACTGAATATCAGCCCCCTGCTTCCATTATGGCAATCATCAAAGAGCGCGCATTGCAGGCGTTAATTCAATCAACACCCACCCCAACAGCAACTATAGTCGCGCAATCACAACCCATTACCCCCAACGCTGTCACTGAAACAGTCAAACCAGGTGACTTAAAAGACTGGCAGCGCCAGATTGCCGAAGCGCGTGCAGCTATTTGTTCAGAAGTACGCAGACTGGAAACGGTCGGCGGTACCGAGCGTGCCATCCGCACCGTGATTGATCTAGCGGCACGCGGTCAATTGCCACCACAATTACAGAAGCTGGTACCGGTCGCTAATGCAAAAGCAGGCATGGACCGGGCATTATCGCGCACTACTCTATACCGCTGGTTGAAGGAATCGAAACGCAAAGAAGCCACTGGCAGCAGTGTTGCCCTGCTCGCGCCTAAAGCGCGCGAATCAGCCGACATCCCGCCATGGGCTCCCTATTTATTAAGTCTTTACCGGCAGCCGCAAAAGCCGGATTTATCCTATTGTGTAGAACAGCTCCCATCAATCCTGCCGCCAATCATCATTCCACCCTCCTACTCTGCCGCCTATCGGTTTCTGCAGAAAATGAGCAAAACCGAGCTACAGCGCGGGCGCATGGGCAACCGGGAGCTTAAAAAGATCCTGCCATTCGTGCGGCGTGATACCAGCCATATGTGGCCGACTACTGCTTATACGGCGGACGGCCACACTTTTGATGCCGAAGTCGCCCATCCCGCGCATGGACGCGCGTTCCGGCCAGAAATCACCACTGTGATGGATATTGCCACCAGAAAGGTAGTCGGGTGGTCAGCAGGATTGGCCGAATCAGCCTGGGCAGTATTGGATGCGCTACGCCATGCCTGCCTTAGCTGTGGGATTCCATCCATTTTCTACGTTGACAACGGATCAGGCTACAAAAACGCAATGATGAGCGATGAGGCCACAGGATTCATGCACCGCCTGAACATTGAGCTGACTCATAGTCTACCTTACAACTCTCAGGCACGAGGCATCATCGAACGCGCGCACCAAACCATCTGGGTGCGGGCAGCCAAAATGTTGCCCACCTACATAGGCGCGCAGATGGATAGTGAAGCTCGGCAAAAAGTGTACAAACTCACCCGATCAGATATCAAGAAAAGTGGCACATCCCGTCATCTCATGGAATGGAAAGCATTCATCGACTGGTGCCAGCAGCAAATAAACGACTACGAAAACCACCCACATAGGGCGCTGCCGAAAGTACGTGACCAGGATGGCAGGCTCCGCCACCAGACCCCGAACGAAGCCTGGGCGCAAGCCATCAAGGAAGGGTTCGAACCAGTTAACGTCGATCCTCATGAAGCTGAAGACCTCTTCCGCCCTTACAAGACATGCAAGATTACTCGCGGCGAGATCCGCTTGTTTGGCAACCTATATTTCCATCGAGATCTGGAGCACTACCACGGCGAAACAGCGCGCGTCGGCTATGACATCCATGACGCTAGCCGCGTCTGGGTGCGCGACCGCACCGGGCGTCTGATCTGCATCGCTGAATTTGAAGCCAATAAACGCAGTTACTTTCCGCAATCGTTTGAAGAACGAGCTGCACAGAAACGTGCTGAAGGACGCATCAAACGCGCGCAAGCAAAAATCGATGAGGCTGAAGCCGAGCTTAATCCAATGCATTCGATTGAGTATCAGCCTGTCAATGAATTGACCGCCATACAGCTCAACCCATTATCCCAAACTGAAAAGGTAGCGATCGAAAACATCGCCCCGCTGCCGGAACGCCCAGGCGTGCGCCCGTGGTTTACCAGTGATATCCAGCAATACCGTTGGCTCATGCAAAACAAGGATGACTGGAAGAAAGAGGATGTGGATTTCCTGCTGCGCTACGTCGACTCCGAGCAGTATTTCGACCTACTGGAACGCTATTCATACCAGGGCGTGGCTTGGACAGAAGCAGATGATAAACGAGCAGCCAACCTGAAGAAACTTGAAGAGTCGGCCACTCAGTAAAGGCAATTACCGAGCGGCCATTTTTTTAACACCACGGCAAGAGGAGTCTAAATGTGAAAAGTGTGTTTGTCAAAACAAGCAATTACGAACGCTTCCAGGAAGGATTAGCAGCGGTCGAAGGACGTGGTGCACAGGAATCCAGCCTGCTGCTGGTCACAGGTGAAGCCGGTTACGGCAAATCGGAAACCGTCGATCAGTGGGCCATCCAGGCTGGAGCCGCGTATTTGCGCGCCAAGACCGGCTGGACGCCGCGTTATTTCATGACTGAGCTCGCGGAAAACCTGAAAGTGGACACTTCGGGACGTGCCAAGGATATCTTTGCGCGTATCTCAGGTTACTTGGGGCGCAACCAGACACCACTGGTGATTGACGAGGTGGAACACTGCCTGCGCGATAACGCGCATGTGTTGGAAGCGATCCGCGACCTGTCCGATCTGACAGAAATCATCGTCGTGCTAGTCGGCATGGAGCAGGTGCAAGCTAAGATTGGGCGGCACCTGCAAATCAGCAGTCGCGTGGCGCACGTCGTCACCTTCGGCCCGGCCACACCGGAGGATGTCATGCTGGTCTGCAAGCAAAAGTGTGAAGTGGAAGTCGCCAATGATTTGGCGCTGGAGATTCACCGCCAGAGCAAGGGCCGTATGCGCGAAGTGATGAATGCCATCGCCCTGGTTGAGCGCGAAGGCAAACGCAACGGTTTGAAGCGCGTAGAACTGAAAGACATGGGCAACCGCCCGCTCACACTTGATTGGCAATCCACCCGGCCACGCACAACCAGAAATGGAGGACGCTAGCATGAACCCTACCGGCATCTGTTTTATTAGCCAAATATACACCGGCTCAAAAACTGCACGCGTCTCGGTTATCGAGCATACGAACGGTTCCTTGAGCGTTCAAATCAGTTTGACCATGAAGGATAGCGATGAATCGTTAGAGCTGATCAACCTGACAGCAAATGAAGCCATCGATATCGGCAGCAATCTTGAGTTTCTGGGCAACATGATTAAAGTTTATGAGGAGGATAAGCATTAATGGCCTGGATTGCAGAGCAATTGCTAAAAGTCATCGGAAAACATGCACCGGATGAATGCATCACCGAGGAGAAGCTGATCACGCTGACCAAACTTAAGCCAAGGCAAGTGGAAAATGCCACGCGCAAACTGCGCAAGCACGACCTAGTCATGCTTACAGCACCCGGCTGCTTCCGGCTTACCAACGCAGGCAAAGCAGCGCTTGCAGCGGAAGACGGAAGACTTCGATCTGGACCGCGAGGAGAACAATCTGGGGCGCGCATTCATAAAAACAGCCTGCGTGCGCGAGTGTGGCGAGCGATCCGCATCCGCCGCAAATTCTCCATCCCGGAGATCGAGCCGTTGGTCGCGCAAGGAGTGGAAAAGGACATCCGTTCCAACATCGGCAAATATCTCAAGGCATTAGAAGAAGCTGGTTACCTGGTAAGAATGCGCAAACGCGAAGTAGGCAGCGCGCTCACTTCTAACGGTTTTTGCCGCTGGTGGCTGCCGGATGAAAACGACACCGGCCCGCTTGCCCCAGTCTGGAGGCCAACCAAAAACACGGTATTTGACCCGAATAACGGCAAGGAGGTGCCCTTATGTGGCGAGACCTCCTGAATGCAGCGGTAGCTGCCAGCAGCAAAACCCAGGTGGCTGCCCATCTTGGCGTATCGCGTACCGCTGTCAGCCTGGTCGTGCATGGCAAATACCCGGCAGATACCAGGCATATCGCCAGCCGCGTGCTGGAAGTGTATGGCCGTATCCCCTGCCCTCATCTTGGAAAAGAAATCAATCAGGCAGAGTGCAGAAGCTATCACAGCAGCCAGCCGCCGACCAGCAGCCCGCGCGCAATGAAACACTGGCGAGCTTGCCAGAGCTGCAAATATAACGAAGCCACCAGACACAATTTAAGGAGCAACCCATGAAACCGTTTCAAAGAATACTGCCCTATGCCCGCTATTTGTTGGGTCAAAGTAAAAGTACGAATGTCAATGAAGAATTGGCACTGCATGAAGCCTACCGGAAAGATATGCAGGAACTAGACAACCCTATGGCAGCAATGCTGCATCGCCCTATCCCCTCAATCGGTCGTCATAACCAGGACATTATGGAGGCACTGGCCAGTGCAAAACGGGTTGCCGTAACGCTAGCCAAAGCGGGTTATCGCGTACTGGATATCAGCATCGGCAGCCGCAATACTCGTATCACGCTTAATCATTCGCCACGTTGCGATCTGCTGGGGGGTGCACTGATCAAACTCGCCCGCATAAATGGTGCCGAGGAAAAAACCATGGCTGCCAATATCGAAGGCGTGCAAGTGGAATGGGTGATCAGCTCCAAATGGAGTAAACATCATGCATAAGCGTGATCCCCACACTACCGCCAGGGAGACAACATGCGCCTGATCTGCCCTTGCTGTCAGACTGATTTCCCGCTGGAGGCAGCCATTAGCAATATAGCCTTGAGAAATGTTGTCACGCGCGTCTTGAGCTTCAATCCGGTCGGCAAGCTGCTGCTGGTCTACGTGGAGCAGCTATTCAAACCACCCCAACGTGCAATATCTGACACGAAGATGGCCAAGCTGATGAATGAACTCATCCCCATGATCGAGGCTGGCAAGATCGAATACAAGGGTCGCGTCTGGCCTGCCCCGATGGATGCTTGGCGCATGGCGCTGGAGCAAATGATTGACCAGCGTGACACCTTGACGCTACCGCTTAAAAATCACGGCTACCTGCTCACCATCATCGCAGCCGCAGCCAACCAAGCGGCCAAAAAGGAAGAAGGGGCACAGGAAATGCGCAAACGCACCGGCCGTGCGCAAGAAGAACAAAATGCTGCAATGACCAAGGGCATGCCGGAGGAGGTGCGCAACCAATTACAAAAAATAATCAATAAAACATAGCAGACACGGGCGAACCTTGTGTTCGCCTCTCCTAAATACACAAAAACAACCACCAGCAAAGGAGACAAACAAGTATGGCCAAAACCGTCACCCGACTCAAAACCAAGGCACAAGCTTATGTACCGCAAACACGCGATGAGGCTGCTGCAGACATCCGCAAAATCGGCGATCTACAGCGACAGCTTATACGTGCTACTACCGAGATGAACGATGCCATTGCCCATATCACGCAAAACTTCCAGCCACGTTTGGATGCGATCAGCGCGCAGCTTAAAACCTTGCAGGAAGGCGTGCAGGGCTACTGCGAAGCACACCGGCTGGAACTCACCGACGGTAGCAAGGTAAAAACCGCGAATCTGATCACAGGCGAAGTTCAATGGCGTCAGCGCCCACCCAGCGTTTCGATCCGCGGATCGGAAAACGTGATTGAAATGCTCAAGCGCTTAGGACTTGTCCGTTTCGTGCGCACCAAGGAAGAGGTCAATAAGGAAGCAATTCTCAACGAACCGGACGAAGTGCGTGGCGTCGCTGGAATCAGTGTCGTCACTGGGGTAGAAGACTTCGTTATCACTCCCTTCGAACAAACGGCAGAAGTGTAAAAACCTTGTCTGATGGCGTTAAAAATAGCGCCATCCAACAAGTTCTTTACAGAAATTAACACTATGAAAGCAAACAATACCACAGATCAAAAACGCAAACGTGAGCTAGCACAAATACACATCGCAAAAATACAGCTCGGCCTGGACGATGACACCTACCGCGATATACTATGGAACATCGCGCAAGTTCGCTCCAGCCGTGACTTAAACCAGGCTTCACGCAAACGCGTACTGGAACACCTAACTGCTAAAGGCTGGCAGAAAAAGAAACCTGCCAGGGCACAGCAAGGCAAATCCCCTACCACTGCTATCGGTAAAGCACCACTGATGAGCAAGATCGGTGCATTACTAACTGAAATGCAACTGCCATGGACCTACGCCAATGGTATCAGCCAACAAATGTTTAAAGTAGAACGCGTAGATTGGTGCACTCCGCAGCAACTGCACAAACTCGTCGCAGCGTTGACCTATAAGGCACAAAAGCAAAATGCATGAAGTGGATGAATCCCTGCTTCCTAGCATCCTGCAAGAAATAGCAGAACTCATCGGCCTACCCGCCACGCTCCAACTTGTGCAGCATTATGGTGGAGTGCGCCTGTATGTACCCAAACGTTTATCTGAAGATCACATCCTAATCACTATCGTAGGTGAAATAGCAGCACTCAAATTAGTAGAGCGCTTCGGTGGATTAGACCATTTCGACATTCCCAAAGCGCAAACCATCAGCCTAGCTCTACGCAACGCCAAGATTCGTGAGGAAAAATCTACCTCAAGCGTGCGCCAGCTAGCGCTAAAGTACCACCTCACCGAGCGACAAGTGCGTAAGATTTTGGCTATTGAACACCAGGAAGAATCAAGGCAGATGGGGTTGTTTTAGAGGGAAAAATGAAATAACCCGGTAAGCAATGCAAGTAGCTCACCGGGTTATATAGGAATGATAAGGTTACTACAAATTTAGCTTCGGCCAAGATTATAAAAACTTTAGCTTCTTTTTGAAGCAATCGAAATAAACATTGCTACCATTCGACATAAAGCAGTTACCCACAACCTTATCCCCGAAATTTGTGGATAATAAAATCAGAATATTTCCCATCTTTAGAGATATATTTCCAACACGATGGAATATCCGAGCTAGCCATCCTTCTTTTTTGTTAACATATAATTAGAAAATATGACATACATCATTACTTTTATTAATAATTAATGCTAAAAGTTTAGAAAATATTCAAATTTTATTAGTTATTTGTTAGCGCTATGGAAAAAAATGCCACTCATACACCAATATATACAAAAACGCAAGGTGGAGTGATCGTTCAGACGGGCAATTCATCAAATTTCACTATGCGAGACTCATCTGCCTATCTTGCAATTAAGCAACGCGGGCTCGAATTGCAGGAACTGTACCGTAAGAATGATTTGGTGGTACACCCAGAATCCTATCTGTCGAAGTTGATTGAAGATACAGCAATGCTCTCAGATGCTTGGCTCTGCAACGATGAGGGACACATGAAGATATCGTATCTATTCAGCGCAAGTCAGCTTAATCGTATAGCAACGGCAGCATTGCCTCTTAGAGTATCGGAGCAGGCTAAGGAATATCTTAGCGCGTTGTTAATTGGAAGCTTAGATCTTTTAAACCGAGAACGATCAAAAGCGAAAGATACATTATGGGAGCTCGAACTTTGGCAAGCATTGGCCCGTATGGGTATGCATGCAACCCTTGAAGAACCAGATATCGTCGTTTCCTTTGATGGTGCGAGAATCGGTATTGCATGCAAGAAGTTCTATTCTGAAAATAACGTATCAAAAGTTCTTTCTCAAGCTGTTTCGCAATTAGAAGGAAACTTTGACTTTGGCATGATTGCAATAAACTTGGACGATCTCACGCCTCCTAACAATATTCTGAAGGCAACATCGATTGATCAAATGTTGGAGATGATTTCACAGCTCAATTTTTCATTTATCAGAAGGCATGAGAGACATTTCCGCAAGTACCTTGAGCCAGGCAGAGCGATTGCTGCTTTTGTATCTACATCCGTTATTTCTGATGTGATAACAGCCAAGCCGCGTTTTAACAACTCTCGTCAATCCACACTATGGACTATACCGGAATTATCGTCGAAGAAAGCAGAACAGATGCGCAACTTTTTTAATGCGGTTAATTCAGCCCATGTATAGCGTTAATCTATTGAAATTAGGATCAGAGTGAAGTAATCCAAGAAGTTACTTTTGTTTCAATGAATCCATATTGTTAAAACTAGTACTGATTACCCAAATTATCATTCTCTGATCTCTAAGATTAACAATGACCGAAACATTTTTTTTATGAGATCAACTCAGTAAGTGAGCTAACAACTTTGAAACGTATTTCTTCGAAGTTTTCGAAATGCCGTTTGCCACACTCGATGCGTAACTCTTCGATTGGGCGTAGTAAATTTAGTTGTACATGATCTCCGTTGCCAGTTTTCTTGGTCTCGGCAACAAAGTACAAAGTATTGTCGTTATGGTAGGCCAATGCCCAATCTGGGTTGTACGGACCAACCGGTGTTTCAATCCGGAACCAGCGCGGCAGTTTGATATAGAACAGTACGTCATCGTTGTCTTCACAAGCTTGCGCAAACTTCCGCTCAGGATCGGAATTTGAGTCGATGACAATATGCGAAAAGAGCGTCTTCTCCTGCTTCTTTACCGCTTTCACGTTAGATGAAAATACCTCCATCAAGTTATCGGCTTCGAAACGTCGCATCTCATAGTAGGCGTTATCTAGTTTCAGATATTTCACCCCGCTACCTTCAGAACCGTCTCCGTACACCAAAAATTCTCGCTTCACAGCATTAACTATCTCTGCCGCATGATCAATGAAGACTTGGGGGTTGTTGAAGGCATCACAAAGCCGCTCAGAATCTAGCAAGATGCGCGCCACAGTAGACTTCGATAGGCCGGTTTTCGCCTGCACCTGACCGACGAAATCGGGCATAATGTACTTCGCTTCCACCGTCTGGGTACGAAAGCCCGTTTGCTTACCGGTAACACCCCCGCTGCCAATAGCAATATCGGTGCGAATAAGGGCGATCTTAGGTCGTTCGATGGCGGGCATCTTATCCTTGATACGCTGGGCCGCTTTAGTCACAAGTTCTGCCGTGCTGTAATTGACGCGGTAGCTCGTGCGCGTCCGAATCTTCTCCCACAATTCCAGAAAGCGGTTGTCCGTGTCGTAGCCCTTCTTTAGCCGTACCGTCACCTTCTCGTGCTCGTTCTGCACCATCTCGCGCTTAAATTTTACGCCCGCCTCGACCATCTCGGTCTGCAACTGGTTGGCGAAATCTTCGTAGCTTTCGTTCGCGATCACCGTCAGTCGATTAACCGCCCGGTCGCGCACCCGTTCGCCATTATTGTTCACGCACAGGCGCAAGCCCCGGCCGATCTCCTGCCGTTTCTTAATATCCGAGCTGGATTCGGCCAACGTGCAAATCTGAAACACGTTGGGATTGTCCCATCCTTCGCGCAGTGCGGAATGACTGAAGATGAACGCCAGCGGCTCGTTCAAATCCAGCAGGCGCTCTTTATCACGCATAATGAGCTCAAAAGTGCTCGCCTCCGCATCGACATTGGTCTTGCTCGTCACCGTCTCGAACGGAGAGACGGCTCGCTTGTCCTGCGAAAAATAGCCGTTATGCACCTGTGACGCATTGTGCGGCATGAGCCCGGCGAAGTCGGGCTTGGCACGGTACTGCTCGTAAACCTCTTCGAACCATTCAGCGAATTTGCCTTTGGCTGTCGTGCCGTCCTTTTCGTAGACGCGGTAATTCACTACCCGATCGATGAAAAAGACCGACAGCACTTTGATGCCCACCGAGTGCAGGCGTAATGCCTTCTCGAAATGGCGCCGCACCGTTGCCTCGATCTGCAAGCGCAGAATGGTGTCGGTCAGCGCGCCATGCGGCTGGCCCAGGCGCACCCGAACATCGTTGGCGAAGGTGACATAACCCTCGCTCGCGTCGATCTCGTTAACAATAAAGCCGTCACGATAAATCTCGCGTTTGTTTGAAAACTTCTCGGAATAGAGATCGTCCCCGTTCTTCACTATCACGGTCTTTTTGGTAGGTCCCTGTACTTGATTGACCCAGATGGTGAGCTTCGCAGAAACGCTACGTTTTCCGGCCTTGAATCCCTCTATCTCGATATAAGCCTGGTTGGCGTCCTTCAGCTCGATAACCGAGTCCACGCCGATCTGCTTAACTAACCCCAGTTCGTAGGCGCGCACCGGGTCCAGCGAATGGATCAGGTTATAGGTATTGCGGTGCGTGGCTGAATAGCGCAAGGTGCACAGCGGATTAAGACGCGCGATAGCCTGCTTGCGAATGTCGGTTTCCAGATTTTGTGGCTCGTCCAGGATCACGATGGGATGCGTGGCCTGGATGAACTCGATGGGCGCCACCCCGGTTTCGCGCACTTGGTTGATGACGTTGCCCTTTAATTTTTTGCGGCTCCCCACCGCGCCATTACCGTTCGCTTCGGTTGAATCCTTGGCAAAGGCGTCAATGTTAATGACCAGAATCTGAATCGCATCGGAAAGCGCAAAATTACGGAGTTGATTCACCTTGGCTGAGTCGTACACCATGAACTCGGTGCGCTCGTAATCGTAGAGTGTCTGGAAATGCTCTTTGGTGATTTGCAAGCTCTTCAGTACACCCTCGCGAATCGCCACCGAAGGCACCACGATGACAAACTTCTTGAAACCATAGGTCTTCGCCAGCTCGTGGATTGTGCGCAGATAGACGTAGGTCTTGCCCGTGCCGGTTTCCATCTCCACGGTGAAATTCGGGAACGCGCCAGCGAGCGTGCCGTCGTCCAGCTTCATCGTCTCCAGCGCGGCCGAAGGCTCGATGCCGTTTTCCTTCTGGATAGTGTGCAAGTTCTCTAGCCACTGCACATCGTTGATCACCCGATAGTTAGCAATGCCAGTCTGCGTAAGCTTCAGGCTGGAGAGCTCGTCATCCCGTGTCACGGCGGTTTGGGAGGCATCCGGCTGCCCCTCGAACAAGTCCACCACGGCGCGAATGGCTTCGAGCTGATAATCCTGGTTCGCGTCGAATTGCAGCTTCATTGGCACAGCCTCACAGACAGGTGAACTTGATGCCCGAATCGCGGCATTGCAAGTCCAGGTTGGTTTTCAGGTTGTCCGAATCCTGGAATACTCCGTCGATAGTGATGATCTCGCGCGGCTTCAAGTCCACCAACGGCTGGATCATGGCTTCGGTGAACTGCTTCAGCACGAACAGCGTCTTGCGCCCGTGGATGGCGAACACCTTGCCGCCCGCCACATTCAGCGTTTCGATCGACGTAGTCAGCTCTTGCCCGAATTTCAGCAGCAGCTCGTAAAGCATGTCCTCGACCTGCGCACCTTCCTTTTCGGATTTGGCAAACATCTGCATCTGCTCGGCAAGTTGCTCGGGCGTGTCGATACCGTCGCCGCGCCATTGTTTGAAGTTGGAAGGGGCGAGAAGGAAGGATTTGAATCCGGCATCCTTCTGTTCCGCGCTCGCGAGATCAACCGATTGTTGAGTCTTGCTAATGACGCGGCGAATACGCTCGCGCGCAATATCCGCTATTGTGGAAAACCCAGCTCTAGCAGCTTCGCTATTCTCGCCCACAGGTTCAGGCAATTGCACGAGCACTGCTCGGCGCTTCACACCATTCCGCTCGTTGAGGGAAGTAATCGCCTCAAAACTTGAAGCAGAGCCAGCAAAGAAATCGACCATGAGGTCACCATCGCCCATCACTTGTTCTGCCAAAAGCGAAATAAGCCCAGACGGTTTCGGAAAGCTAAATACGCCTTGCCCGAGAAGCGCATTGACTTCTTTGGTGCCGTCTCCGGTGCTTACGTCGGTTATTACAGTACTCATGTTCTTGAAGAGGCTTCGCATTTCTTCCAGAAATAGCTTGTGTCGTGGACGACCTTCTGGATTTGACGGAAACAGGATACGACCCTCGGAAATTTTCTTCTGCATCGTCTCAGGGTCGAATCTCCAACCCTTAGGGGGGCAACAGTAGTTCACGCCTGTATTTGGGTCTATTAGATCATAATGCAGGTTGGGTCTCGCATCTTTTGTCGCTAATCCTGTTAGGTCCGCGCTACGCCAGGGACCGCGTGGATCACTGTCTGGGTTGCTAAATTTTTCGAGGTCTTTTTCTATCCCCCGAAGCACTGCCTCACCTGTTCTTGAATAAGCAACTATGTATTCGTGATCCGTAGAAACTCCGGTGGTCGCGCGGGTGTCCTCGCTTACACGCGACTTCCAAACAAATTGAGCGATGAAGTTTTCTTCACCGAATACCTCATTCATCAAACACCGCAGGTTGTGTACCTCATTATCATCACAGGACACAAAGATTACCCCGTCCTCACGTAGGAGATTCCGTGCGATATACAGGCGCGGCAGCATCATCGACAGCCAGTTGCTGTGGTAGTGGCCGTTCTCCTTGCTGTTCTTGCGAAAGAACCCCTCGCGCATCAGCATTCCGTCGTCGGCAAGGTCGTGGATGCGCCGCAGGTACTCTTCTTTGCTCTCTTGGAAGCGATCAGGGTAGATAAAGCTGTCCGAGCCGGTGTTGTAGGGCGGATCGATATAGATCAGCTTGACCTTGCCGAAGTACGCCTTCTGTAAGATCTTGAGCACTTCCAAATTATCGCCCTCGATGAAGACGTGTTGCGCTTGGTCGAAATTCACCGACTTATCGCGCTCTGGTCGCAGCGTGGCGGTGGACGGCGTTTGCAGCACCTTGTAGGCGGTGCTCTTCCCCGCCCAGGTAAGGGCATATCGCTCACCACCTTCGATGATGGCATCCTCACCAATTGCCCGTCTGAGGGCAATCACATCTAATTCACCTTCGGAAAACGCTTCTGGGATCAGCGCTGCGAGCTGTATACGGCATTGTTCAGCTTGATTGGGTGATTCAGCAATTGTTTCGTTCTTGTCAGTCATGAGCAGTCTGATTCTATTATTGGTTATGGAGGTGACAATTGTCACTTTAGCAGGTGTTGAAGTCTCGTCGAACAATCCTCCTTGCTTAAGAGACACAATCTCATTGAGCCCGCAATAATCTCTGCTAAGTACCCCACCTCCATGTTAGCAAAGGACTGGTGGCCACAAGTAGGATGGCACGCAACGCGCCTTCTTCAGGCACGGCTCTATGCGAAAGGTAAGAATGGCAGTTTTGGTTGTGGCCATCGCTTCTTTTTTCTGGGATAAAATGTACAGTAAAATCCAGAACATTCCAAGGTATTGACAAAACCTGCAATTGGGAAGGTAGAATGCGCAGGACCCCACTCCAGTATAATAACTGTGGTGAAAACGATTTAATGTTTAGCTTTACTTTGGCTCAAATTTTCTATTACAAATGTTCAATAGAGATGTGCAAGGGGAAAGAGAAAGAACTAGATGATTCACAAACCAAGTATTCTCTTACGATCCCGACGATACATCCTTATAGCTGTTACCAGAAAACCAAAAAGTGCAACATATGCTACTTTATCATATTGATGCAATACTTTTTCTTTGATGACCTCCATGGCTGGCCCTAATTGGCCGGATGTATTGAGTTGAGAGGTCATATGCTCGCCTAAGAATGTAATTCCAATAAAGAAAAGGATTCCCAGATAAATAGCAATCTGAGTCCGCACAGAATATATAAGCACAGTCAAAAATTCCTCAATTGCATCACGCATGATTGTTTATCGCTTATTAAATCAAATTGACACAAACTATCACATCATAAATCAAACTTATTCAGGGAATATTGATGATATTTTCGCGTTTTTTTAATAGTTAAAAGCTTGCTTCCACTGAAATGGATTGTGCCTGATTCACATATATGCGAAAAAGATCACTCATTTGACAATCCACCAAAACCCGCATAACCTGCTAACTTCATCCGTCCAAGTTCCACGGGCGGTCTTGCTTCCGCCTTATTTCCATTCTCGTCTTCCGCCATCATGGCGGCATGACTAGACAAATCAAAAGCATCATCATCCACTGCTCTACTACGCCTAACGGAAAGCATTTTTCCGTTGAAGAGATTGATCGCTGGCACCGTCAACGCGACTTCAAGCGTTCAGCTGAATTCAGGCAAAGGCAAAACCATAAACTCGCCGCTATCGGTTATCACTTCGTGATCTACACCAATGGTTCAGTCGCCTCCGGCCGTCATTTCGATGAGATCGGCGCACATGCGCAAGGCTATAACGGCAAGAGCATCGGCGTCTGCCTGATCGGAACAGATAAATTCACACTTAGCCAATGGAAGAGTCTAGAGAAGAACGTGTGTGGCCTAGTAACAGACATTATGCTGCTGCAGGGAGATAGCGAAACACCACGCGTGCTGGGGTGTCGTGACCTGCTGGGTGTACCACAAAATTGTCCTGGATTTTCCGTAACTGATTGGTTGGCCAATAACATGCGGCCGTTACCTGGTCACATCCTTGTTCAATCAGAGATTGAAGATGCAGAATAAGCGCAATGCTCTGATTAGTCTATCTGCTGCTGCGCTGGTAGCGATTGCCTGGTCTGAGGGTTACCGTGAGCATGCCTATGATGATGGTATAGGAGTGCAGACTATCGGCTTTGGCACAACGTCCGGCGTTAAAGCGGGCGACAAAACCGACCCTGTGAGAGCGCTGGGACTGCTGTACCGTGATGCGAACGAAATGGTCACACAACTCTCCCGCCCCAGCTGTATCGGCGATGTACCGGTGTATCAGCACGAGGCGGACGCATTTATCAGTCTGACATACAACATCGGGGCAAGCGCTTTTTGTAAATCTACCCTGGCCAAAAAATTAAAACAGAATCCACCTGACTATGCAGGAGCCTGCACCGAGATTCTGCGATGGAACAAAGCGGGCGGCCGTGCGCTGGCGGGACTGAAGAAGCGCCGCCAGCAGGAATATGAATTGTGCACGTATGGTGATAACAAATGAACACGTTATTTTCACCTTACTTTTGGTTAGCGATTTTGCTTGGCGCATTCACCCTGCTCGGCATCGGCTACTACCAAGGCCATCGCAATGGCAAGAATGCCTGCCTGGCTAGGCAGGCGTTTGCCATCGAAGAAGCCGTCAAAAAAGCGCAAGAACAAGCCATCGATCAGGCGAAAGCCGAGCTTAAAACCACCCAGGGATTTGAAACCGCACGTGAAACCGTGCGCACCGTTTACGTGAAAATCAAGGAAAAAGCCGATGAGAACATTGATCAAAATAATGGTTATGGTGATTGTAGTCTGGATGATGACGGCCTGCACCTCTACAACTCACGTCCCTTTGCAAGTGTCCCCAATCCGCCAGCCTCCGGCCTCGCTGACCTCCCTTTGCCCGGATCTGCCGATTGCTGCGGACGGACGGCTGGCGACCTTATTGCGCAACAGCCTGGAGCGCTCGGCACTGTATTACGAGTGCCAGGCGAAACACAAAGCGCTGGTGGAATGGGCCACCCCGCCACCGGAAAGAGAGAATAAGTGAAAGAGGATGATTTAGCGCAAGCAATCGAGCTAGCAGAGTATGAGTACACGCAACGGCGCGCGATCCGACCTGAAGCGCAAGTACCTGGGTTTAGCCACTGCGAGGATTGTGGTGAGGAAATCCCGCAAATCAGGAGAGAAATCAATGGGATAACCCGCTGCATCGATTGTCAGCAAGAACACGAATTAACCATAAAAAGAGATTTATGAAATGACTGACGAACACACGCTGTTGCTTGGAGAAATCAAGGGTAAGCTTGATCTCATGATCGAGAGACAGGATGAAAGCAATGCCCGGCTGGATAAATTAGATACCCGTCTGCGCAAGGTCGAGACGAAATCAGCCATCAACGGTGCAGTCAGTGGCGGCCTGGTATCAGTGGGCATCGCGCTGATGATCGAGAAAGGCAAATCCCTGATCGGCCTGTAAAGTGCGGCATGGCATATTCTACAAAAACAATAACCGAAGCCCGTGCGGCTTATATCTATGAAGCGTTAAATCTGGAGGGTGTGTCCCGCAAATGTAACATCCCATTAAGCACCATCCGGCGCTGGAAAGATGTGGCCCGCGAAAATGGGGATGACTGGGACCGGGCGCGCGCAGCCGCCCGCCTCTCTGGGGAAGGCGCTGAAGCGGTCACCGCCGCTGTGATGGAAGATTTTGTGTTGTTATTTCAGAGCACACTGGAAGACGTCAAAAATAGCAAAGATATCAAACCGCTGGATAAAGCGGAGGTGCTGTCACGTATTTCAGATGCCTATGCTAAAACCATGAACGCGGTCACCAAGGGTAATCCAAAACTGGACAAGCTGAGCTTTGCCGCCGATATCCTGCGCGACCTAGTGCAGTTCATCCAGACCCATTACCCGCAGCATGCGATTGCCATGGAAGAAGTGCTGCTGCCGTTTGGCGAGAGCATTGGAAAGCGCTATGGCTAAAACTACCCAGAAAGCCTTTCTGCAGGAGCTGATACAGTTAGCAGCTGAATTCCGCCGCCAGATTGAAGCGAATGTTGATGGCTTCGCTCCAGATAGCGCAGCCAGAAAAGAAAGGCTCATGCGTGCAGAGCATGATCTCGAATTCTTCACACGCACCTATTTCCCGCACTATATCAAGCATCCCAATGCAGCACTGCATGACTTCCTGTATCAGCGATTGATAGAGATCGTCGATAACGGCGTGGGCGATCATGACGCCATTGCCGCGCCACGTGGCAATGCCAAATCAACGCTGGTGACGCAGATCTTCGTCATTTGGTGCATAGTCACGCAGCGCAAACATTACCCAGTCATCATCATGGATGCACTCGATCAGGCGCTGCCTATGCTGGAGGCGATCAAAGCCGAGTTGCAATTCAATCCGCGTCTGATGATGGATTACCCGCAGGCTGCCGGCCAAGGGCGCGTATGGCAAGTCGGTACCATCGTAACCAGTAACGATGCCAAAGTACAGGTATTCGGTTCAGGCAAACGCATGCGCGGTCTGCGTCATGGCCCACACCGCCCGGATCTGGTGATCGGTGATGATCTTGAAAACGATGAGAACGTCAGAAGCCCAGAGCAGCGCGACAAATTAGAATCGTGGCTGAAGAAAACCGTGCTGTCACTCGGTCCGGCGGATGACAGCATGGACGTGGTCATCATCGGCACCATTCTGCACTATGACTCGGTGCTGGCGCGCCTGATCAAAAACCCGCTATGGAACGCACGCAAATTCAGGGCGGTGATCGAATGGCCGCATAGAATGGATCTGTGGGACAAGTGGGAAGAGCTATTGCTTAACCAGGGTGAAGCGGAGGCATTAGCGTTTTACCAGGAGCGCAAAACAGAAATGGAAGCAGGCTCAATCGTTTCCTGGCCTGCCGCCCAGCCACTTTACAAGCTGATGGTCAAACGTGCGCGTGATGGCCGTCCGGCATTCGATTCTGAACAACAAAATGATCCCGTATCCGGTGATGATGCCCCTTTTGCCAACTGCATCCAGTTCTGGGTAAATCGCCTGATGGAATGGCGCTTCTTTGGTGCATGCGATCCAAGTCTGGGCAAGCACGGTGCAAGTCGCGACCCCTCCGCTCTGCTAGTGGGCGGTTTCAACCGTCACACCGGTATTCTGGACGTAGTGGAAGCCTTGATCAAAAAACGCCTGCCCGATCGCATCATCGAAGACATCATAAAGTTACAGGCAGAATACCGTTGCGTGTTATGGGTGGTGGAGGTGATCCAGTTCCAGGAGTTTCTGCGCACGGAGCTGGTCAAGCGTTCGGCTGCCCGTGGCGTGCCGGTACCGGCCACTGCTATCACACCCAGCACTGACAAATTACTCAGAATCGAAACCCTGCAACCGCACATGGCCAACGGCCTGATCCGCTTGCATCCATCGCAAGCTACGCTGATCGATCAATTGCGGCATTTCCCCAAAGCAGATCATGACGATGGGCCGGATGCATTGCACATGCTGTGGATGGCGGCCACCACTAGAAGCAGCGGTATAGCGTACCAGAGCGCAGGCAAATCAGAAAATGAAGGAGGCGCATGGTAAAACTAGTCGATATGTATGGCAACCCGATCGATACTGGTAAGCTGAAAGAAACGCAAAGCGCGAAAGTCGGACAACTGCATCAAGAGTTCGCTGCCCATCCAAGTCGAGGACTTACACCAGCCAAGCTCGCGCGTATCCTGGAAAGTGCCGAGCAGGGAGATATCCGCGCACAGCATGATTTATTCCTGGATATGGAGGAGAAAGACGGACATATCTTTTCAGAGATGAGTAAACGCAAGCGCGCATTGCTGACAGGCAACTGGGATATCGCGCCCCCGCGCAACCCTTCCGCCAAAGAAAAGAAAATCGCCGCCGCAGTCAAAGAACTACTGCTTGATGTGTCCAATCTGGAAGATGTGGTGCTCGATTGCCTGGATGCCATCGGCCACGGCTTTGCTTGCCTGGAGTACGAATGGCAGCGGCTGGGGAATAACTGGTTACCGAAGGCTATTTATCACCGCCCGCAAAGCTGGTTCATGACCGATCGCGCCACGCGCACGCAAATCCGCTTGCGCGATATGTCGCTGGATGGTGCACAGCTGCAACCATTCGGCTGGATTACTCATGTACATAAAGCCAAATCCGGCTATCTGTCGCGCGCAGGATTGCATCGTATACTCGCCTGGCCATTCCTGTTCAAGAATTACTCTGTGCGTGACTTAGCGGAATTCCTGGAAATCTATGGCCTGCCATTACGCTTGGGCACCTACCCAAGCGGCAGCGGCGATGATGAAAAAGCCACATTGCTTCGTGCCGTGATGCAAATCGGGCACGATGCGGCGGGCATCATCCCGGAAGGCATGTCGATCGATTTCAAGGAAGCCGCCAAAGGCAGCCACGACCCCTACCAGGCCATGATGGACTGGTGCGAACGTACGCAAAGCAAAACCATCCTGGGCGGCACGCTCACCAGCCAGGCGGACGGTAAGTCCAGCACCAACGCTCTGGGCAATGTGCATAACGAAGTGCGCCATGATCTGATGATGTCAGATAGTCTTCAATTGTGCGGCACGCTCACGCGGGATCTGGTCGTACCCATCATGGTACTCAATATTGGCGGTATTGAAGATATGCGCCGCATCCCTCGCTTCACTATCGATCTGCGCGAACCAGAAGACCTTGGTTTATATGCGGAAGCACTGCCTAAGCTAGTCGATACCGGTTTGCCGGTACCCGTTTCCTGGGCACAAGAAAAGCTGCGCATTCCTGCCCCAGAAAAAAATGAACCGGTGCTCATGCGCTTACAACCTGCCCTTCCTGATATTGCACCTCCCCAACCGCCCTCCTCCGCTGCCGCTATTACTGCAGCCACCGCACAGAACGGGCTGGATGAATTCGATCTGTTCAGCGATGAATTGGCCAGCGACTGGGAACGCGTCACCGATCCACTGATTGCGCCCGTCCTGGAACTAGCAGCAACGACCAGCAGCCTGGATGAATTTCGCACGAAAATGGCCGGACTAATTGAATCGATGGACACCTCAAAACTGACCGAGACACTGGCACAAGGACAATTTGCTGCTGCCATCTATGGACGCGTACGTAATCAGAAACCGTAGTGACGATCCTTGTGATCGCCTCATTGCGCCGTCGATTATCAAGGGTGAACATAAGGTTCACCCTTACACCACCAAAATAAACCATGCCAGCATTTGAATTCAAATTATTGCCACCTGTGGATGTTATCGAATTTTTCCGCCAGAAAGGCTACCTCATCGCCTTTAGCTGGGAGGATGTGTGGCAACAAGAACATCAAGCTGCGTTTACCGTAGCAAAAGCCATGCTGTTTGACATCCTGCGCGATATTCGCGAGGCGGTCGATAAAGCATTAGCAAAAGGTACGACCTTCGAGCAATTCCGCCAAGAGCTGGCTCCCCTGCTGTTGCAGAAAGGTTGGTGGGGACGCGCTGACATGACTGACCCGATCACTAATGAAGTAAAGAACGTGCAGCTTGGCAGCACGCGCCGCCTCAAGGTTATTTATGATACCAACCTGCGCACTGCACACAGCGAAGGACAATGGCAACGCATTCAAAAAAATAAAGATGCTTTTCCTTACCTCAAATATGATGCCAACAACTCCGAACACCCACGCTTGGAGCACTCAGCCTGGGATGGACTGGTGTTGCCGGTCGATGATCCCTTCTGGCAAGCTCATTATCCGGTCAAAGCATGGGGCTGCAAATGTGGTGTCATTCAACTAGATGAGGGCACAATAGATGAACTGGGATTGAAACCTTACAAACCACCGCAGGAGGAAACCTACACCTATATAAACAAGCGCACCGGAGAGGTACAGCGCATCCCGAAGGGTGTTGACCCAAGTTTTAACTATCCGCCAGGCGGCCGTTTGGCAAATTTGCAAAAGACGCTAGCTGACAAGATCAATCGCCTGCCAGATGATTTAAAAGCTGCTGCAATGAGCAAATCAAAAAATCAGGGATTTAAGTGATATTCCCTGTTAATGGCTACAATGTCCTTACTTAAAAATTTCACCCGCGTTAACTATGCGTTAAATCGCGTCTAATCGCTATTCATATATATGGAAGTTTAAACTTTATTTGATTGTAGATGTTTCCACTATAGATTTATCCACAGAAATCGACCCAAACAAGACAGTGAGGTAACACAAAATTTATTTTTAACGGAGATAACGCCTGAGTTAAGCTGCGCAGTGCAGTAGCTCGGATTGCGCTAGCGTAGCGCAAGCACAAGAGCCGTGCCACGAAATAGCATCGACTTGAAAGAATTGTTATATGCGCTACCTAATCTTCTCCATCTTTCTATAGTGTTCTCTGTATCCGCATTCCTCAAAGATGAGCTTGAAACCTCGTCGAAATGCCTCATAGTCGAACTCCTTGAGGTCGAATACGTTCTGTCCGAAAGAATGGGACTCGCGATTCATGTATCTGTTGAATGCTTGAAAGTGCGGCTCTTGTAAGGCTGATTTCTGGAATACATTCCCAAAGCTAGTCTTCTCTACAAATCCAAAGAAGTATTCAAGTATGTTGCGCATGCAATTCGCAATCAACGCGGGTGGAGAATTCTGGTTGTTTACGATTTGCCAATAAGAGTGATAGTCATTTTGAATATCTTCGTAGCTCATGAGGAAAATTTTGCTTCCTGTTGCGTCCTTCGAAACCCTAAATAGAGCTTGGGTTGCTTTGCGATTTTCGGGATTAATTTCTGTAAGCTCATAGAAAAAGTACAAACTATGGGTGAAGATGAAAACCTGTTCGATTTGAGCGTTCCGAAGGAAGTGACTCCAAATCAAGCGGCCAACATTAAAGATAAAAATATGAGATAGGCTTGAAATTGGATCGTCTAAGACCACGATACGTTTAGATGACGGTTTGTCAGGATTCT
Organism: Nitrosomonas communis; assembly: GCF_001007935.1. NCBI lineage: Bacteria > Pseudomonadati > Pseudomonadota > Betaproteobacteria > Nitrosomonadales > Nitrosomonadaceae > Nitrosomonas > Nitrosomonas communis. Next base: position 511,402 of record NZ_CP011451.1, read on the forward strand.
GTGTGCCCATGCATAACTCACAGAAATAAAGGAGAGAGATGATCATTTTCTCACCCTCGCTCAATGTCTTGAAGCTACCTGGGACTTCACTACTTCTTGCAAGCTCATATAGATGAGCAGACGTCTCATGCTTTCGGATCGCGAAGTCCATAATCCCCATTTTAACGAGCTCCGCGTTTATCTTTCCTATCGCCTCATCTGTATTCACTACTTGACGCTGCAATTCGACAATCTTCTTGTCGAGTTGTGAAATCGCAGCACATATTTTGTCGATTTCTCCTTTGTGTGACTTTTGCAGTTGTGCCATATCTTGATCTATGGTTTGCATCAAGACTATGTTCGCGTCGTACTGCCAACGCATGAGTGACCAAAACTTAGAGTTGATCTCAGCGAGTGATATTTTTGCGTTTCTTACCTTCTCATTGTGGGTAACAATATTTGCGTTAGCAGCAGCTAGAGCGGTGTTGAGTTTATTAACTGCTTCAGTAGTGTCTTCAAGCTCGATCACAGTGGAAGGACTTTCAACTTTCTTATCTAGCAATAATTTGTTGCCCAACAAAATGGTTTGAAGTTGCGTATACAAAACGCCTATGGAATCGCTGTAAAATAATGATTTTTGGTACTCAGAAAGCTTCGGAATTCTTTCAATCACTGCTATATAGTTACTGCATAGCGAGTTAAGTTCGGCGATCTGGACATCATAAGTTTTGTCGAAATAGCAGCGCAGATGCTCTAGAATGTGATTTGAAAGCGTTGGTTGCTGACAGAAGGGGCATGACTGAGGAAGTTCACCGTCTTGGTTTACGTATTTTTCGAGACCCTGACGAATCCAGTCTGAGTTGCGAAGATTATTGATGAAGCGAGCAAATGTGCTGTCTTGGGAGCCAACAATGGCTGTCTTAAAAAGCGCATGGGTTTCCACTAAGTTATAACTTGGAATCATTTTGAGTTCTGTTTCAGGAGGCTTACCTTGAGAGGTAGTCAATCTTCTAGCCTCCTCTTGCAATTGCTTGACAGTAAATTCCGGTTCGGCTACAGGTTTGCTGATGGCACAAAGATGCTCTGCAAGCTTGTCTTTATTGGCCATCATACCTTCGAGACAGAACTTTAGTATACGATCTCCTCCAGAGTACTTGCGTTTTATTTCGAATATAGCTTCTACTACTTTTTCTTTCTCTGCCTTCAATTTCGACAGTGCAGAAGTATATGCTGAAACTTGGGACTCTTTTTCCGCTAGCAACGTCGCTTTAGATGTGCTTGCTTCGGAGATCATTCTTTCAAATTCTTTGTTTTCTTTGGAGAGGCTAAATATTCCTGGAATCTTTTCAGATTCATAGAAGTTCTCATGAATAAAGTCGTCATTGAAGACAAAGATTGTGGCTCCTTCGCCTCCTTCGATGAAGCATGACGTAAATTCAGCACCCTCTGGGTTGCGAAGAAACTTACAGATAGTAGATTTGCCAGAACCGTTGAGTCCATAGACGAGGTTTACCTTCTTATCGGTTTCCAAAACAGAAGCGTTGAAAAAGGTAGATAGGCCGTGGACTTTGATTTTGGTTAGCATCGTGTTGCACTCCCCTAGTGCGTATAACGCCCACTTTCAGGTGCATTTGAGGCGATGCGTGTCTTTGCGACAGCAAAGGTGCGCAACGGATTAAACGTCACTTGCAATGTGCTGTTAAATGCCATATCTCTAAACAAGCTTCCGGCACTGAAGTTCTTGGGCTTCTGGGAGCATACGTTCAATCTTCTGTACGAGTGTCCACCGACGTACTGCGAGACTAAGAAAAATTTCTGAATTTTCCGGCGTGTCGCGGTGGGAACAACGTCAGCAAGTTGTGAAAGGACGAAACCAAGAGACTGCCTAAGACGATAATCAGCTTTCTTGAAATCGACGATTAGTTGAATAACCAGATCTGAATGACAGGGCAAAAATTCGAGCTCGACATCGGCACAAACTTTCCGCAATGCAAAATTTCTATACTCTGGCTTTTCGGTGATGGTACTCCTGAGCAATTCGCAGGTATCAATAGGTTCGAGGCAGAAGCAATATGCTCCCTCGATGCCGTAGGAGTTGACTACTCCTTGGGGGAGCTGATGGTTGAGAATTTGATCAACTTGGGTCATCGAACGAATGGCATCAAACAAGTAATTATATAGTTTACATATATCTTCCATGCTTTCAGCATTAATAGCAACAAAGTTGCTACATTTGTCATGTTTTCTAACTGCATATCATTTTAAATAGACCGATATATAGTTTTGGGAATCATGGCAGCACTTGCTGTCTCATATTTTTCTGCTTCTCGTTTGACTGACTTGTCGATGAAGTGCTAATCTGTTTTAGACTAGCTCTTTGATTTAAGGAGGAATCAAGCCCTCCTTAATCACTCTCATTGCTGCCGGTACTATGGCGGCATGAATCAAAAACAACTCCAACAAGTTCACTTTTCTATCGGACTGGCCGCGTGCGCTATTTCCATGACGCCTGGCCGGGAAATCCAGCTATTTCCTGCGGGCGAATTCCGTGCCACGGATGGACGTCCACGGGATGTACCGAACTGGTATATCGATGCAACTCTGGCAGCAGATTTGATTGCCGAGTTTGAAAGCCGCGTAAACCGAACGGTGGTGGATTACGAACACCAAACTCTGCTCTCTGCACAAAACGGTCAACCCGCCCCGGCTGCAGGTTGGTTTGGCAAGTTGGAATGGCGTCCTTCGACAGGTTCAGGACAGGCGGAAGGCTTGTTTGCTGTCGATGTGGAATGGACCGAGCGTGCCAACCAGATGATCGAAGCTGGTGAGTATCGTTACATTTCCCCTGTCTTTACCTACGACAAGAAGACCGGCGCAATCAAAAGGCTGTTAAATGCTGCGCTAACCAACAATCCTGCGCTCGATGGTATGGACGCCGTCGCAGCATCTCAATTTTTATCCATTGAAGGAGAAGACATGCAATTAGAACAGCTACTGACTGCACTACGCAAACTCTCAGGCCAGAATGAAACTGCGGATGCTGACTCAGTGCTGGCCAGCCTGACCACTCTGCTCAGCTCAAAAGACGATGCCATTGCTGCCCTCAAGGCAGTTGCCGATCACCCTGATCCTGCCAAATTCGTATCGATTGACGTGATGAAATCGTTGCAGAACGAGGTGACAGCTCTCAAAGCGGAAAAGATCGAGCACGAGGTAGATGACGTAGTCGAGGTGGCGCTGTCTGAAGGCAAGCTGCTGCCAGCCCAGGAAGAATGGGCGCGCAAGTTGGGTAAAGAAAATCTGGCATCACTCAAACAATACTTGGCTGCCGCGCAACCGATTGCCGCCCTAACCAAAACTCAGACCGGAGGGAAAGTACCCGATAGCGTGGAGCTGGATCTGAATGACGCCAACGCGATTGCGGCAGTTGCCAATAAGTATGTAGCTGAACAAGCAGCTTTAGGCATAACTGTCACCGCCTCCCAGGCAGTTGCACACGTTACCAAATAAGTAGGGGCAATCCTCGTGATCACCTATGGCGAATGATCAACGCAATTAACAGGAGAAAAAATGGCTAACACGCTATTGAACAAGAATTACACCGCTGGTGGCGCGATTAACCCATACCGCATCGTTAAGCCTGGTTCTAACGATGGTGAAGTAGTGCAGGCCGCCGCTGCGACTGATTCCCTGATGGGTGTTTGCGAGTCGGTTGGGCCAGCTTCAGGCGAGCGTTGCGACATCGTCAAATCAGGCATTGCCGAGCTGGAGTTCGCTGGTGTAGTGACTCGCGGCGGCCCAGTGACATCTGATGTGGATGGCAAAGGTGTGGCTGCAGCGCCTACGGCGGGCAGCAATGTACGCATTATCGGCTTTGCCGAGGTCACCACGGCTCCTGGTGATATTGCGCCAGTGCTGATTGCGCCCGGCATCATGCAAGGCTAAGCGGGTTCAGACGGCTATACATACTTACAAACGGATTTTCAATAAATTACAGGAGACGCAGATGTTCAGGCTATTCAATATTCGGTTTCTGATCGCTTTATTGGTGGGATTGGTTTTCAGCACAGTGGTGCTGGCAGACTATGTCCCAGTAGACATGAGTCTGGGCATTGCCGCCATCGGCGCAATCCGGCCATTCCCGATCGACCCCAAGCTCACCGCCATAGCGATAGCTTACCGCAATCCCGATATTGCGCTGATTGCCGATGAGGTTCTGCCGCGCACACCAGTGGCGCAAGAGTTCAAATATCTCAAATATGATCTGGCGCAAGGCTTCACTGTGCCGGATACCCTTGTGGGCCGCAAGAGCACACCCAACGAGGTGGATTTCAACGCAACCGAGATCACCGACAAAGTGGTCGATTATGGTCTGGATGATCTGGTGCCAAACGAGGATATCGAGGCTGACAACCAAGGCGTTAATCCGCTCGGTACAGCCACCATGTACCTGACCAATCTGGTCAACCTGGCGCGCGAGCTACGTGTCGCCTCACTGGTATTCAATGCCAACAGCTACGCAGCAGGCAACCAGACGACGCTCTCCGGTACCAGCCAATGGTCTGATGCCACAAACTCCGATCCGGTGGCAGCAATCAGTGATGCGCTCGATATTCCGGTGATACGCCCGAACATCGGCATCCTGGGGCAAGCGACCTGGACCAAACTGCGCCGCCATCCCAAGATCGTGCAGGCCATCAAGAACACCGACCAGGGTGCTGGCATGGTATCGCGCCAGGAGTTTGCTGACTTCTTCGAGCTGCAAGCACTTTATGTTGGAGCCGGTTTTGCCAATAGCGCAAAGAAAGGGCAGACAGCCAGCCTAGCGCGGGTATGGGGCAAACACGCCTCCTTTATTTACCGCGACCGTGCAGCAGGCCCGCAAGCTGGTGTCACTTTCGGCTTCACCGGCGAATGGGGCAACAAGATTGCCGGGAACATCGATGAGCCCAAAGTGGGATTGACCGGTTCGCAGCGCGTGCGTGTGGGCGAGCGGGTGAAAGAGCTGATTTGCGCGACAGACTTGGGATATTTCTTCCAGAACGCGGTTAATTAAGAATCAGTAAAGCCAATACCGACGACCCCTGCCCGGAAATTAGCCGGGCAGGATTTAGCTGAGGATCAAAATGAGCAAGAAAAATTACACCGTTAAAACGCCAGTCAATCATGACCAGGTTGACTATGCCCCTAGCAGCCACATCGAGCTGGATGAGACCCACGCTAAACCATTATTGGCTATTGGTGCAATCGAGGCCGTTGAAGAAAACACAGAATCAAATAAAGCAAACAAGAAAAAATGACCTACGCCATCTCCACTCACCTGCTTGACCAGTTCGGTGCTGAAGAAATCGCGCAACGGGCTGACCGGGGCACGCCACGCCTGGTGTCTGCTGCGATGTTGCAGACCGCTGCCGAGGGCGGTGATTTGAGCGGGTACACCCAAGAAGAACAGGATGCCACCTTGGCAGCGCTCGCGGTGATCAACAACCGGCTGCTGGATGCAGACAGCGTCATCAATGGCTATCTGGCGACGCGCTACACCTTGCCGCTTTCCACCGTACCAAGAATGGTGATGTTGATTGCCTGCAATCTGGTACGCCACGCATTGTATGACGATCAGGCACCTGAACTCATTCAGGAGCGATACAGGATAGCGATCCGCCAACTGGAAGCACTGGCCAAAGGTCAAGTAAATATCGGCGTAGATGTATCCGGCAACAAACCTACGGTCAATGATGCTGCGCAAATGTCTGCAACTACACCGGTATTCAAGCGCAATGAGGGAGGGTTTATCTAATGACTGGTCAATCCTTCGAGATCAGCTATGACGATGCACGCATCCGAGCAAATCTACAGCGGTTGATGACGCTGGGCCGCGATCAATCTAGGGTAATGCAGGATATCGCCAACAAGCTCGAACAAAGCACCCGGCAGCGCTTCATCAGCCAGACCAGCCCGGATGGTGCGCGCTGGAAACCCAGCTTGCGCGCAAAACTCACCGGCAAGCGCACCTTGATTCTGGATCGCCATTTGCTTGATTCGGTAGCCCATGACTCAGGGCGCAATTTTGCCCAGGTAAGTGTGAATCGCGTTTATGCAGCCATCCACCAGTTCGGTGGCATCATCAAAGCAAAAAACGGTAAAGGCTTACGCTTCCGGCTTGCCAATGGAGATTTTGTCATTCGTAAGTCAGTCACCATCCCGGCAAGGCCCTACATGGGCATCAGTACCCAGGATGAAAACTGGATATTGAAGCGCATCGAGCGCGCCATTAATGAGGCTGCCGATGCTAGCTGAACTCGAAAACGATCTGATCACGCACATCAAAGCATCCTCTTTAGGAGCAAAGCTGCGTGATGTCGCAGGATTGCCTGATTTAACTGGCGAAAGCCTGATCAAGCGCTTTGCTACCGATGCACCCGCAGTCTATGTCGCCCCGGCTGCATTCCAGATCGAAAGCCGCAGCGCCAAAGTTCATTTCGGCATTGCGTGCGTGGCACGCAACAGCCGTGGCCAGGTAGCCAGCCGCATGGGTGAAGCCATTGGCCCGGTCGGGCTGTATGAAATGCTGGAATCCATTGCGAATCTGCTTAATGAAGCGCAAATCAACAAAAGCATCTGGAAAGCGACCGCAGTCGATTTCATGAATGACGAGCTGCTCTATAAGGCGGGCTTGACAGCCGGTGTGGTGCAGATCGAGACGCGCGTGAAGCAATTTACTCTTTAAACCTGGAGGAGATATGGCAAAACAGAATAACCTGGTATCTGCTGATTCCGCAATCTCGGAGATACCGCAAAGCAAGCAGATCACTATCGAATTACTTAAGCCGCATACCCATGCCGGGCGTGATTATCCAGCAGGTGCAAGACTGGCCATGGATGCTGATAGCGCACGATGGCTGATCAGCATCGGCACGGCTGAAGAATTTCTCTAACTTTAAGGAGCCTTCCTTATGTATTTCTCAGGACAAGGAAAAGTATTCATCGCCAGCCGCGCAGCAGATGGATTTCCGGCAGCGATGCGCTTTGTCGGCAATGTGCCAGATCTCAAAATTAATCTGGAAACAGAAAAGCTTGAACACAAAGAATCATCCAGCGGTCAGCGCTTAACCGATCTCTCGTTGATTACCGCCAAGAAAACCAGCGTGGAATTTTCCCTGGAGGAATTCTCCACTGACAACTTGGCCTTAGTGCTCTACGGCACTAAATCTACTATTACTGGCAGCACAGTCACTGCTGAAGCATTGGCCAATCCCTTAGCAGCGGGCGATTATGCCCGGCTGAAAAATGGCAAGGTGTCATCAGTGGTAGTCAAGGATTCGGCTGGCACTCCTGCCACACTGGTGGCCGGTACTGATTATGAAATATCCAGCGCCGATCATGGCACGCTCAAGATTCTCAATATCGGCACTTATGTACAGCCATTCAAGGCAGATTACAGCTATGGCGCGCAAGTCAATGTCGGCCTGTTCCAGGCAGCCGCACCCGACCGCTGGTTGCGTTTCGAAGGGTTGAATACCGCCGACTCGCTCAAGCCAGTATTGATTGAACTCTACAAAGTAACACTCGATCCGCTCAACGAGCTTGTACTGATTAGCGATGATGTGACCAAGCTCGCCCTATCCGGCGCTGCCTTGTTCGATGAAACCAAGGTGGGCGATGCCATCCTTGGTCAGTTTGGGCGCGTGGTGGATCTGTCTTAATTGGTAAAAACGAACAATAAAACGTTATGGAAAACACAGAACACAATAACGAACTGGCTGTTTTAACGCCCGTTGGTATAGAGGTAACGGCAGGCGGGGAAACGATTGCCATTACCCCTATCAAAGTAAAGGATTTGAATGCTTTTCTTGCGGCTATTCAGCCCGTGCTCGGCGACCTGATCAAACAAGAGATCGATGTCATGGCGTTAGTGCTCAAGTCGCCAGAGACTGTGATCAAGGCAACAGCCATTGGCTGCAGAAAACCGGTCGATTGGATTAATCAGCTGGGAATTGATGAGTTGGCAAAGCTAGCCCTAGCAGTGATCGAGGTGAACACTGATTTTTTCGTGCAGAAGGTTCTGCCAGCCGTGCAAACCAGCATGCAGAATCTGAGCGCGAAACTGGATGGGCAGAACTTGACCTCCTCTTTAGGAAAGCAGGAGCCGGTTCAGTCCTAGACATGACGCTTGCCCAGGTCAGGATTTACTCGGAAGCCATCATGAAAATGGAAGCAGATAGCCTTAAGGCTCAGGCAATCGCAGTGCGTGCAGCGTTGGCTGATGAGAAAAGCTTTAAAAAATGGTTTAAATCGTTTTAGCCATGGCAAATAAAGAGCTCAAAATAACGATTACCGCTAATGACCATGCCTCGACTGTCATTGGCAAAATTCGCTCTGAGTTCGACCGGCTGTCCAATTCCAATGTCGGCAAGAAGATCAAAGGAGATCTGGATGGCCTATCAACCAGTATTGATGGGTTTCGCTCAAGATTTTCCAGCCTGATCGGCGGGCTCAGCACCGCCATTTCCATTCAAGGCTTCACTCAATTGGCTGAAACCAGCAAGCGGATTAATGCGCTGCTTAGGCTTGCAGCAGAATCCTCGGATGATTTCACGCGCTCGCAACAATTCGCACAAAAGACCGCGCTTGAAGTCGGCATCGCTTATGATTCCATCGCCAATCTGTATGCCAAAATCAGGATGAATGCAGGCTTGGCCTCCGGCGAGACTGAGCGTATGACCGCTATTATCGCCAAAGCAACCCAGATCGGCAATCAAGGTGGGCCGGGCGTAGACGCGGCTATCTTTCAATTGCAACAGGGCCTGGCCTCTGGCGTGTTGCGTGGCGAGGAACTGAATTCCGTAATGGAGCAGACACCGGCACTCGCTCAGGCAATTGCAAACGGCCTGGGCATCAGCATCGGACAGTTACGCAAGCTTGGCGAAGAAGGCAAACTGACTACGCAAGTGGTAAAGGATGCGTTGATCAAGATGGAGTCGGACATCAATGAACAATTCACCAAGCTGCCATTTACCACTAAAAACGCATTTCAAAATATTCGCACCCAGGCAATCATTCATCTGGGAAAACTGGACGAACAGCTAGGTATTACAGAATCATTCGCTAACATTCTGCAAGCCATTGCCAATAATATGCAATTGTTCATTGCGCTGGTAGCGGGTGGTATAGTTGCGCTCACTGCAATTTTTCTTGCCTCAAGCAAGGGTGCGTTAACCCTGTCGACATCAGTGGCTGCTGTTCTGGTGGCATTAAAAACGCTGCTCTCGCCTATCGGCCTGGTGGCAGCAGCGCTGGGCGGATTAACCGCCTTCATTGTTGCCAACATTGACAAGACGGCCGAGTTCTCAGGCAAAACCACGACACTCGGGGCGGTGGTATCGGCCATCTGGCGCACCATCAAGGATACGGTAGCGGATGCGCTGCGCGCCATTTCGCAGGCAGTAGGGTTATCCGGGCAGGAGCTGAACACCACTTTCCGCAGCCTTGGCAGTGTCGCAGGCGGGATGTTTAACGCGTTGCTCGAAGTGATTAACGCGTTTGTCACCAGCGTGTTTACCGGTCTGCGGCTGATTGGGCGCGCAGCTGGCATTAGCGCGGCAAGCCTCTACCAGCAGTTCAGGACGGCTATCGCCAACACGCGCGCACTGTTTAACGCCCTGGCTGAAGACGTGGCGGACGCTTTCAGCGGCAAGAGCTTTGCCTTTGACAAAGTGGGCAACGCCCTCTCCAAAGGGTTAACCGATGCCAGCGTGGAAGCGGGCAATTTTAAAAATGCGCTCATTGAAGCCTACGAGGTTGAGGTTAAATTCGCCGAAGATGGCGGCGTGCTGAGCGCGCTTAAAAAAGGCATTGCCGAGCGACTGATTGAAGTCAAGGCAGCTGAAGATGAATTTAAGAAACGCAACCCTAACACAGGTACAGCCCCCACAGCGCCCAGCAAGGAAGAACTGAAAGCGGCCAAGGAATTGGCGCAAGCCAGGCGAGACCTGGAAGACGCACTTTTCAAGCAAACCAAGCGTCTGGCAGATGATCAGGCGCAACGGGAGGTTCAAACAGCGAAAGAACTTTTTGAGTTTAAGGCGATTAGCGCTGATGAATACTATCGGCGGCTGGATAGGCTTCAGACTGAGCTGACTAACCGTGAGATTGCCGAACTGGAACGGCAAAAAGCAATCCGGCAGGCAATCATTGATGATCCGCGCAGCGGTGCAGCAGATCGGTTGAAAGCGATTGCTGAAATTACCGAACTGACCACCAGCCAGGCCATTGCCGAGCGTGAATTGAATGCCCAACGCTCGAAAGTAGCCAATGAAATCGCAGCACTGGAAGCAACCCGGCTCAAAAGCCAGCAGGAATTTATTGATGAGCTTAAGCGCGAGGCATTCTTGTCGAGCTTGTCGAAAGATCAGCGCGAGACCACCCTGCTGATGATGGAAGCGCAAAAACGTGGCATCCAGGATATTAACGGGCTGCTGCAAATACAGGGCAAAATCCAGGCTAACAATCAAGCCAGACAGCGCGCTGAGGAAATCCTGCGGCAGCAGAACCAGATTTTTGATCATGTGCAAAGAGGGGTGCAGCAAGCTTTTGCTGATGGGCTTTACCGAGTAGCCAAAGGCGAAGGTGGCATCAATGAAATTCTCGCTGCCATCGGCGATTCAATGTTGCGTGCATTATCGAATTCACTTGCGGGCGGGTTTACCGATATGTTTTTCAATCTGTTAGGGCGCGCGGGCAAGGATGGCAAATCAGCGCCTGCGGGCATATTCAGCGGGCTATTCAGCAGTATGTCAGAAGGTTTGAATGGCCTGCTTGGCTCACTGAAGAATGGGTTGTCAGGCATTTTCTCATCGTTTAAAGGATTGTTTTCCGGCGGCAGGAGTGGTATCGGCGGATTTTTCAGCGGGCTGCTCAGTGCATTTTCAGGTAAAGGTTTTGCCGATGGCGGCTACACTGGAGAGGGTAGCAAGTATCAACCCGCCGGGGTGGTGCATGCCGGTGAGTATGTGTTCTCGGCTGCTTCCGTGCGCCGTCTGGGATTGGCGGCACTCGATAATTTGCATCGTCTGTCTAAAGGTGCGCCCGTGCCGCGTGTATCGCGCATGGGCTACGCCGAAGGCGGGCTGGTCGAACCGCCAACGCTATCCCCTGCGGCAGCACCTACTGTCAACCAGTCGGTGCGCATCGTGAACAGTATCGACCCGCGAATCACCAAGGATTTCTTAGCATCTAGTGAAGGTGAGAAAGTGATTCTGAATATCATTTCCCGCAATACAGCTGCTTTGAAACAGGTGCTGGCATGACAGTAGAAATCGGCACAGCCAGCAACGCGTTTGATCTTTTCGAAAAACTGCGCACGTTTTTAACGGTGACGCTGCCGATAGCCGAACGCTGGCAAGAACTGTCCTACAATCCCGGTTACACCTTGATGGTTGGGGTATTTGCCTCTAGCGGCAGCATTACTTTAGCCAACAATCCATTTAATACGGCAGCAACTTCCTGGTCAGGCACGACCAATGCGCAACCATGGACGATCGGCATCCAATTTGATCAGCCGGTATATTTAACCGCAGCCGACATCACCGCCTTGACTAATAATGCGCAACCCGCAGTGATCAATTTCCAATACAGTGATGATGGCATCAATTGGAACACGCAAGACAGTTTCAGCGGTATGGTCGCCCTGGACTGGGCATCAAGCGCTGGCATCAAACATTTCAATCTGACCGGCAGCAGCGCGAACAAGCACAAATACTGGCGCTTGCATATCCCCGACAGCACCGGCACCAGCACGGAATCGATTACGCTCCATAAAATCGTGCTGTGGCAAGATTCAAACCCGCTTAACGTTCAGCTCAGAAAGCGCTTGTCCCTGAAAGGCCCTGGCGGCGGATCAGATGAAATATTCGTCAACCTGGAGACTGATTATAGTGTCTCCGGCGATTGGTACAACTGGCGGCTGTATGGCGCAACCGGCTTCATTGCTGGCAACGCCCTCGATTTTAGCGCTCAGCCGGGAGCGAGCCTGCCAGTCGGTTTATCGCTTTGGCAAGCCAGCATCCCCTATTGGTTTATCGCCAATGGGCGGCGCTTCATGGTTATTGCCAAGATCAACACCACCTATCATGCGCTGTATGCAGGCTTTATCCTGCCCTATGCCACCCCGAGCCAATATCCCTATCCCTTGATGATTGGCGGCAGCAATGCCATGGGATCGCTCACCGATGCCAGATTGCGCTGGTCAAGCACTAATGATGATTGCCGTAATTTTTACGACCCAGGGGGCATTAGCTCCGACATGACTAGTCTCACCAGCGTCGCCACTCTCTACCTGCGTTTTGCAGATGGTTCGTGGTATCCCTTCAAGAACTGGTATACATCAAGTTCGCCTGAGGCGTCAGCCGGAAATGGCCGCAATGTCTGGCCTTGGGGGCCGGATAGTGCTCATGCTACTGCTTACAAGAACATTGTCACTGCGATTGATGGCAGTTATGTGCTGTTCCCGTGCATCATGCACGTGGATGGCGCTAATCCCTCACCCAACATCCTGGGTGAGATACATGGTGTATTCGCGGTCACCGGTTTTGGTAATGCCGCAGAAAACACCACCACCATCAATGGCGTGACTTATCTGATCATCCCCAACGTGTTCCGCACCGCCAAGGAACGCTGGGCAGCGATCGCTTTGGAGTAATCAGCATGGCTTATGAGACGGGTATTGCCACCTCCCTGTTCGATCTGCTGGACAAAATCCGGCTGTTCGCCATCACACAGGGCTTTACGCAGAATGAATTTACGGTGGTGGACAGCGCCACCAAGCGGTTATATATGCAAAAGGACACCGCCAATGGCGGCGGACTCACCTTTTACTTCGGCATCGAGGCTTTTGTTAGTTCAGGTGCTACTTCGACAGAATTACGAATCAGGGGAGCGACTGGCTATACCTCTGGTGCAGCGCTCAGCTCACAGCCGGGTGCACCCTCTATTAGTGCGGTCATAAACCGTGTCGGAAACGGGCCGTATGTCGCCTACCATCTGTTTTCCGATGCGGCAGGTGACTATGTGCATTGTGTTCTAGAATACTCGGCTGGTTTCTTTAGCCATCTGGTGTTTGGTCAGCTCGATAAATACGGCGTTTATGCTGGCGGCCATTATTGCGATGCCACTTATATCGGCACAAATGCCAATGACCATGACAATTACCTGAGCTCCTGGTCGCGCCCTCTGTTCGATAATTATGCTATATCTTCATCTTCCGCAGGTCATGTCAGCGCCAACCTGGAATTGAACATCTGGCGCATGTTCAGAGGTTCGACAGGAGATTCCTCCACCTTTGATGCTTATGGCAATGGCCGCTCAAGTTTGACTAACCGTTTATTGGTGGGCAGCCAGCCCAATAACTTGAATCTCGCCACACCCCTTATTCCGATTTATATTTTTACCGATATTGGCGGCCCTAACTCCGGCAACCGCGCCCCATTAGGCGTGGTCAAGGATTTGCGCCTGGTGTGGATGCAATCGTTTGCGGTCGGGCAAGAAGTGGCGCTAGGTTCGGATACTTGGAAGGTATTTCCAATCTACCGCAGGTCTAATTTGCAGAACACTAGCGACGATCTGCCCAATTCGTGGCAACTGGGTTATGCCTATAAGAAGGTGGCATAGTGGCGGTCATTAGCGGGATATTGGGAGCAGGTCTGCTAGTGCTGGTGGAACCGGCACCGCTGTCTATTTCGCTCGATCAACTGAATGCTCCGCAACAGTCGCCTGTAGCGCAGGCAGTCGTCCCGGCCTTGGTTGGCGTTATGATCGACCAATTACCGGTATCACCCGAACCCAAATCAGCGATCGCCGGAAAGTTTGCCGCTTCCTTCAAAGATGATTACTACAATCGTATCCATATTCAACCTGCATCCATCGATCTGGGTAATGTCATTTCGCAGAAGATCATCCAGGTGGAGGTATGGAATGCCTATTTTGCTGCCAATCTGCTCTCGTCAATTGATACCAATGCGGGCACCGGCATCAGCTTTACCGGGCCACAGCCAGAGCCTACCAGCTTCAACGCATTGGAGCCGCGCATTTACACATTGGCGGTGGAAGTAGCCGGGCCGCCACTCATCAACACCATCTATACGCTGAATTTTGCGGCAGAATCACCCACCTTGGTGGTGGTCGGACGACGGGTGATTCTGCTGTTCGCCGGAATCAACTGGGATAACGGAGTACTGGAGCGCTACTCGTTCCTGACCGATATCATCACGAGCTGGAATGGCAGCGAGCAGCGGGTGAAACTGCGCGCCACGCCCCGACGCGAGATCGAAGTACATTTGCAAGTATATGGGTTGGATTTTATGCGCAAACTGCAGAGCGCACTGTTTGGCTGGCAATCGAGAAGCTACCTGATTCCATTCTGGCCTGATTATTATTTATTAAGTGCTGAACTGCCCGCCGGTTCAACGGTTATCCCGAATATCTCCACAAGCGATTCAGAGTTTGTTACCGGCGGCGTGGCCTTGCTGTTTAATGCCATCGACAACAATGAATCGGTGCAATTGAAAGAGGTGCAATCCAGCCAGTTGATACTGGATCTTCCCACCCAGCAAACCTGGCCAGCCGGGACAAAAATCTATTCTGCCAAATTCGCCAGGATCGCGAGCCAACAAACGGTTACCCGCCCCACCCGCCATATGCTGGACATGCAGGCTAAATTCATCGTCGCCGACAATTCCGGTTTGACTGAGACAGAAGGCACGACGCTTTATAAAGGCTATCCCGTGCTGCTGGATATTCCCAACGAAGTAGAAGTATTGTCGGAAGATTTACTGCGCCCGCTGCTGGAATTCGATGCTGAGACTGTCAATCCGGTGGTGGATGATCCGATCGGCTACACCACGATTGTGCGCCGCATGGATTGGTTGCTGAAATCGCGCAAGGAGCGGGCTGATTTCAGGAAGTGGCTGTATGCCCGCGCAGGCCGCTGGAAGCCCTTCTGGATGCCCTCCTGGAACGAGGATTTCAAGCTTCAAAATACGCTGGCAGGCACCGATACCAAGCTGGTGGTCGAGTTTGCCTTCTATGAACGGTTCGTGCCAGCCACACCCATGCGCAATGCTTTAATGATCGAGCTGTTTAACGGTACCAAGATCTTCAAGGATATTCTGAGCGTGGATGAAATCTCTGAAACTGAAGAAAACGTGTTTATCGATAGCCCGGTCGGGTTCGATATTCAACCGCAGGATGTCAAGCGCATCAGCTATCTCAACCTATCCCGTCTCGATTCGGACATGGTGGAGATATTTCATGAAACCGACACGATTTCGCGTGTCAGTGCATTGATCAGGACGGTGATGCAATGACGCTCAGCGTTTTTGAAAAGAGCATCCATGACGCCCGCCCGCTGGAGCTGTATGAATTCTCTCACGGACTGCAAATCTTCACCTACACTTCCGGCGATGAGGTGGTGAGCTTTCAGTCGAGAACCTACACGCCAGCGGCTTTAACCCGCTCGGCCATCGGCTCATCGGCTGAAGTGAGCAAAATGAAGCTGGACATTGAGGTCACCCGCGATAATGATGTCGCCAAGCTCTTTATCCGCTCTCACCCTGGGCCGGTGAAATTGACAATCTACCGGGTGCACCGAGGCGATACCGATGTGGTAACGCAATGGATCGGGCGGGTGGTGAATGTGGAATTTAGCGGGCTGACTGCGAAAATCACCTGCGAGCCGATTTATACCTCGATAGAGCGCGCGGGCCTGCGCGGCATGTTCCAGCGGCTGTGCCGTCATGCCTTATATGATAGCGGCTGCACCCTGAATGCCGCTGCCTTTCGCGACACTGCCACTATCACATCCATCGTGGAATCAGCCATCACCGTGGTACCGATGAATCGGGCAAGCGGCTGGTATACCGGCGGCTATATCGAGGTGGGCGACGTAGAAAAGAAAATGATCCGCGATCATACCAATGATGTATTGACGCTGACCGGCATGACCGCATCGCTGAAAGTCGGTGTCACCATCAATCTATATGCTGGCTGTGCCCATGACCGCAATGCCTGTCTCAACAAATTCAATAATTTTGATAACTATGGCGGCTTTGAGTTTATCCCCAATGACATGGGGCCATTCAAGGGCGACCCGATCGAATAGGAGGAAATCACATGTGGTTTCAGATTATCGCTTTTGCTTTATCCGCCGTCTTGTCGGCGGTGTTTGCGCCCAAACCGCCCAAACCCGCTTCCAGTAACCTAGATGATTTCAATGTGCCTACAGTGTCGGAGGCCACACCCATTCCGGTGGTATTCGGCACGCGCTGGATCAACCAGGCGAATACGGTATGGTACGGCGACTTTAAAAAGACCGCGATCAAATCCAGTTCAGGCAAGAAGTGATGATGATTGACGGTGTGGATACCAGCAATCTCAGAATGACGATGCAGGATCTTGCGGAATGCAATCTGTGCGCGCGTGGCTCAAAGCGCTTCCTTGAGAAAAAAGGTATTTGTTTCCGCACTTTTCTGCAGGAAGGGTTGCCATTGGATACGGTGATTGCCTGGAATGACGGCTCCAGCAATAAAGTGGTCGAGCATATCTTGAGGAAGAATCGGCCATGAAAGGTAAATCTGTCACGATAGGCTGGCGCTATCATTTAGGGATTCACATGGTAGCCAGTCAAGGCCCAGTCGATGCCGTAACTGGCATCAAGGTAGGTGAAAGCATGCTATGGGAAGGTAATATCACGGCAAGCTCCACCCTGTCAGTCAATAAGCCTGAACTGTTTGGCGGCGACAAGAGTCAGGGTGGTGTTGTCGGTGATATTGATCTTGCTTTTGGTGAAGCGGCCCAGCCACCTAACGCTTATTTGCAAACCCAACAAGGCTCGCCCATCCCAGCTTACCGCGGCGTGATGTCCTTCATCCTCAAGCAAATCTATCTAGCAGCCAACAACCCCTACATCAAACCCTGGGCGTTTCGTGTGAAAAGAATTCCCGCCAAGACCTGGTACCCGGAAAAAGCGGATATCGGGGGCGACGCCAACCCAGCACACATCATTTACGAATGCTTGACCAGTGATCGCTGGGGGCTCGGCTACACCTCTGGCAATCTGGACGATGCCGCTTTCCGAGCGGCAGCAGATACATTGTATTCCGAGAATTTCGGTCTTTCGTTCGTGCTCGCCGAGCAAACGAGCGTGAAAGAGTTGATCAATACCGTGCTGAATCACATCGATGGTGCGCTTTATCTCGATCAAACCACTGGCAAGTTCACGCTTAAGCTGGTGAGAAATGATTTCGATCCCGCAAGCTTGCCTATTCTTGGGCCATCCAACATCGTGCGTATGGAGTCTTTTTCCAGACCGGGTATTGCCGATCTGGTCAATCAAGTGACGCTCATCTATCAGGAACGCGACTCGGATAAGAAGATTTCCGTTACCATTCAGGATCTGGGCATGATCGCCATGCAGCAAGGCGTGGTGCCCACCACCATTCAATACCTCGGCATTGCCAATGCCACCCTGGCCAACAATGTCGCTATGCGTGAACTCAAAACGCTCACCCAGCCATTGGCGAGGCTCAAGCTGATAGCCAACCGTGAATCGTTCGACCTAAAACCGGGAGGAGTATTCAAATTTACTTGGCCAGATCTAGGGATTGTGGAAATGGTTATGCGCATCACCACCATGGATTTCGGCACATTAAACGATGGCGAGGTGACCATCGATGCGGTTGAGGATGTATTCGTCAGCGTTCAATCCGTGTTTGCTGACCCGCCACTTACCTTATGGACTGATCCAATCTCGCTGCCTGTACCAGTAACCGATTACTTTCTGTTGACTGCGCCCTACTGGCTGATCGCAACCCAATTCTTAGGCGATAATCAAACAGCGATCGACAGCATCGATGTCACCAGTGCATTTCTGTTGGGTGGTGCCAAAAATCCAGGCTCAAGCGTATCCTCCTATGAATTCTGGACATCTACCAATAACGCAGACGACAGCAATGATCAGCCAGGCAGTCTCACATCCCTCTTCACGCCCACCGCCACGCTATCGGCAGCCATTACTGAGACCACCACGACATTAGCGCTAATAGGTGCGATCGACATTAACCAGGTAGCCAACAACACCATCGCTTTGATAGAAAGCGAGCTCATATATCTCACTGCTGCACCGTCAGCCTCAAGCGTAGCGGTAGTGCGTGGCATTTTGCACACCCTGCCCAAGGCCCACGCCGCGGGAAGCCGGATATGGTTCTTCCAGGATTTCTTCGGCCATTCGGAGGTGGAGTTTGCCAGCCAAATCACGATGTATGCGAAGTTTCTAACCGAAACGGGCAAGGGCGTATTGCCCAAAGCAAACGATACCTGGAGGGCTTTAACACTTAATCAAAGCTGGGGTGCACCCTACCCGCCGGGCCGGGTAACCATTAATAACGTGCTCAGGTCAACCAGCATAGCTGGCGTGAATACTGACGCCTCCATTGCATGGTACCACCGTGATCGTTCTGACACATCCGCCGTCAATATCGGCAATGACCAGTCGACCAACATCGGGCCGGAAGCAGGTAGCACCATCACGATTCGGGTCTATAGCCTCAAGGTGGGCGGCTCGCTCGTGAAAACCTATTCGGGCTTAACCGGCACAAGCTTTAACTACACCGCAGCTCAAGCGTTTATTGACAATGGCAATGTCGCCTTTACTGAACGCAGGCTGGAAATATTTTCTGTACGAGGAGGATTAAACAGCGTTGAGAAGCACGTCATTTCACTGGATTGGACAGTGAATGCTTAATCCGTATTAAAGAGGAAGCGACCAAAGCCATGCGGGAACATGGCCTGGCCGCCATAACCCACAGCTAGAACCTGTGAGCCATAGCCAAGGCTTCCTGCCACGTCGACGCGGCGGATAAAGCCTACCACATTTTTATCAATGAAAAAGGGCTTACAGCATGATAAAAGCAAACCCGGTTGTACCTTGGATCGGCGGAAAACGCCGCCTAGCCAAGCATATCCTGCCATTGTTTCCTGAGCACGAATGCTACGTGGAACCCTTTTGCGGGGCAGCAGCGCTGTATTTCATGAAAATACAAACGCATGTGGAAGTGCTCAATGACATCAATAGCGAGCTGGTCAACATGTACCGGGTGATCAAGCATCACCTGGATGAATTTACCAAGCAATTCAGGTGGGCGTTGACCAGCCGGGAGATGTACAAATGGCTGCAAATAACGCCAGTCGAAACACTCACCGATATCCAGCGCGCCGCCCGCTTCTATTATTTGCAGAAACTCGCTTTCGGCGGCAAGGTCACCAACCAGAACTTTGGTACCGCGACCACCACTGCACCCCGACTCAATTTGCTGCGTCTGGAAGAAGAATTAAGCCAGGCGCATTTACGTCTTTCGCAAACTTATATTGAGCACTTGGCATGGCAGGATTGTGTGCGCAAATATGACCGGGAACACACCTTATTTTATTGTGATCCTCCTTATTGGGGCACAGAAGGCTACGGTGTAGATTTTGGGCTGGAGCAGTATGTTCAGATAGCTGAACTGGCGAAAACGATCAAAGGCAAGATGATCATATCAGTCAGCGATATTCCGGAGATGCATGAAGCATTCAAAGAGTTGACGATGCAATCGGTGGCGATCAACTACACCGTGGGTGGACTGCAAGGGCGTGGACAACGCACCGAGCTGGTGATTCGTAACTTTTAACGATGAAGCAATTCGCGGGCTTTTTGAAAGCCAACCCACTTGCCGGATAAATCTAAGCCACGGTTGATCAGTTGATTCCTGGCCATTTCATTGAGGTCGATTTGGCCATTGGCGGCAGCGAGGATTAACTTGAGTGGGAGAACTTGAATTGAGAGTAATTCGTCTTCGGTGAGTGTCGTTTGTTCTGTGTTCATTTTAACCTCCTTGTTAAGATGAACACATTGACGCTCTACCCGTTAAAAGAGTCAAGCGGCTGTACCAAATAAGGCGAAAATTAGTACCAAATTGCGCGAGAATTTACAGTAGGTGATTCCTCCGTGACCCAGCTTTGCCGCCTCAACGGCAGCATAGCGGCGGCGGTCTTTTTCCGATAAGCTGTGATAAAAATTGCGCATTTGCGCTTCGACTTCCGGGGCATAGGTGGTTATCTTCATTGTCAGAACATAACCGAAATACTCTATCAGAGGCAACTTAATTTACAACTCAAAGCTCTGGAGTTATTGAATCCTCGTTCCTTACCGCATAAAATAGCAATGGGGTGGATGGGCTACGCCTCCCAATAGAAAAAAATCTCTTTTCTGTCATAATTCCCCCAAAATACACAGAAAAACACATTCCATCACAACAAATTCTGGATAGAAATCCGATTTATCCACTTGAAAAATGAATCTCCGGTAAATTCGCTCTTATTTTTGATGCTTGTGCAATATTCGGGTTAGCAAGCTTCCAACCACAGTCATGCAATAATATGCTGTAGTTTCATAACTAAGGTTGCCATCTCTATTATACTTTGCTCTGCCTTTTTGCGTTCAGTGATGTCCATGGATATGCCAATCAAACATACCGGTTTCCCGCATTTGTCATACAAAGGTTTCTTAGATGTGCGAACAAAGCGATTTTGTCCAAGAGAATAATTCCAAATTATTCCTTCAAACTCAATTTGATGAAAACTTCTAAATACTTCTTTATCTCTTTCGATAAATTGCTCCATTTGCTCTGATGGAAAGAATTGACTGCCGTCTGTTCCTTGTATATTTTTAAAATTTATACCCCATTGCAATTCACAAGCTTTGTTCATTGTCAATATTTTACTCTCGGCATCTTTTATAAAAATAGCTATAGGCAATAAATCTATTAATTCTTGAAATTCTAGTACGTCATCAGGAAAAGGGTAATGTGTAATCATTTTTACAAATCCATTCATTACATAGTTGCAACCCAGGTAAAAGTTTTATCCCTATTAAAGTAATATGTGAGCCAGAACGCATGCCAGCAATCCCCCTATCTGAAGCATGGAATAAGCTGGTTGACCCTTTCGCAATTACCCAATGAAGTCTTATTGTCCCTTCTAAAACTTTTTTATTCAGAATAAATGCAGCCATGAGCAGTATCGCCTGCCGTGGAACTAATAAGCAATCAAGGAGAGCAATTAATTCAACTTATAATTAAATAAATTACTTTAATTATTACGATATCTCAAATGAGCGGTAATAAATCGACATTAGTTTGCTAATTCCTAATTCTTAATTCCTTACTAGGAAAGTTACAGTAATTTGCAGACAAAATTACTCCTAGCAAGAAGCTATAAAATTTCAACAAAGTATATCAATTTGAAATACAAACATATTTCAGCATATTCACTTTATTAGTTTTGTGAAAACAGTGAAACTGGCGCTAACTGTAGAATGAACAACTTCATCCTAAGCAGACTAATAACGGCACGGTAACAGCACGTATTATATATGTTGAAATAACAAAGACTTAGGTAGAAATACCTAAGTCTTTGTTTCATCTGGTAGGTCGTGCGAGATTCGAACTCGCGACCAACGGATTAAAAGTCCGCTGCTCTACCAACTGAGCTAACGACCCAAAGCTCGCTATTATATCAATTCATTCAGCATTATAAAATACTTTATTACCTATAAAAGCAAAATAAAATGAAACAAAAATCAATTCTTGGACAGGTGAAGATTTTAGCCTTATAGCCTTATATTATAATCATGAAGATATCTTTTTTCTCTATGCGGGTTTACTCTGGAATATAACCGCAATTAATAAAGATAGTATCTCATAAACTCGACACCAACTCCCACTTTTTCCACTATGGAATGGAGCGCCCTCGTCTTATATCGAGTCTCTCCACCCCATATTAGTCACATGACATTATTGCCGACTCGATCCTAACAAGCGAATAGCTTCTGCATTACTCGAGGAAAATACTTTCTCAGAAGCTTCCTGCCAAGGTAACCAGATTGCCCTTAAGTGTTCGCGTGCAGCAATATAAACCGGTACGATTATGGGAAGCTTTAGTCCAAAGACATGCTCGGTATTGTGAGTGATACCTGGCTCATACCGCCAGCGCCATTCCATGAAAATTTCATACTGGTTTTCTATATGCCAGTCCGTCAGCTCATAGCATGTTGCATCGAGGCCGGTTTCTTCCTTGACCTCCCTCATAGCGGTTTGAAGCAGCGTTTCATCCGGGTCCTGACTACCGGTAACAGATTGCCAATACCCAGAATGATCTGCACGCTCGAGTAACAAAACCTGCAAATCGGCCGTATGAACGATAACCAAGACAGAGACAGGTTTTTTATAAGCAGGCACTGTTGAAATTAGTAGCTCCAGGAAATGACTTCTTTAGGATTACGCAGGCGAATATGCAGCTCCCGTAATTGCTTTTCTTCAACGATATTGGGTGCATGGGTTAGCAAGCACTGAGCACGCTGTGTTTTCGGAAAAGCAATCACATCACGTATCGACTCGGCACCTGTCATCATGGCAACAATACGATCAAGGCCAAATGCAATCCCGCCATGCGGTGGTGCGCCGTATTGCAGCGCATTTAGCAGGAAACCAAATTTTTCCCGCGCCTCACCCTCGGAGATATTCAGTGCATTAAATACTTTTGATTGCACATCCTGGCGATGGATGCGCACGGAACCCCCTCCAATTTCGACTCCATTTAATACCATATCGTAGGCTTTGGATAAGGCTTTGCCTGGTTCTGTCATGAGCAGATCTTCGTGACCATTGGCAGGCGAGGTAAACGGATGATGAAGCGCTTTCCAGCGATTTTCTTCCTCATCCCATTCGAACATCGGAAAATCGACTACCCATAATGGCTTCCACTCAGAATCAATCAATCCGCGCTCATGACCAATCTTGACCCGCAGCGCTCCCAATGCATCATTAACGATCTTCGCCTTGTCAGCACCAAAGAACACCAGATCACCCTCTTGCGCACCGCTGCGCTCCAACACAGCTTTTACGACTGGTTCAGGCAAGAATTTCAGGATGGGAGATTGCAATCCTTCCAATCCTTTTTCCAGGCTGTTGATCTTGATATAGGCCAACCCTTTTGCCCCATAAATAGCAACAAAATGAGTGTAATCGTCGATTTCCTTGCGCGATAATTCACACCCTTTTGGAATGCGCAGGGCAGCTACGCGCCCATCTGGTTTCTGGGCAGCATCCCGAAACACTTGAAAAGGGACATCCTGCATCAGGTCGGTCAGCTCAGTGAATACCAGGGGTATGCGTAAATCCGGTTTGTCGGAGCCATACCTGAACATGGCTTCTTCATGACTCAATCGCGGAAACGGACTGGGCAAATCGACACCGATTGCTTCACGGAACAAATTGCGAATCATCCCTTCCATCAGTACCATGATTTCATCTTCATTGAGAAAAGAAGTTTCGATATCAATCTGAGTAAATTCCGGTTGGCGATCCGCACGCAAGTCTTCATCACGAAAACAGCGAGTAATCTGGTAATAGCGATCAAATCCGGATACCATCAGAAGCTGCTTGAATAGCTGGGGAGATTGAGGAAGTGCAAAGAAATGACCATCATTGACGCGCGAAGGAACTAAATAGTCCCGTGCACCTTCAGGAGTTGATTTGGTCAGCATCGGTGTTTCTACATCGATGAATCCCTGCTGGTCAAGAAAGCAACGTACCGCCATGGTGACTTTATGACGCAAGCGCAGGTTTTTTTGCATGACGGGACGGCGCAGATCAAGAAAGCGATGCTCCAGACGTATCGCTTCACTCAAACTCTCCTCATCCATCTGGAAGGGTGGTGTAAGCGAAGGATTCAGAATTTCAATCGTGTCCACCAGCACTTCCACCTCGCCAGTTTGAAGGGCCAGATTGACTGTTCCTTCTGGGCGGGGACGTACTGTTCCAATTACTTTAAGC
Organism: Nitrosomonas communis; assembly: GCF_001007935.1. Taxonomy (NCBI): domain Bacteria; kingdom Pseudomonadati; phylum Pseudomonadota; class Betaproteobacteria; order Nitrosomonadales; family Nitrosomonadaceae; genus Nitrosomonas; species Nitrosomonas communis. The sequence goes on from NZ_CP011451.1 coordinate 535,302, forward strand.
ACAAATTCGTTACGAATTTTTTCTGCAATCTGAAAAGTATTCGCATTTTCTGGGTCACAGACAATCTGAACAATGCCTTCACGATCACGTAAATCAATAAAAATCACGCCCCCGTGATCGCGTCGGCGATGGACCCATCCATAAAGCGTAACAATTTGATTCAAATAGCGAGTATTAATGGTGCCGCAATAGTTAGTACGCATATTGTTTTGGTTTTATATAAGGAAAATTAGGAGCATCTACAAATTCAACGCGATTGCTAATGAAAAGACTTCAGTTTAATTGCAAATATCATTAAACGGCTAGCCATGTCCATGGAAATAATAATGTGATAATGCTGCCGCCTCATTCCGTTGTGGTAGCAGACGAGACTGTGCTTTCACTCTTAGTTTCTGATTTTGATTTCGTTTTAGTCTCCGACGCGGGTTTATTCTTAAAATCTGTAACATACCAGCCACTTCCCTTCAATTGAAAACCGGCAGCAGAAATCTGCTTAACATATTCACCACTTCCACATTCAGGGCAATTTTCGATAGGGGAATCACTCATTTTTTGTAAATGTTCTTTCTCTAAACCACACGAACGGCAAACATACTCATAAATAGGCATCATCATCTCCATTAATCTTTCAATGGAAAAAGCAATATTATACTTTAACCATTGTATTCAATTGTTTTTGAAATAAGGAAAATAGCTTTGCTCAGGGCACTCGCCACACCCTGCGTCAAAGAATATATATGTTGCAACACTTTTTTTAAAGTACTGAATAGCTTGAATAGACTTTAGCATCAACTCCCCTCATCCAACACTCTGCGCGATAGTGCAACAGCTATCAAGGTAAGGTGGCAGGTTTTACCATAATTCGTTCCATCTGAAAATGCTCTTCTATATCCATTGCAGTGTCTAACCCAAGAGACGACATAACTCGCGCTTAATTACGCCTCAGCATGCCTACTCATGCCTGTTTAGCTTCAGCGTAGCAATAATTTTTTGATATGCCGCGGCCAGACGGATTGCTGCGCAAAAACATATTGATTAGCACTACTTGCATTCTCTGCCAATATGAATATAATCACGAATAATTCTCATTAACGGTAATGTTTGCTGCTTTATATCCAGCAAAACAAGCGAGTCTAAACCAATCGATAAAGGCGTGTTTCATGTATATTTGTGTCTGCAAGGGAGTGACTGATCATGCAATTCGCGAAGCTGTCAGTCAAGGTGCTGAACGGATGCGTGATCTTAAAGCTAATCTCGGTATTACCGAGCAATGTGGCATTTGTGCCTGCCACGCAAAAAAGGTGCTTGAGCAAGCATTAATGCAAGAAATCCTGGCCCAACCCCCTGTCACCTAAAATCACTCATTCTTATGAGTCAACCGTCCAAGAAGACAACTATGGAAGGGAACGCTGAGATTATTAATTGGTTAAATCATCAGTTATTGCATCAGTTAACCGCGATTAATCAGTAATTTATTCATGCCCGGATGTACAAAAACTGGTGATTTAACCAACTCGGCGAGCATGAATATAACGAATAGATCGAGGATATGAAACACGCTGACAAACTCATTGAGCGTTTTTTATTTCTGGATGGATTACCCAATTTACAGGAACTGGAGAAGCTCTTGATTGGTAAATCACTCCAGGAATGCGTGACGTGTGATCTCACTCTGGAAAATACCTCATGACAAACGCTACTTGCTGCGATTGCTGCCTGTGAAACAGTTCAGGATTATGTTTCCCGGGAATTTTTTGAACATATTCTTGAAGATACTGAAGAACATATCGATTGGTTAGAAACACAATTAGATGTGATGCAAAAGGCTGGTATTCAGAACTGGCTACAAAGTTAAATGTAAATTTGCTCTATTGCTGGCATTCAATTTCCAGTAATTTGACTAGCAAGCTCTTGTCGAATATTCTCTCTGCTTCCCGTGCAAATCGATCTTCAATTTTGATTTATCGTATTAAAAATAATAATGTACACCTCCAGTTTTAAAAGCTTTATTACTCAACAGGAATGGAGCGATATTTTATTGCTAGCGCGAAGCGAATATAGCGGATATAAGAGCACACGATTTAATCGCTTTTATGTATATACGACATTATTATTTTCAATATTTATTACTATTTTTTTACCTGGTATTGTTTTTGCTGAATCGGCAGAAATTACAAAGCCTGTCACCCGCTCCTATAACATTCCAGCTGGTTCTCTGGAAAAGGCACTCAGTCAATTTTCAAGTCAATCAGGAGTAAAAATCTTTTTTGATGATGCTGTTATACAAGGCAAGACCACACAGGGTTTGGCAGGTAATTATGAAATCTCCGCAGCATTAGCTCAATTACTTAAAGGTACTGACTTGCAGCCAATATCGCATCCAGAAGGTTTTACCATAATCAAATTATCCACCGAGTCTGCGCTCAGTCCAGTTGTTACTACCCTCCCCTCGATCAAGATAACAGCCGGTCGCGAAACAAGTCGTTATATGGCTACCAGCAGCACCACAGCAACCAAGACTAACACTCTGCTACGCGATGTGCCTCAATCAATTTCTGTCGTTACAGAAAGTGCCATTAAAGATCAATCAATACGAAGTATAGCCGATGCTGTGCGCTATGTACCGGGTGTCGGAGTATCGCAAGGTGAGGGAAATCGCGATGCCGTAATATTTCGGGGCAATCGCTCAACTGGCGACTTTTTTGTCGATGGTATACGCGATGATGTTCAATATCTTCGTGATCTCTATAACATCGAACGAATTGAAGTATTGAAAGGACCCAATGGAATGATTTTTGGTCGTGGTGGTTCGGGTGGGGTCATCAACCGCGTAACAAAGCAAGCAGGCTGGGAACCCATTCGAGAATTCTTTTTCCAGGGAGGTTCTTATGGTCTAAAAAGAATGACCGCCGATATCAATCAGCCAATTCATGATCAAATTGCTTTACGGGTGAATGGTCTATTTGAAGACGCAGGAAGTTTTCGAGATGGAGTGGATTCAACTCGGCTAGGTATTTCTCCGACAGTGACTTTCAAACCTACTGATCGCACTAAAGTTGTTGTAAACATGGAACGATACTATGACGACCGCACCGCTGATCGTGGGATTCCTTCCTTCCAAGGCCGCCCGTTTGATGTTAAAAGTTCACAATTTTTTGGAGATCCAAGGCGAAGTGATTCCAGAGTTGATGTTTTATCTTTTAATTCGTTGATCGAGCATAAATTCGATTTTGGAGTAACCCTCCGTAATCGAACCAATTACGCTCAATTCGATAAGTTTTACCAGAATATATTTCCCGCTAGCCAAGTTTTTAATGGTTTAGTATCTATTGACGCTTATAGCGATGCAACTGACCGTAAGAATGTTTTCAATCAAACAGATTTCCTGTATTCGCTTGAAACAGGGCCTGTGGCACATACGCTGCTGGCGGGTATCGAAGTAGGACAACAGATCACTGATAATTTGCGGAAAGAAGCATTTTTCAACAATAATCCCAGACAAACCATTTTGCGTATTCCGGTCAGCAACCCCATTACAAATGACCCTATTACATTTGTCAATAGAGATGTTGATGCAAATAATCACAGTAAAGTTAATATCACATCATTTTACTTTCAAGATCAGATTGAATTCATCCCCCAGCTCCAGGCAATAGTCGGTGTGCGCTATGATTTATTTGAAACTGATTTTCGCGATAGAAATGGCAATCAAGATCATTTAGAAACCAAGGATGGCTTATTGTCACCAAGGTTTGGCCTGATCTATAAACCGATTGAACCTTTTTCCATTTATGCGAGCTTTAGTCGGGCATACGTACCACGAGCAGGAGAGCAACTAACCTCGTTGACTGTTACCACTGAGGTTCTTAAACCAGAAAAATTTACGAATTATGAAGCAGGGATAAAATGGGATATTCGTCCTGATCTTTCGTTAACGGCAGCAGCATATCGCATCGATCGAACCAATGTTATCACGATTGACCCCAATGATTCATCACGATCATTTTTAACTAAAGGGCAGCGTACTGAAGGTGTCGAAGTAGGCGTAAATGGTCAGCTTACCCCTAATTGGAGTGTGATGGGCGGTTATGCTTATCAAGATGGAGAAATCACTAGCGAGCAGGCCGGAGCACCGAAAGGAAACACAGTTGCTGAGCTTCCACACAATACTTTTTCCATTTGGAGTCGATACGATTTCATTCCCAGATTCGGTGCAGCAGTAGGCGTAATTTATCGTAGTAACATGTTTGCTTCAACTGATAATACAGTGGTTATTCCAGATTTTACACGCGTCGATGCAGCATTATTTGCTCGATTAAGTAAACAAGTACGCGCGCAACTCAATATCGAAAATTTATTTGATGTCAATTATTTTGCATCTGTTCAGAATAACAACAATATCATGCCCGGTTCCCCTATTGCAGTTCGTGCAGCTTTGATTGCTAATTTTTAGCTAAGTATCTGCAATAATTGCTATTAGCTTTTAGGAGTATACGAATTTAAAACTATATTTTTCAATATAAGTAATAATAGTTATTATTCGTATTATTATTAAGTTTTTCATTTTTTAAAAGGAGGTTTACATGAAGCTGATTCCAAGATTCATAATCATATTAAGCAGTTTCCTGATGCTATACGTAAGCGCAACAGTGCATGCCGCAACCACCTCTAATAAAGAGGCGATTGAAGCGGCAGCTGCTGCCTTCAAGACGATTGGTACCTTACGAAGAGAAACACCTATTAACGCAGATGCTATTGCAAGCGCTTATGCAGGCGCATTACAAACGCTTACGCAGGAAGTCGATACTACCAACCAATTGAGCCTGGATAGTGATATCTTGAGTGCAATTGAGGATATCAAAAAAAATAATGATCAAAAGCTGGCCGGTCAGGTCATTGACAAGACGTTACAACGAGTTTTTTACCAAACAGTGTTTAATCGTATTGCAACTATACGAGAGCAATTTAAAGAGGCAACACCTACTGCACTAAATCAAATGACAGATGAAGCGCTCGTATCGGCTCAAGCGCTTAGCTCAACTGCAGCAAGACCGAATCATGTTCTTACTACCGATAGACAGTCTTTAGTAGAAGGCACCAATTCAGGATTGGATATTGCTATAAATGAATCTTTTGAAAGGATTAGAAATACATTAAATAAAAATAACCCGGACGAAGACTTTGCTAACTTTGGCATTGAGCGCTACGCGACCAGAATGTCATTAGCGCGCGCCTATTACAATTCAGTTTTACGTGAAGTGGCAGGTGTTCTTAATAACAGAGACAGAGATCCGGAAACGACAGCCATTGAACAGAAAGAAGGCGAAATTTTCTATCGTATTATTGAATCACTTGTTGCGCGGGATAATCCAGTAGGTAACATGTTTATAAAAGCTCGGCTGACAGGCAATCCTTCCGAAATTACAGCAGATGAGATGGTAAGCGAGTTAAATAAAGGATTTATTGGCCGAGTAAAAGCTGAAATGAAAGGCCAAGAAGACAGTATTGGCAGAGATCGCGCCCAGGCGATGGCAGAAGCCGCAGGTACGCTTTATTTTGCTAATATCCTTTTGCCGGATCTGGAGCTACGTCTAGGCGCAGATGTACGTAGCAATTTTGAAAATGCATTAAATAATCTGCAAATTGCAAGCAGTGAAAACAGCGAGCCAAAATCAGCAGAAGCACGTCAAGCCATTTCCACGATTCTCACCAACTATGAGAATCAACTTAAGCTTACTAAATTTAATAAAACAAATGATACAAGTTTGATCATTGATGGCGCCGTTTCATCCTATCAAGCTATTGGTGAATTACGTAATCAAACGCCCATGAACGCCGATGCCATTGCTGCTGAATATGAAGGAGACTTACAGCAACTAACGCAAATAGTAGACGGCATCTATGGATTGTCGATGAATAACGACATATTAAATGCCATAGAAGTTATCAGAAGCGGAAATGAGACTGCATTAGCTGCGCAAGCCATTGATAAAACTTTACAACGCGTTTTTGCATTAACTGTCTATAACCGCATAACGTTAACGCTGGACGCTTTTGATAGCCTGCCAACCGATGCGCTGGAACTTGAGTGGGATCGGGCCTATGCTGCCTTTCTCGCAATTATTGGCACGGCAGGCAGAGAAAACAAGGTACTCACAGCTGATAAACTGGCCATCGAATCAGGCAGTAACCCTGATCTGGATGATCAAATAACATTAGCATTTATCAATGGGAAAGAAGCATTGGTTAAAAACAGCGCAGAGGATAAAACAAATCTTGCCCTCGCACGTGAAAATATCGTCGTCCCACTAGTCAGAAGTTTCTTAATTGGAGTGCTGCGTGAAGTGGAAGGCATTATTTCAGAAAGAGATAGAGATATTAATGAAGCAAGAGAAAAACAGATTGAGGGCGAATACTTTTATCGCATTGTGGAAGAGTTTATTTCACAAACCAATCCGAGTGGTAGTACTCGTATTAAATCTCAATTGACCGGAGATTTGGCTAATGTATCCGCAAACGAAATCGTAAGCGAAATCAGCAAAGGAATAATGGGTCAAGTTAAAAATAACTTAAGAGAGATTGAATCAACATTTCAGGCTGACAAGAATCAAGCTACGCTGGCAGCTGAAAGATTATCTCTGTATGCCAATATATTCCTTCCAGATTTAGCATTACGTTTAGGCTCATTAGAACGCGTAAAAATGGAAAACGCGCTGCAGGATTTAAAAGAAGCCATTAATCAGAATAAGGTGGATAAAGCAATTGATGCGAGAGAAACCATACTGTCTGTTATCGCAAATTATGAAAGCCAGTTAATTTAAATAATTGGCGCCCCACTTAATATGGAGCAAGGTGGGGTTTATTTTCTAAAATATGCAGAGCGGATCGAGCTATACTTAGATCCCGCTCTGTTTTTCGTTATTCCATTTCCAAATCAAACCTGACTTTGTCGGCTTCAACTTACTGTTTTATTTTTATACTGTCTGCGGCTCGCCTTCGCATTATGTTTGATTTAGAGATGGAATTGCCAAAGATGATGAGATTTTAATCCGCAGCGCCAAGAACATAGCTATAGCGCAGCAATAACGCTAACTGGCTAAATTAGCATGATTTCTTAAGACAACTGCTTATTTTGCTGTAACATTTCTGCAGCATGCTGGCGGGTCGTGGCAGTAATATTCACTCCCCCAAGCATACGCGCTATTTCCTCTACCCGCTCCTGCTCATCCAGTGAGCGGATAGCGCTAGACACCGGATTGTCTGCAAGCAACCCAGGCACTTTGACCACCTGCCAATGCTGATCTCCCATTGAGGCTACCTGAGCTAAATGGGTAATACAGAGTACCTGGCGCGTTTTGCCTAACTGCTTAAGAAGTGTGCCGACAATTTCAGCCACCCGCCCCCCGATTCCTACATCTACCTCATCAAATATCAGGGTTGGCGCTGCCCCTACCTGACTCGTAATGACTTGGATCGCTAGACTGATACGTGATAATTCGCCCCCTGACGCAACTCTTGCGAGCGGGCGTGGCGGTATCCCTTTATGTGGGGAAACTTGAAATTCAATCTGCTCAAGCCCATGCGCACTACCTTGATTATAAGGTACCAGCGTGATATCAAAACCACCTCCTGCCATTGCCAGCGTTTGCATCGCTTCAGTGACCTGATGTGCCAATGTTTCAGCCGCTTTGCGTCGTGCGATGCCAAGTGTCTGGGCAAGTTCTTCATAGGCTTTCTTTGCCGATGAAACGGCTTCACCCAGGCTGTCCCCATCAGTATTACGCCTCAGTTCCTGCAGGCGTTGCATTGTTCTCTGCAATAAATCAGGTATCTCCTCTGGCGAAAGGCGATATTTTCTAGCTAAGGCATGAATGGCTGCCATTCTCTCTTCGGTCATACGTAAACTTTGCGGATCAAGATTAAGTCGCTGTTGATAATGTTTCAATTCGTATACTGCTTCCTGTAACTGAACCTGGGCAGTTTCCACTAAATTATAAGGAGACTTAAGATCACTATCATAATCGAGCGAATGACGCAGGCGAGTGAGCACAGTATGCAGCTGTTCCAGCGCAGCAGATTCATTTTCAGATAATATCTCCAAACTGGATTCGACCGCTTCTAACAAATTTGCTGTATGCGACAAGCGATTATGATCAGCCTGTAATGTGTGCCACTCCTCTATCGAAAAATTCAGTGCAGAAAATTCCTGCAGCTGCCATTCCAGCTGCTCGCGCTCCTGTAAAAATAGAACCGCATTCTGCTCCCATTTAAGGTGTTGCTGATGTAATTGTTGCCAATGTTGAAAAGCTGCTGCGACCTCTTTGACTAACTCACTATTGCCAGCATAGCCATCAAGTAAGTCACGCTGAGTATCACTGCGTAACAAAGATTGATGTGCATGCTGCCCATGAATATCCACTAATTGATTACCAACGATACGAAGCTGCTGTAAGGTTACGGCATTACCATTGATATAACTGCGTGATCGCCCATGAGTGTCGATGATACGGCGAAGTATGCAAATATCAGCATCCGCCTGGAGATCATTTTCTCGCAACCATGCCTGCAGACTCAAATGATTGTCAATATCAAATTCAGCAATGATTTCTGCACGTTCACGGCCATGCCGAATCTGACTCACCTCACCACGTCCTCCCAGTGCAAGCATCAAGGCATCAATTAGAATGGATTTTCCTGCGCCTGTTTCACCAGTCAAAACTGTAAAGCCTGGTTTAAACGTCAGTTCAGCCAAATCAACAATCACAAAATCACGAATCGTTAAATGAATTAGCATGCCAATCAATTATAATTGATTTTTTTGAGGAATTTCACTCCAGCCCAGCTTTTCTCTTAGCATACGGTAATAACTATGATTGACCGCATGTAACAATTTGACTCTCTCGGAGAAGCATCGCACGATAATCCTGTCATGCTCACCCAGATCAAACCAGGAATGACTATCGGAGTATATTTTAGTTTCAGTGGTATAAAGCACCTTGATTTCGATCATGGCATCCGGCTCGACCACGATAGGACGATTACTCAAAGTATGGGGACATATTGGGACTAATTCAATCAAATCAAGGCAGGGATGTAAAATAGGCCCGCCTGAAGAGAGCGCATAGGCTGTTGATCCCGTGGGAGTGGCTACAATCAAGCCATCAGAGCGTAATGAATAGACATATTCACCATTGATGCGTACTTCAAATTCAACCATACCGGTGCTGATACCCCGATGCACCACCACATCATTAAATGCTAACGCTCTGAACACACTGACCTCATTGCGCAATACTTCTGCAGATAACAGCATGCGCTTTTCGATAACAAACTGCCCATCCAGCATGGCACTAAGCGTTTCCCTCATGGTGTCCACTGTCAAATCAGTCAGAAAACCGAGCCTTCCTTGATTAACCCCGACCAATGGCACATTAAATGGGGCAAGAATCCTCGCAATGTTAAGCATGGTGCCGTCTCCCCCTAATACGACGGCAAGGTCAGCCTGTGCACCAATCTCTTCCAATGTCAGCACTGGGTAATCAATTTTGCCAAGATGTGAGGCAGTCAATTGATCAAGGACTACTTCAAAATTCCGACTGATTAAATACTCTGCCAGACTCAATAGCGGTGCCAGGATTTCTGGATTCTTATGCTTACCGATTAATGCAATTTTATTGAAAAATGCGCTCATGGAAACAAATTTATATTTGAGATATCCAATGTCTTCAGAAAATATTTCGCATATTAACGCAGCGTATCTGAAAGGTAAAAGATTATTGCTGAAATAACACTCTGCTAAAGAAAGCTGGATTTTTCTTCCAGAATATACTCTCTAGCAAAGCTGTATCGTGTAGAATAAATACATGCTTAACGAACGTGCCAAAACCTTACTGAAGACACTTGTGGAACGCTATATTCATGAAGGCGAACCGGTAGGGTCACGTTCGCTTTCTAAATTCTCTGGATTAGATCTCAGTCCTGCTACTATCCGCAATGTCATGGTTGATCTTGAGGAAATGGGTTATGTTGCCAGCCCCCATACTTCAGCCGGCAGGATACCTACCGCTAAAGGTTACCGTTTTTTCGTTGATAGCTTGTTGGTTGTCCAATCATTAGATATTAAAGAGATGTCTCTCCTGGAAAACCAGATGCATCCCGATAACCCGTCAAGACTTATCAATGTGGCATCACAAATGCTCTCTGAATTAACCCGATTTGCAGGAATAGTGGTTACGCCCAAACGGTCAGGTGGCGCCGTATTTCGTTATATCGAGTTTATGGCATTGTCTGAAAAGCGTATTCTGCTGATTATGGTGACGCCAGAAGGCGACGTGCAGAACCGGATCATTTTTACTGAAACTTCTTATAATCAATCAGACTTGATCGAAGCAAGCAATTTTCTCAATCAGCATTATGCAGGCTGCGCACTGGAAGAAATTCGCAGCCGCCTACAGTTAGAGCTAAAGCAATTGCGCTACGATATGACAAGTCTCATGAGTACAGCCATTGAAATCAGTAGCGATGTCATTCGTGAAAGCAGTGAAGCAGTTGTATTAGCAGGCGAGCATAAACTGCTCGATGTTAAGGATCTCTCTGGCAACTTGACTAGTTTAAAAAAGCTTTTTGAGTTATTTGAGCGTAAAACTAAATTGCTACAGCTCATGGAACTGAGCCGCCAAGCTCATGGTGTAAAAATTTTCATCGGCGGAGAATCAGATGTCGCTGCATTGGATGAAGTCAGTGTAGTGACGGCCCCTTACGAAATTGAAGGGAAAGTGGTGGGTACTGTCGGCGTTATTGGTCCGAGGCGCATGGCTTACGAGCGTGTTATCCCGATCGTGAATATTACCGCCAGATTGCTCACAAGTGGGCTATCACAAAATTGACAGTATTATTTATGTGTCTTACCTGTTTAAGCAGAAATAAAACTAAATAAATCCATGTTACCTGAACCGCCCTACCAACACGGGACCTTAAGTAAAATTGGGGTGTTGCTGATTAATTTGGGAACACCTGACGCACCGACTGCAAAAGCGCTGAGACCTTATCTGAAACAGTTTCTCAGTAATTCAAGAGTCATCGAAATTCCTCGTTGGATCTGGTGGTTGATATTACATGGCATTATTCTTAATACGCGCCCAAGAAAATCAGCTGAAAAATATGCGCAAATCTGGATGCCGGAAGGGTCTCCGTTAAAAATTCATACTGAGCAGCAAGCCAGGCTATTAGCACGCGCTCTGGAAGAGCGCATTAAACCCGCTCCTATCGTTGAATATGCCATGAACATCGGTAATCCGTCTATCGCGCAGGTATTACAACATATGAAAGAGCGCGGTTGTGACCGCATCCTGGTCTTCCCACTTTTTCCACAATATGCTTCCAGCAGCAGCGGCTCAGCCATGGATAATCTTTTTTCGGAGCTGAAAAAGATGCGCAATATTCCGGCTGTTCGCACCGTCAAGCATTTTCATGATCATCCGGGCTATATTGCTGCACTCGCACAAAATATTCGTGATTATTGGGCTGAGCATGGTAAACCCGACAAGCTTATCCTTAGTTTTCATGGCGTACCGCGAAAAACGCTAGACAAAGGGGATCCTTATCACTGTGAATGTCAGAAAACAGGCAGGTTACTGGCAAAAGCGCTGGAACTCTATACAGAGCAATATCAAGTATGTTTCCAGTCGCGCTTCGGTAATGCAAAATGGCTAACACCCTATACTGCTGTGACTCTCAAGGAATTAGGCAAGTTAAAAACGCAACGCGTGGATGTTGTTTGTCCCGGTTTTGTTTCAGATTGCCTGGAGACACTGGAAGAAATCGCCATTGAAGGAAAAAAAACATTCATTGAAGCTGGGGGACAGGAATTTCATTTCATCCCCTGCCTCAATGAGCACCATGATTGGATCAAAGCGTTGAGCGAGATGACTTACACTCATCTGCAAGGCTGGCTGGGTTCAGAGCCCACTGAAGAAGAAACTGAACAATCACGCAATCTGGCACTGGAGATGGGCGCGATAGAATAAGTTGCCAAGAAAACCATGAATGAGCAACGTCTTATCATCTATAATTATTCACTCCCAGACAGTACAATTATTGCAATAATCGCTCCAACGTTAACCGGTAAATCTCCGATAATCGCTCTATATCTTCTATCTCCACATACTCGTTGAGTTTATGAATAGTGGCATTGCGCGGCCCAAACTCGACTACTTGAGGACAAATGCCAGCGATAAAACGGCCGTCGGAAGTGCCGCCAGTAGTGGAGAGCTCGGGTTCAATTGCTGTGACACTTTTAATCGCTGCGCTGAGTGCGTCAGCTAATTTTCCTTTTGGGGTGAGATAAGGTTTGCCGGAAAGCTCCCATGCTAAATCATAAGTCAGACCATGCCGATCAAGAATTTCATGAACCCGCTGCTTAAGTGACTCAACCGTGCTCGCGGTTGAGAAGCGGAAATTAAATAACAGGCTCACTTCGCCCGGGATAACGTTGGTAGCCCCTGTCCCACCATGGATATTGGAGATATGCCATGTCGTAGGTGGAAAATATTCATTGCCTTGATCCCATTCGGTCCGGGCCAGTTCCGCGATAGCAGGTGCAGCCAGATGAATAGGATTTTTGGCAAGATGGGGATAAGCAATATGACCTTGTATTCCTTTGATAATCAAATTTCCCGATAGCGAGCCACGTCGCCCATTCTTGATGGTATCGCCCAGTTTATCCGTACAAGTCGGTTCACCGACAATGCAATAATCTATCAACTCACTGCGCGCTTTCAGCACTTCAACCACCTTGACCGTGCCCTCTACGGCAACGCCCTCTTCATCTGAGGTGATCAATAATGCAATGGATCCCTTATGATTGGGATGGGTAGAGACAAAACGTTCTATGGCGGTCACAAAAGCGGCCAGAGAAGACTTCATATCCGCTGCTCCGCGCCCATACAGTTTATTGTCTCGAACAGTAGGTATAAACGGATCACTTTCCCATTGAGTCAATGGGCCAGTTGGCACGACATCGGTATGGCCTGCAAAGCAGACAACTGGCTGAACATCGCCCCGGCGCGCCCATAAATTGTCAACTTCGCCATAACGCAGGCTTTCAATGTTAAACCCGATTTGTTTCAGCCGACTGATTAATATTTCCTGGCAGCCATCGTCATTTGGTGTAAGTGAGCGACGGCCAATCAGCATCTGGGCAAGTGTCAATGTGTCAGAAGACATGAAATATTTCCTTGAATGAATAGCTTATAGTATTTAAAAATTCACACGAGCGATTTACCTGATACCTTTTTATATTTTGCTGATGCCCTGCTTAAGGGAGCGTTAATACATTTCGTAATACATTCCGACCACGCTCCCCAAGAAAGAATTCCTTGATAAAAGGGTGATCAATTTTTATGATGTCGGCCAATTCACCTACTGCAACAAGGCTCTGATCAGCCAGTACTGCGACACGCGTGGACAGCGCGGCCAACGTATCCAGGTCATGCGTGACCATGATGATCGTCAATGTAAGTTCCTTGCGTAATGTTTGAATGAGTTTGACAAAACTCTCGCTTAATGGCGGATCCAGACCCGCTGTAGGCTCATCCAAAAACAGCACTTCGGGATCCAATGCAAGTGCTCGTGCTAATGCAACACGTTTGATCATACCCCCTGAGAGTTCTGCTGGCATTTTGTTAGCATGCTGCGCTTCTACTTCAACCATATCAAGTTTTAACATGACTAAGTCGCGAATCATTTCTTCAGTCATACAGTGTAACTCGCGCATCGGCAGTGCAATATTGTCATATACATTCAGCGCACTAAAAAGTGCACCTTGCTGAAACAAAACGCCTGAGCGATTACGTAAGCTTCTCAATAATTCAAGGTCACAATCATATGTGGAGTGCCCAAGAATCTTAACACTCCCTTGCGCGGGAACTTCCAGGCTTAACATCTGGCGCAGCAAGGTGGTTTTACCACTCCCCGAGCCCCCAACCAATGACAATATTTCTCCCTGATATATCTTTAAGTTAATGTTTTTATGGATGACATGACTACCAAAGCGTGTATACAAGCCTTGTAGCTCTATAATAGGATCATTATTAATCATTAGCTCCTAATCTTAAGACCTACATTCGAGAAAATTACCGCAAATATCGCATCAATGAGGATAACTGCTGTGATGGAAGTCACTACGGAATTGGTCGTACCCTCGCCAAGGCTTTCAGTATTCGGTTTAATACGCAAACCAAAATGGCAAGCAATCAGGGCGATGGCCATGCCACAGACCACCCCTTTGCCCATCCCTATCCATAAATTTGCAACTGGAACAGCATCGGGTAAGTTACTTAATGCATATTTATAATTCAATCCTATTTGCAGATCAGCTGCCAGAATTCCTCCGAGCAGGGCAATCGCGCTGGTCCAAAGTACAACGAGCGGCATAGCGATGCCTAATCCAATGATTTTAGGTAAAACCAACCTTAAGCTATGCGGGATACCCATGACGGTCAGCGCATCCAATTCCTCTGTAACACGCATCACACCAAGCTGCGCTGTCATTGATGAACCAGAACGGCCAGCTACTAATATTGCAGCTAGCATTGGGCCCAGCTCACGAACGATACTCATCCCTAAGATATTGATAATAAACGTATCAGCGCCGTAGCTATGGAGTTGCTCAGAAGAAAGATAGCTCAGAACAATTCCGATAAGGAAACCCACCAGTGCGGTTATACTCAGTGCTTGCGCCCCTGTTCTGAATAAATTTGCAGAAATCTCTCGCAGTGGTATTTGATTAGGATGTTTAACGAGATAGAAAAGATTCAGTAATACCTGCCCCAATAACGTGATAATGCCAGTCAAATGATCCCAAAATAAAAAATAACGTTTACCCAGCGTCAAGATGGGCCAGAGAATGTCACGGCGTACGGGTTTAGGTGCAGGACGTGCTTTTTCCAGGTGAGCAAACAATCTTTCATGTTCAGGTCGTATCAATAAATTAGCTGGACGATGCATTTTCCAAGCACGCCAGATTAATACGGCACCCGCATGATCCATTTGCTGGATACTCGTCAGATCCCAGTGGAGATCTGATTGCGTTGCAAAATGAGTAAGCTTGGCACCCACTTTCTGTAGCTGTTGATCTAATGCTGCCAGCGTATAACTGCCCGTGAGTTTGATGCAGGATATATTTTGCTCGACAGTTATTTGATACCAAGGTGAAGTATCATCCATACGATTACTGGGCAGCATAATTTTCTTTTTTATAGTTATGAAGCATCACTATCTAGCAAAAACAGACGACACAAAATGTGTCAAGATGCAAACGATGAGTCATTATAGACCACCCTCAAGAGATAAACCTCATTATGATAATCAGGATCAATTAAAAATAGTGAGTACTTTTTTCTAGGGTGTAGATAAATTAATTTATACAATATTTAATATTGCCTACTTATTTCATTCCCTAATCAAAAAAACGACACGAAAGCGAGGCGCAGACAGTATAAAGAATACGGCAAAAAGTGCCCGACAAAATCAGGTTTAATAAGAAATAGAATAATTTTATTAATGAAGCTTTCAGGCTTAAAATGGTTATCAATATAGTGCACTGTGCTTGTGGCAGCAATAAAAAGTACATTGACTGCTGCGCTCGTTATCTCGATGAAGGCGAAATTGCTTCTAATGCAGAAGTATTAATGTGTTCACGCTACACTGCGTATACCCTTGGTCGTGAAGATTATCTTTTGGCGACTTGGTATCATAGTACCCGCCCAACCTCACTTAGGTTGGCAGATGGACCGTACAGAAAATGGCTCAATCTTGAAGTGAAGCATCATGAACAACTCTCACCGGATTATGCGATAGTTGAATTTATAGCTCGCTATAAAGTATGCGGTCGTGCTTATCGTCTGCATGAAATCAGTCGCTTTGTGTACCAGGCAGGACGATGGTTTTATGTTGATGGCGATATCCTCTAATCATGTAGTCAAGGAGAAAATCCGATGAGACTATCATCACCTGAACAAATTTCTGCTAGTACAAACAGACTTATTGCACACCGTGCATCATTTTTTGTAATGTCTTGGTGAGTATAAATAGAAGCAAGGATGCAAGCCCGGACAAAATGACAAAGATCATGAAAAACTCATATAGATCATTGATTTCAAATATTATAAATTTCGGCGGGACAGGGAAAGCAGGATCAGGATACAAAGAACTTAATGTACCTGCAAATTTGTTTGCAGCTGCAGTTGATAAAAACCATACTCCCATTAGCAACGCAGCAAATTTCTCAGGGGCTAATTTTACAACCATCGCTAAACCTATTGGTGATAAGCACAATTCACCAATAGTATGCAATAAATACAGACTAGTTAACCACATAAAACTAACTTTAATTGCTGGATCCACTCCTTGTACGCCACATGCAATCACGAGATAGCCTATCGATAAAAACAACAACCCGAATGCTTGTTTAGTAGGTGAAGATGGTTCCAAATTGCGTTGACCTAAGAATGTCCAGATAAAGGCGAAAACGGGAGCCAAAATTATAATAAATACGGCGTTAATCGATTGAAAGAAACTTGCTGGAATTTCTGCGCCGAATAGATTTCTATCAGTTTGTTCTTCTGCAAAAAAAGTCAATGATGCGCCTGCTTGTTCGAATGCTGCCCAGAAAAAAATAACGAAAAAGGCAAGAATATAAATCACTCCTATGCGTTGTTTCTCAATTGATGTAAGCGTTTTATCGGCAATGATGGCAGCAGGGCCGATAATAGTGAGGGAAAAAATAGCTGATCCAATGACATCTAACTCCATAAGGCTGTAAAATACGATAAATAAACCAATAGAGGCCATCGCCCAACTGACTGACTGAGAAAGCGGTATCTTTGGTACTTTAGCTTCATTCTCTGCTAACACTTTGTTCTTTGGTACCAATCCAATACCTTCACCTGTCGGTGTTATGATAAGTTTGTTTTTAAGCAATTCAAATGAAAGAATACTAATGATCATACCAATGCAGGCGGCAAGAAAGCCCCACTTGAAATCTGCTGGATTTCCAGTATCTCCAAAGCCACCGCAAACAAGCGGAGCAAAGAATGCTCCTAAATTAATACCCATATAAAAAATGGTGAAGGCAGCGTCAATACGTTTATCCCCCGCCTGATAAAGTTGACCGACCATGGTAGAGATATTAGGTTTGAAAAAACCGTTACCCAAAATGAGCAATCCCAGACCCAAGAATAGCATGGGTTGTGCGAAGGCAATATTGCTGTAATTCGATGCAGATAGAAACATGCAGAAATGCCCCATCCCCATCAAGACTCCGCCCACAAGGATGGTTCTTCTATTCCCCCAATAACGATCAGCTACGTAACCACCTACTAAAGGCGTTAAGTAAACCAGGCCAGTGTAATTTCCATAAATCTCAGAGGCCAGCGCTTTATCGAAAAACAAAGCTTTGATCATAAACAATGTGAAGATGGCCCGCATGCCGTAGTAGCTGAACCTCTCCCACATCTCTGTAAAAAACAAAAGGTATAAACCTTTAGGATGTTTGACCGGACTCATGCGTTTTTAAATTTATTACATTTCGGATTTGCTGAAAATAACATTCTCAATCCTGCAAAATCCGACAATCCAATCTTGATATGGACTTGTATCTGAATAAAGAATAAAAATAAGGCAATGATGTATCATTCCATCTCCACATCAAACATGACGCGAAGGTGAGCCGCAGATCATATCCATAATACGGCAAGGAAAGCCGCCAAAGTCAGTTTTGATTTAGTTATAGAACCAGGTCGATGGTGTAGGTGCTCGACGTATTATGGGCAGAGCTCGCAGCTTACTTTGCTTTAAACCGCTGAGCCAGTACTAACCCCACAAGACTGAACACTCCAGCCACTGTCAGGTAAAGACCCACAAGGGATGTACCGCCTATTTCGCTGAGTGTCTGCGCAGCAATCGGAGCGGCTGCTCCGCCCAGAATGCCACCCGCATTAAAAGCTACTGATGTACCGGTATAACGCACCCTCGCTGGAAACAGCGACGGCAACCACGCGCCGAGTGGGCCATAGACAAAGCCCATCACGAACAATGCGAGTGATAGCATTGCCCATACTACCCATAGCGAACCCGAACCTAAAAGTGATCCAAATATCAATCCTATACCGACCGTCGCAGCACATCCCCATGTCAAAACTCGCACAGCACTGGTTGCATCAGCACGCACACCCGAGACGATGATACCCAGCGCTAGAAACAGAATAGCAGCAAGTTGGACTGCCAGGAAAACCTCACGGTTATATCCTAAGACGGTCGTGCCATGGGCAAGTGCAAAAGCAGTTGAAAGGTAAAATATCGCGAAACAGGCTACCACCGCAAAAGTCCCGGCGAAGGTAGCTAACGTATGATTGCGGATCAACTCACTGATGGGAACCGGAATTGGAGGCTCATGTGAGAGAGCTTGAGCAAATTCAGGCGTTTCGTTGATCTTCAGGCGCACCCACAGGCCTAGCCCGACTAGAATAGCACTGGCCAGAAACGGGATACGCCAGCCCCACGCTGCAAATTCCGCTTCGCTCAGTCCTATGCCAATTAGCAGGAACAGCCCATTGGCAGCAAGGAAGCCAACAGGTGCGCCCAGTTGCGGGGCCATGCCGAAACGTGCCTGCCATCCCTGAGGAGCATTCTCAACCGCCAGTAGTGCTGCACCGCCCCATTCTCCCCCAAGGCCAAGTCCCTGACCGAAGCGCAGAATGCACAACAATAATGGCGCAACCCAGCCGACCATCGCATAAGTCGGCAAAAATGCAATCAGCACGGTCGACACTCCCATTAGCATCAACGATGCGACTAATGTCGATTTTCGTCCGATCCGATCACCGAAATGACCGAATAATACTGCACCAAACGGGCGTGCAATGAAAGCAATACCAAAGCTCATGAATGACAGCATCAATTGCGCAGCTGGCGAACTGGCTGGGAAGAACAATGGACCGAATACTAATGCCGCCGCCGTCGCGTAAATATAAAAATCGTAATATTCGACAGCCGTTCCGGCCAGACTTGCAATAAGTATCCGGCGATGCTGACGATAAGGACTGATCATTATCGGTTTTTCCTTCGATTCTTCCGGATTATCATGTATAAGAGAGATGAGTAGCCTTTTTATGAAAGGCGAAGATAATAAAGATGCAATAAATTGTCAAATGCACGGATTAACGATCAAAAATTTACGCGATTACGGCTGATTGAAAGAAAAGGACTTTGATTTTTGGTATTTTTAAGGGGAGAGAAATCAGGGTAAGAATACGACCGAGAAGGCTAAATGAGAGTATCAGAGCATATTAGTTATATTCCAGTGGAAAAGCAGTCTCAATTTTAAAACTATTTATAAATTCCAGCGCCAGGTTAATCCCCTCAACATAATGCAAGCTGGAGTGACGTAAGTCCAGGTTTCATCGTTACGCCTGAAGCGCTTGTAGCGGCTTGTAGATTTTGCTCAGCCAGTTAATTTTTCCCGATGCGGGCAAAGTAAAAAAATACACCTACCATGAGAAAATTAATTACCACTGCAATAATATTCCAGACAACTACAGGCATTGAATCAATTAAAATACCGTAATATACCCACATGATTTGAAACGAGCCCATAATGCCTGCCATGGTAGGATTCATACCTTGAGAACTCCTTCGTTTAAGTATCGCGAGCAAATCTGGAGCGGCTGCGAAAGTGGTACCGAAACCCGCCACAAAACCAACGATCTCATGCCCTTCCATTAATTCTAAAATATTAATATTTAATATTTTCTCGCGATACCACAGGAACTATGAATAAATTATGGTTGCTTTACCTTGCGCAGGTATGGCTTCACTGTTTCCCAACCTTGTGGATAAATTTTCTTAGCTTCATCATTGCTAACTGAAGGAACAATGATGACATCTTCCCCTTGTTCCCAATTCACGGGCGTTGCGACTTTGTGTTTTGCGGTTAGCTGCATTGAATCAATTACTCGCAAGATCTCATTAAAGTTACGACCGGTTGTCATGGGATAAGTCATCATAAGCTTGATATTTTTATCAGGACCAATAATAAATACTGAACGAACGGTCGCGTTTGTAACCGCTGTCCGTCCTTCTGCTGAGCCTGTCTCATCTGCAGGGAACATATTATAGAGTTTAGCTACGTGCAGATCAGTATCTGCAATAACAGGATAGCTAACCCGTGAACCACCAACCTCTTCAACGTCTTTCAACCATTTCTCGTGATCATTAAGCGGGTCAATACTAAGCCCGATAATTTTAGTATTGCGCTTATCAAATTCAGATTGAATACCGGCCATATAACCTAATTCTGTAGTGCAAACAGGTGTGAAATCCTTTGGGTGAGAAAATAATACTACCCAATGATCTCCAATCCATTCATGAAAATCAATCCTTCCTTGTGTCGTTTCTGCTTGAAAATTAGGTGCTTGATCATTAATACGCAATGCCATACATATCTCCTTAATTCCAACTTATTAGATGTATATTAAAATCAGTTTAATAGCTATAACTTAACTATAACTTAATATTATTTTTTATGAAACAAACTATAATTGTATCTATGAAGTAAAAGCAATTCTTTATTATCAAATTTTTATTTGTGATAAAGTTAATAGTAGTTAGTATCACGTACGACGTAAAACTATTGGTTTAAATAAATAATCATACAGATTAGCAGGTCATCGCCCTATATTTATATTTGCAAGCAGATGAACAAACAGAGAAATAGAATTGTTTTTCAATGATAAATCTGTCACCAAATTGTTCTAATTGTCCTATTTGATACTGATTACTATCCGAAAAAAAACGATTCATGCTGGTAAGAAATTGGAAACTTGTATCAAGCAAATATATCATTCAGCTTGAAGAAAGAATACCTCAGCACTAATTAATCACTGTTTACACTAAATCCAGACTACTTGCTTATCATAACTGCTTTCTCGAATACAGTCACAGCGTTTTGAAAGGAGGTTATCTGGCCACGAAAGCAGCAAATCTTCGGCCTTATCATATGCCATCACTTCTAGAAATTTTTAGCAATAAAATATGGCACTCTTAGCAGCTTTTATCAGAAACGCATAGGAAAAATAGCTGATGGTAGCTAGCCCTAGTTGATACCCATCGAAGTAAAGGCAAGGCGCATTTACTCAGAAATTCAAGGTTGCCACGAGAAAGTTGACCCTAGACATAGTCAAAGATTACTTATGTGGTAGCAGCAATAGATTCCTGACCTACTTTCTCAGTTTGTAGCTTAAAATAGAGAATACAAACTCAAAAATAGCCGCCACATACTTTGCGAAGAAATATCTTGAAGTTCGCATGCAATGCCCAGAAGCTCGCTGATTGTTCGGTATTAATAGCTTAAGTCCAAGGCAACGGCTGTTTCGAATCACAAGTTATAAAAACATACCCCATCTGGAGTTTATAAATGGAATACCTTAACCAAGCCTGGATCATGTTAAAACTGGGCGGAATCATTATTTTGCCGTTATCTTTGCTGGGTGTCCTCGCCTTGGCGATAATGCTCGAAAAAGCATTTGTTTACTGGCGCTTTGCCCGTCTATCGAACGATTTGCTGAATCTCATCGAAACCTATGGTTTCAAGTGGGAAGATCTGGAAAAAATCCTGTCAGGGCTAGATAAACGCCACTATTACAAGCGGTTCTTTGAAGTGGTAATCTCCAATCGGCATCAACCATTCTGGTGGACGGAGTCACGTGCAGCAGATGAAGCCCAACTAATTGAGAATTCATTGGCCCGCCGGCTCTGGGCGCTGGAAACCATCGTTACAGCCGCGCCGCTACTGGGACTTGTAGGAACCGTGGTCGGCATGATGAGCGCCTTTCAAGTTATCGGCAATGAAGGCATCGTCAACCCCACCGCAGTGACAGGTGGTGTTGCCGAAGCGCTCATCGCCACCGTTATTGGTTTGGTTATCGCGCTGGTTGCGTTATTTGGATTCAATTATTTCTCACGCCTGCAATCACAAACCATGGATGAAATGGAACGCCTCGGTACACGCCTGATCGATCATATTCGGCTGGATCAAAAGGAAAATATCCATGAAACTACGTAAATCCAGAACCCCACGTAAAGGTTATATCCAGATTATCCCCATGATTGATGTCATGTTCTTTCTGCTCGCGACATTTATGTTGGCTTCGTTATCCATGCAGAAGCTGGATTCTGTGCAAGTTAACTTACCTGAAGGTCAAGCCGAGAAACTTAGTACCGAAAAACCGGTAACTTTAACATTGACCAAGAACAGTGAAATTTTTATCAATAAAGAATCTGTCACCCTTGATACTTTGGCTAGCACGCTCAAACCGCTGCTTCATGATGCCAAGCAAAAACTGATCGTTTCGGCAGATAATGAAGCACCACAGGGCATTGTGGTTCAGGCGATGCTTCGAGCGCGGAATGCGGGTGTGCAGCATTTTCTGATCGCGGTTCAGTATAAATAATTTATATTCCTTGATAAATAGTTTGATAAAGCCCATAGCGATGAACAGCTTCAGAACAAGGGAAATTCGTTTGTGGTGGCCACTGCCACTGGCGCTGCTAATTTGGCTGATCATCATCTGGGCATTCGGTTTTTTTCTGACAGAGCCCGAAATCAAAGTCAGCATTGATATCCCTGACGCGATTGAAGCGGAATTTCTGGAACTTCCGGAACTCGCACAACCACAGGAACCTGCGCCGCCACCATCCAAAGGCATCGAGACACAGCCTCAGGATCAAGTACAGCAAGCAGAAATAGCACCAGATTTGGCAATGCCACCACTTCCGCGCACCAAGCCGCTCGCCCCCCCCATACCACCTCGTGTTAAGCAGGATACGACTGGAACGGTAAAAGCTACACCACCCAAGAAAGAAACCAAAACTAAGATTCCACAAAAAAAGGATGCCGCTGCACCGGCCGATTTATCGGAGTATATTAATCAGAGAAAAATGAAACAAAGTCGGCCAGCCGGTATTCTTGATGGGCTTGAGGACAACAAAGATACTAATACTAAACCTCAGCCCTCAGCGGAAGAGATCAGGATGGCGAAAGTTAAACGCAATTTACAAATACCTGGTACCAGTGGCGTTTTTCAGATTATCCATATTGGCCCGCGTTATGCGCAGTTCTCGTTTCGCGCCTGGACAACTGGCGACATCAATCCACGGCGGGAATTAATTGAAGTGAAAGCAGGACCGGACGGCGACATTGAACGTGCAATCATACGCAGGATGATCCAACTCATTCGTCAGTATCATCAGGAAGACTTTAACTGGGAATCACCTCGCCTTAATCGCGTCGTTGTCCTGTCTGCACGCCCAGGAGATAGCGAGGGACTCGAAAATTTTTTAATGCGCGAATTCTTTGGAGAACCTATTCCGCCTTATTTGCGTTAAGCATTAAAGCTCAGCTGAGCTAATTACCTTGATCGGCTAGGCGAATTATTTCGCACCGAAGGGAATCTGAACTCCGATATTTGCAGCATGATTACCATTGTTAATATTCACGCCGCTGTTAAATTTGATTTTCGTCTTATTATTTGTGTGTATATAATATATTGCTCCAACACTTCCTGTTGTATTAACTGTTGCACTTACCCCATGTCCACTTTTACCCGAAAAGCCACCACCGATTGAGTTCATTTGAAGTCCTGTTCCGTCATTCGAAAGATTGGTATCAAATGTGATAGTTCTCTTCAAATTATTGTGTGAGTAGTTTATTGTTCCATCTCGTCTTTCTATATTAACTGTAGCATTTGCACCATGCCCATTTGTACTTGAAAAACTCCCACCAGCTGAGTTCATCAGAGGAGCCGCTTTATCATTCGAAAAATTACTATTAAATGTGACAGCTCCATTCGAATTTTTACGTGCATAATTTATTGTTCCCTCTCCTCTTTTTATATTAACTGTGGCATTTGCGCGATGTCCACTTATACTTGAAAAACCACCACCAACTGAGTTCATCCGGTCTTGCATTCCGTCATTCGTAATATTGCTATCAAAAGTTACAGCTCCATTCGGCCCGGATTTAATTGGTATACGTATATTTTCGGCATTCACTACATTAAAAATTAACCACAAACTTAAACCGAAAATTTTCAAAGTGATATTCAATGTTTAGACTCTCATCTAAAAATTCTAGAAAGTAGACTTCAGAGTTTCAGTTTTAGAGAAGGAAAATACCTCAAAACCAAAAAGTGACAGAAAAGCTTAAAAAAATAGCAAAAAAATCGTTGCCGCTATTTTAAATCTATTTGTTTTTTTAAACTTTTAACATATTTAGAAAAGCAATCTCTATGACAAAATCTTATTTTACTCCTATAAGCCGCGATGAATCAAACACCCATGCTGCGTTCCCTAGTGAATTGGGTATGGAGAACATTTTAAGGCACCTCTAAAAATACCTAAAAAACCAAATTAACCTAAGTTAGAGCGATTTTATTGAATGTGCGAAGTTTTTCTGTCCAATAATCAGATTTCGCCTCAACTCATATTGCGGAAGCTGGCTGTGGCTGTGTTTTTCTGGATTTCTTTACGAGTTAACTCTTGATTCACATTAACAACCTAAGTCCGCGTGAATGATTAAACCAGCAGAAGTTATGCACGGCTAGCCTATGACGTGGCGCCCGACAGGACGCGGCCTTGGATGTAGAACCGTCAGCCTCAGCAACCACATCCACTACACCAAAGGGAAAGGCCGGTTCATTCATAACGAGAATGTTTATTTAATAGCTTACTACGTGCTTACACGTATTTTTTTTATCTAATTTTCTCGATATCCTAACAACACATCAGTTATAAACACTGATCACTATATGATTCAATTAATTTTTAAGGAAATAAAATGGCAACAGGTACAGTTAAATGGTTCAATGATTCCAAGGGTTATGGCTTTATTACTCCAGATGATGGTGGAGAGGATTTGTTTGCACACTTTTCCGCTATTAATAGTAACGGCTTCAAGTCTCTGAAAGAGGCTCAACGTGTCACTTTCGAAGTGACTGCCGGACCTAAAGGTAAACAAGCAGCCAATATCAGGTCATTATAAAATTGATCTGAAAAACAAAGAACCTCGGACTATCCGAGGTTCTTTTGTAATATATTCTGAGAAATTACTACGATTCATCCATTATTGTCGTACTGTGTTTTTTTCCGCTCCTGGTATCGCATCAGCTCAAGATGAATAAAATAGCCTGGTTACCTACAAGATAGTTTTCGCTCATTATTAACCACAACTCTGAAGGAATGATGATAACTGAGAAGGACAGCTAAAAACATAATGTCAACAAATCGGTATCAGACATTTGCCGTGTAACTTGCGGTGTTGCACGGCAGAAGAAAAAAATTTACACCATTCTGGCAAAGTTTGTAGCAAAACCAGTCGCATTACTTTGCTCAGCCAATGTGGCCATTAGAGGAACCAATAATCTTGAATTGAGCATAAAATACCTGTAAAACGCCATATTCGTTACAATATATCGCGTTGTTTACAAAAAATTTCTCTTTCTTTACATAGCATCATATGCTGCGTCAACATTTTTTGTTCTTGCCTCGTATGGTTTAAAACACCAATTTTTAGTAGCCCCCTAATTAATACAGATGATTTTGATATTGTAGTGTTATTGAGCCAGATGGCTTATGAATTTAGCATAAATCAAAAGAAATAATATTTATATGTAATAATCTATTGATACTGTCGAAAGGCAGTTCGCGTGAAACCGTTAATAATTTTTTGACATAACTTGCAAATATTGGTCAAGAGAGACGATTTTATTCCATTTCCAATACAAAACCGACTTGATCGTCTTCACCTTGCCGTATTATTGAAATTGCCTGCAGTCCGCCATTGCGCCATTTTTAATTTGGAAATGGAATTACCCCTATACTGAGGCACATATTCAGTGTGAATTGGTACTGGTGTTATTTTATACGCTTTTGGGTCAGGAAAAAGTTAACTTTTTCCTCTAAAAAACTCAATGACGCTGTCAACAAGCAAAATAGTGCCAATTAGCATACTAATACCAATGACATAAATGAATGTCCATATAACAATACCCTTGATTGGATTGAATATCGGCAGGAAGAGGTTAAGTAAAAAAGTGTTTTCAGAAGAGTGAGTAGAATATTGTGCAGCTGAGTATTGACTGGCTGAAGGAGGTGTTTGATGTGTTTGCCTGTTAATTAAATTCGCTGCTTCCATTCCGGCGATCCATTCATCATGTTCTCGACGTTTGTCAGGATCAGACAACACTTTATATGAGGTGTTGATGATCGACATGATTCGAGCAGCCTCAGTATTTCCAGGATTCTTGTCCGGATGAAATTTCTGTGATAACTTTTTATATGCAGCACGAATGACTTTTAGTGGAGCATTACGTGCCACTTTGAGGTTGTCGTAATGAGTATGTAACTTTGCCATGCGTGTTGAACCGAGTAAGGAATTATATTATTTTCGTATATTTTTACATACCGAGGATACTGACAGAAACCAAATTATTACATCTGCTACATGACCTACTAGCGCTCTACAGTTTGATGATTAAAAAATACTGCGCTAATCTTTTGATATATTTTTTTCGCAAGCTAATCTCCAGAGCGTTTCTCCAACTGTTCCAGCTGCTACAGGTGCCCATTTATCGGGTTGATTATCTGAATAAACGACCTGCCCTTTCCCCATGTTTGAGCTAAATAAAATAAATGCAAGCATTCTCACCTGCCCTAGTTTACAGTCGTATTCTTTTTGATATTTTGAAGATAAAAATTTGACTCCATTGGTTTCCTTCACAGTCCTAAAGTCCCCCAATGACCACATCTTAATTTTGTTGCCAGCTATTTGAACAGTGTCAAAGTCGGAATAAATTATTGCTGAACCATCGGCACTTTCGTCCACTAAAGACCAGTCAGCCATCACAGCATTAGTTGCCAAAGCAATTATTGAAGCTAACAATATTCCTCTCATACGTATTTATTTACTCCTTTTTTCACTACTGTCCGGCTAGCTATCACCCTATGAGAGATAAAGCCTGAGTGAGCTTGGGGATGGGGTAAAATCGATGTGTTCGAAACAGAAGTTTTCCAACCCAAGGATTTAAGTCTAAAACATATTAATTCGATTTCCAAATCAAACATGACGCGAAGGCGAGCCGCAGACAATATCAATTATGCGCCAAGGTGAAGCGGATAAAGTGAGAAGTGAGTTTTGATTTAGAAATAGGATAACACTGTATTACACCAATTGCTCAAGCACATCGCCTATTGTCGCTTTGATCGTGCGGTAAAATACCATGTGGGAAATCACCGGATACGAGCGCTCGATTGTCGGACACAATTTGCAGCAATGATTTATGCGCAGTTGGCACAACGGTTTTCAATTCACGACCTGTAAACGGCTTTCAACAGCCATTGTACTTGTTATTTTCAGCCGGGAACCGCACTGATTCACCGCTCCACACTGGCAGATACAAATGCACAACATGCGCCTGTGGTATCTTTCGCGAAATCATGTTTTGGTAAAACCGAAAGCTTCAATCCAGCCTGCCATCTTCCAGTGAGATCGTGCAACATATGCGCTGACAGAAACTGCGACGGAAGTTCAATGCAAAGCAGAGCGTGCGTATAGGTGATTGGGAAAGCGATAGTATGATTGGTAAGCACCGTCAAGCGGTAGGGATTTCCCTGGCAGAGCGGAAATCGCGTCATATCCAGGTGGGCTGACTACCAGCCAAGTATGAATACATATCAGTCATCTATAAATAGATAACCTGAAGCAAAAATCTATTTGTACGGTATCGCACATACTAAAGCTGTTTATTACTGTAAAGTTAAATCGCACTGTGATTCACAGACAAGGCTGAATCAAATTTTATACTTGCATGGTATTTACATGAAAGCATGTTATTCCATTGTATTGCCTGTGAAGCGCTATTTTATTCAATGACTTGCACTTTAAAAAGGAGACTCAAATGGGAAAATATTTTCTAGCCTGGTTACTCGGAGTCCCTATATCCGTGTTGATCATCATTTATCTGTTATTCTAAGTAGAAAATACTCAAAGAGCTTAATAGATTTCAGGAAATATTCTATTTTAACGTATTACCAATTGCTTGAAATCTTCTATCCAGCGAACATTCTATGGTCAAAAAAGTGAAAAAGCTTATTGAGCTGATATATTGTATTGATTAATCAATTATCAAAACTTTTCATTCGATCGGAGAACAAATCATGGCAGCTTAAGTCAAAAAAATGGAAGAGCTTATTCAGCTTATATACTGATTAATCAATTATCAAAACTTTTCATTCGAACGGAGAAAAAATCATGGCAACCACAGGTGATTCCAATAAAGAAGCAGCTTCAAAGGGAGAACAAACCAAGGGACCAACAGATAGTTATAGAGTTGATGATAGCAACGAAATAGATCAGTTAAAAACAGATCTTAGTATCCTTCGGTCTGACCTTGGATCATTGGGAGCTACCCTAAAAAACCTTGTTGACAAGCAGAGCGAGAAAGTTGTCGACTTTGCTTCAGATGCAAAAGAAATTGTACGCAGTCAGGCCAAGGCGACCGAAGAAAGCGCAGAAAAGTACATTAGAGAACGGCCACTTACGAGTACTCTTGTTGCTTTTGGCAGCGGTTTTGTAGTTGGTTTGCTACTGAGCAATAAACGCTAAAACGGTTAACGACATAAATGTTGCCAAAATTGGTTGGAGATATTCTCGCTACAGAATATGCAAAACTAAGGCGAAGCACACTCAGGCTGGCCTTAATTATATCCCTACTGGGCTTAGCTGTAATCGTAGTAATGATTGGCATGATTTTCATACTTTTTGGTCTGTATGTGTCATTGGCAGAGACAATGAAACCGTGGGAGGCAGCAGTAATCGTGGGTGGTGGAGTGGTATTTGTTGCCTCCATCTTAATCCTGATCATTGTCAGGCAAGGCCGCGTTGCCCCTAATATAGGTAGCCCTGTCTCCGAGCAATCTAATCCCGGATCATTGGCAGCCTCAGTAAAAGATCTTACAAGCAAACAGAGCGAGAAAATTGCCGACCTGGCTGAAAATACCGGAGAAAGTGTTGAAAAGTATATAAGGAAACGACCGCTTACTACTGCTCTTATCGCTTTCGGCGGTGGTTTTGTTGTCAGTATGCTACTGAGGAATAATAAACATAAACGCTAATTAATTTACGATATAAATATTGCCTAAATTGCTTGGAGATATATCGTTATGGAATATGCTAGATTATGGCAAGACTTAATCAGGTTAGCCCTAATTATATCTTTGCTGGTATTGGCTGTGATGGCGGTGGTAGTAGGCATGGTTTTTGTGTTTATTGGGTTGTATGTGGCGTTGGCAGAAACAATGAAACCATGGGAGGCAGGGATAATTGTGGGAATTGGAATATTATTTTTTGCCACAATTTTAGTCCTGATCTTTGCCAGGCAAGGCCGTGCTGTATCACCCAAAGGAACTCCTATCTCCGAGCAATTTACTCACCATTTCAATGCTCAATTAAAGCAA
The DNA here is from genome assembly GCF_001007935.1 of Nitrosomonas communis. Classification (NCBI taxonomy): domain Bacteria; kingdom Pseudomonadati; phylum Pseudomonadota; class Betaproteobacteria; order Nitrosomonadales; family Nitrosomonadaceae; genus Nitrosomonas; species Nitrosomonas communis. Next base: position 564,870 of record NZ_CP011451.1, read on the forward strand.
ATAGTCGGCAATACTATTACTCAACCCAATATCAATATTAAAAGTAGCGATATTGTATTGACAGCGTTAATCGGTGGAATAGTACTTGGCGCGAGTCCGCGTCTACGGCAACGAGTAGTCACTACTCTACCATCTTTGATTAAATTTGCCGGACAAAAACTTTTGAGTTGAACAACACATATAAAGTAAATAAGCTTAATTCTTATAGCTTTATGGTTTAGCCGACTAGGTAAAGTTGGGCGTTGGTTTGTCAAGATTTCATCATAAGGCAAAAACCACTTCAAGATCTTAAGCTGTTTTGCGAAATTATTTTATTTCTAAAGCAAAACTGACTTTGTCGGCTTCACCTTATCATATTATTTTCACTTTATCGTATTATTTATACTGTCTGCGGCTCGCCTTCGTATCATTTTTGATTTAGAAATGGAATTGTAGGTTATCAGGAAGCTGTACCTAGAGATTTCTTCTGCCTACAGAAGACGTAGTCGTATCGTTTTACCGTTATTTTATTCATGGTTATGCTCATACGCTTGACCTGTCCACTGGCTAATGGATAATTGGCTTTCGCCATCTGCATTGCTTGCCATCAGTTTGGGAAGTAATGTAACTGCATCTATAGAGGCACTGAAGCATGGTCCGATAAAGCCGCTAGCATGGCTTACAGACCTTCCTCTCTTCGGCACAAAACTTGATAGTTACTGGCAAGGGCTCATTTCTGGTGGAAACGAAGCGGTAATGCTCTTCAAAGAATTACTTGAGCCACACTGAAATTTTCTCCTTAACCTTGGTATTTTAATCGCCCAAAGCTTGCTGCAAATGGTATTTGCTGGATTCATTGGCTTCTTTTTCTATCGTGACGGTGAAGCTCTGATACAAACACTACGCAAAGGAATGATAAAGCTTCTTGGCTTCAGTTTCGGTGTTGATCCTCTAGCCACGATTCATAATATCGTGACTGGGGTTGTATATGGAATTTTTGGCGCAGCATCAGCACAGGCTATCGCTGCCACTATTGGTTTTTTCATTGCCGGAATACCAGGCGCTTTCTTACTTGGTGCCGCCACTTTTGTTTTATCATTGATTCCGATGGGCCCTGCTCTATTATGGGGCGGCGCTATGTCTGGTTTGTCTATCAAGAATCGCTATGGCTGGGCAATCTTCATGATATTATGGGGTACATTCGTGAACAGTAGTATTGACAATTTCGTCAAACCTTATCTCATTAGTCGCGAAAGTAAGCTATCATTCCTTCTCATTGTTCTTGGGGTGACTGGTGGCATTACAGCTTACGGTTTTATAGGAATTTTTATTGCCCCCCGATTCTTAGGCATTACCCTGATCCCAGCTATGGACAGAACGTCCGGCAACAAGCACCAAAAGTCCTCCATAAGATCCTCCTCATTAATATCCAAATCACGCCCATAATGTCTACTCTCTGCAGATTTGTAATTCCATTTTCAAATCAAAAATGACGCGATAGCAAGCCATAGATTGTATCAATAAAACGGTAAGGTAAAGCCGACAAAGTCAGTTTTGCTTTAGAAACGGATAATATTCACTTAGGGTAAGAATAGATATCTGCCGTCTATAAACAGGCAGCGTCAAGCAAAAATCTATTTGTACGGTATCGCACATACTAAAGCCGTTTATTGCTGTAAAGTTATATCGTACTGTGATTCACAGACAAGATTAAATCGAGTTTTTATAACATTAAGTATTTACATAAGAAGTATATAGTTTACTACTCTATTCTACTGCCTGTGAAACCTTAATTTAATAGACAGCTTGCATTTATAAAAGGAGGCTCAAATGGGAAAATATTTTATAGCCTGGTTACTTGGAGTGCCTACATTTGTGTTAGTCATCATTTATCTGATCTACAACTAATAAGTAGGAAATATTCAGAAAGAGCTTAGTGGATTACAGGCAATGTTTTATTTTAACGCATTACAAATTGCATGGAACCTTCTGTCAAGAACGCATTATTTGTTCAAGGAGGTGAAATAATCTATTTAGCTTATAAACTAATTAATCAGTTAACAAAACTTTTAATTCAAGTGGAGAATAAATCATGGCAATGACAGATGATTTTAGAAAAGAAATGGATCAGTTAAAAAAAGAATTTAGCGACCTTGGTTCATTGGTATCTTCAGTAAAGGATATTGCAAGCAAACAAAGCGGAAGGGTTGTCGATCTGGCTGAAGATACCGGAGAAAGTGTGGAAAAATACATTAAGGAGCGCCCGCTTACTAGTGCTCTTGTCATTTTCGGCAGTGGTGTGCTTGCCGGAGTGCTACTGAGCAATAGCAATAAACGCTAAACAATTAGCAAGGCAAATGTTACAGAATTGCTTGGAGATATTATCGCTGCGCGATATGCAAGATTAGGCTAGGCTCAACTATCAAGCTAGCATGAATTATATTCTTGCTGGGATTGGCTGTGATGGCGGTGAAAGTTATCATGATTTTCCTCTGCTTGTTGGTTTGTGTTTGTCGTTGGCAGAGACAATGAAACCGTGGAAAGCAGGAATCATTATAGGAGATGAGTAAGTAGTATGCTTTACCACAATCTTAATCGTGATTATTGCCAAGGAAGACCGCATTGTATCATCTAATGGTAATCCTTCTCCGAGCAATTTAATTATCATTCCACCGCTCAGTTTGGACCAAAAATCGGCAATACTATTGCTTAATCTTGCTCAATCCAATGCTCAAAAGGAAGCAGTATTGTATTGATAGCATTAATCGGTGAAATAATACTCGATGCCGAGCCGCAGACAGTATAAATATGTGGCACGAAGAAGCCAACAAAGCAGTTTTGGTTTAATTTAGAAACAAAAAAGCATTCAACAGCATCGCCGGCAAAATTCACTGATCAAATAAAAACAAAAAAGGCCGCGTATCAGTAATTGATAGACAGCCTATTTTTAGAAGACCGGAATTCTGGAACTTAAATATTTTTTCTAATTGAAATTTATTTAATCGATAATTTATTTTCCATTCAATTATTAGATAAACTAACTTCTTGTCTAGTGCATGAAGTGCCATTTTCCGGTGCATAGCCGTTTTTTTTATATTCTCTTTGATATAGTTTTCATACTGGCGAATATTAGCTTCAGTATGTGACTGAACATCTTGTCCTCGTCGCCCATAATAATAAACGATGTTTTTCATATTCTTGCAATAACTCTTTCTGTGCCCGCAGTTTTGCTTTCATCTCATTGGCCGCATCTTCGTAATATTTAGCGATAGCATGATGTGGTTCCCTGTAACTGGACAACCTGAAAGAAAGTTCAGCTCTGATATGTATAGTTAAACAGGTTCAGGCAACCCGATCAATTCTTGGATCACTATAGTAGATTTCATCAGGCGTAAGACGGTCAAGGCTTTGATGAAATCGTTCTTGATTGTACCATTCAAACCATGTGGATAAATTCTGCTTTATCTCCTTCAGATTATTGAATTCTCTGGTATATAAAAGCTCATACTTAACTGTCCGCCAAAGTCGTTCAACAAAAATGTTGTCATAGTAGCACCCCTTGCCATCCATGCTGATCTGAATATGATGATCTTTTAGTATGGAGGTAAATGCTTCGCTGGTAAACTGTACGCCCTGGTCGGTATTCATGATCTGTGGACAGCCATAATCCTGGATGGCTGCCTCCAGCGCCTGAGTACAAAAGTCAGTATCCAAGGTATTGGACAAGCGCCAGCTCAACACCTTACGCGAATGCCAGTCGATGATGGCAACCAGATAGCCAAAGCCTTTCTCCATGGGGACATAGGTTATGTCGGCAGCCCAAACCTGATTGGGTTTATTAATGACAAGTTCTCTAAGCAGATAAGGATAGACCTTATGCTGTTTGCTTGAGATGCTGGTCCTGGGTTTTGGAGCTATGCTGACAATACCGAGTGTCTTCATTAAGGAAGAGGCTTTCTTGCGCCCTAACATGATTCCCTGGCGCTGAAACCAGGTAGCATAACTGCGTGAGCCATATTGTGGCGTCTTTAAGTACTGTTCATCCATCATGCGCAGCAGAACCAGATCAGCATTACTGATTGGTTGCGGTTGATAATAATAAGTTGAGCGCGCCAGATCCAGCAGCTGACATTGACGAGTTTGACTAAGTTTGCCATGGGGCTCAATCATCTCTTTGCGTTCTACAAGACTTAATGATTGAGCTTTCTTGCTAAAAAATCGCGTTCTACCGCCAATTGACCAATAACCCGGTGCAGGTCATCTGTTGTAGGCTGCTCCTTATTGGCGGCAGTATTATTTTTACAAAACAGCTCGGCAGCTTGCTCAATGAGTTGCCGTTTCCAGCTATTGATCTGCGTGGGATGTACATTATAACGCGCTGCTAATTGGGGGACAGTTTCATCACCACGTATCGCTGCCAGCGCTAGTTTTGCTTTGAATTCGCTCGAATATTGTATGCGCTTTTTACTCATTGTTATTAAGCTCCTTTTTAATTCTGCCAGAGCTTAACAACCTGTACAGTTTTTGGGTACCACTTCAGCATTATGATGATTAGCGTCAAAGTATCCACACCCATACGAAGAATTTCATCGCTGTGATTACTTGCTATCGGGCTCATTTGAGCACAGCCTGATAAAAACCCAACTAAATCCCAATATGCACGAAGGCAAGTGGCAATTCCTCAATAATTCTTTATAATTCTGTTACCTCGACTGAATAAAGAAAAGAAATTGCCAGTGACAAAGTGTCCCAGGAATCATTTAGTTTTCCAGATGTTAAAAAGCGTACTGTTGAAGTAAATAAATAAGGTAATCCCCCGGCATAGCCGGGGGATTACCTTATTTGTTGTTTCTTACAATGATATATCAAAATGATAGCGATGCTTATGCTATAACTTTGCTATGAGTTTAATTAAAGAAGTAGATAACAGATGAAAAAGCGTGTAGTTGAATAACTTGGCAGAGTTATTGTCACAAGAATCGACACGGAATTTTTCTAAATAACTCTTTTTTATTACATGATACTGCTTGCACAGTGTGCGTAATACACAACCCACAACGCTACAATGTTTTTTTATAAACTTGCACATCAGTAAAATAATTTTTAACTTAAAATTTGTTTTGTCGCTGTAGATAATTCTTAAATAGAACTAGCTGGATGCAAATAATATAGTGATGATAAAAAACCCTATATAAAAAAGAGCAGCAATAAAATTATGGCTGCGATAGGAAAGAAAATTGATATTAAATAGCTGGGCGAATCAAAAGCACATAACTACTCTGCTGTTTTATCTTTTTTAGAGCTACTGTAGGATCAACAAATACATGCTAACTATGCGGACGAACTAAAAAAGCTCTCTTTGAGAATTTCAAACTAAAGGGCGCCTCTAAAAATTCAGAGTTCGAAACAAGACAAAGTGAGAACAAAAATATTGACGCAACATATCACTGATAGGTAAGTAAACATTTTTGTAAATAACGAAGTATTGTGACGAAACGGGGTAAACAGGCAACCGCGAAGCGGATGCTCGTAAATATAAATTTTTAGAGAAACCCTAAAGATATTTCCAGATATCCAACTTATCATTGAGAAAAGAGGACACAATGGAAGCACAAACAATTTATTCAATTTCAGTAAAGAAAAATGATGGCAGTGATATGGTTCTTGATAAGTATCGAGGAAAAGTATTACTGATCGTCAATGTCGCCAGTCAATGTGGTTTTACTCCTCAATATGAAGGCTTAGAGGCATTATATCGACAGTATAAAGAAAAAGGGTTGGAAATTTTAGGTTTTCCGTGTAATCAATTTGGCCGACAGGAACCTGGTAATGATGAAGAAATTAAAAAATTCTGTTCACTTAATTATGATGTGACTTTTCCTTTATTTGCCAAGATAGAAGTAAACGGTGAAAGTGCTCACCCCCTTTATCAGTATCTGAAAACCAACCAAAAAGGCATTTTAGGAACAGAAGCGATTAAGTGGAATTTCACTAAATTTTTAGTTGATCGCAATGGCCAAATCGTTAAACGTTTTGCCCCTCAAACGACGCCAGCGGAGCTCGAAAAAGAAATTAAATCACTACTATAATTGAGTAAGTGCAGGAAAAAATATTCATCTTTTTAAACGGGAACTGAATGTATCGAAAGCTGATCTAACTGGCTGATATATGGATGACTGGTCAGAATTTCCTTTATTCCAACTCAATTAGCACGTAAATACTGGAAAATTTGTGGCATTTCTGCTGCTTCAGATGAGTTATTCCATTTCTAAATCAAACAATGATGAGAAGGCGAGCATAGACAACATATATAATGCGACTAAGAAAAGCCGACGACGCCAGGTTTGGTTTAGAAATGAAATTAATCTGCGTTCATCGCATTACAGTGGAGTGACAATAATTGCTTGCAATGAGTAATTCAGTCAATAAACTGGCAGATATGCAAAATCTATTTAAACTCGAATTGAGGCAATCCCCAAAATTGCGAAAAATTTATCAAATTAAGCATCAGAGATAAATAATGAAAGTTATTATTGTGGCAACATTAAGTTTATTAATGATTATGGCATCATTTACGATGGAGAAAACTGTGATATCGAGCCCTTTAGAATCTCATCCAAATACCGGTTCAAAGACAGATTATATTGTCTTAGGAATGGGCTGCTTTTGGGGGGCAGAGAAGCGTATGAGCGAGGTTACCGGAGTTGTTGATGTCGAAAGCGGTTACGCAGGCGGTGATTCTTCGGGTGTTGGCTACCAGCAGATATTGAATCATGAGAAGGCACTACGCGCAGGTAAGGCTACAGGACGAAATCATGCCGAAGTGATCAAGATAACTTTCGATCCAGAGAAAGTAACGCTGGAAACTGTGTTAGCGAAATTCTGGGAAAACCATAATCCAACGCAGGGTGACCGTCAAGGTAATGATATTGGCAGCAATTACCGAAGTGCCATTTATTATCATGACGCAGCCCAGAAAGAACTTGCACTGGCAACACAAAAAATTTATCAGCAAGCATTGAATACCGCCGGCTTCGGTCCGATTACAACCGAGATCCTGCCACTGAGAAACTATATTACAGCCGAGGAATATCATCAAGACTATTTAAAGAAGAATCCCAATGGATACTGCGGCCTTGGCGGTACGGGAGTAAAGTATCCTGCATCTGGCCAGAAGGCTGCACAAAATGCCCCTTTAAGTAGTGAAGCAATTACTGATCGCCAAGAGATGCTGGACGGCAAAGATTTAAACTTTTCACAGCAATTAGTTATATTTGAAGCTGAAAATTGTGAATTCTGCAAACTGTTTGACAAAGATATTTTAAACCGCTGGCAAGCAGAAATTCCTGTCATTACAACAATAAACACTAACCCACCTGCCGGTTGGACACTGGAAAAACCGCTATTTGCCGCGCCCACCATTGTACTGTTCAGGAATGGCAAAGAAGTTAGCCGATACACGGGATATAATGGAGAACAATCCAATTTCTGGAAATGGCTGGGCTTTCAGTTATTATCGCCGGAACAACAAAAGATTGCCTTTGAGCAAGGCACCGAACCACCGTTTACTGCTACCATTTTGGACGAAAAACGTCCCGGGAAATTTGTTGACCCTGTTACTGGTGCTACACTTTTTCTTAGCCAGACGAAGTTCGATAGCAAAACCGGTTGGCCCAGCTTCTTCGATCCCATCGAGGGATCGGTGACGCTCCATGAGGATAATTCTCATGGCATGAAGCGGATCGAAGTTCGCAGCGCAAGCTCCGGCATTCACCTTGGCCACGTATTTAACGATGGTCCGCCACCCAGCTTCAAGCGTTATTGTATCAACGGTAATGTTCTGAAGTTCATTCCAGATTAATTGAGAAGAATCGCATCTTGCCTGTTTATCCTCGTGAGCCGACATCAATGAGGGAGTATCAGCCTATTCTTGCAAAATCAGTGCCCTTCTGATGGCGTATTTTTTTTCTTTTTTTATTTATTGATACCACTAGGTATTTCGCTAAGGAATCAGGATTTAATAACCCCAGAAATTATGCAAGCAGATGGAATAGCAACATAATTCCATTTCGGTAAAAACGGGTCAAACTCAATGGTGATATTTTCTTTAAAGCCATCCGCCACTTTGCGCCCAGTTTCAAACACTCTATCAATAATTGAGATAAAGACCTTTAGTCCCTGAGAAGTTTTTGCTTTACTCATGACTGCTTTGACCCGCTCGACACTGGTAAAAATAACTCCACTACAAGCTTTGGTGATATGAGGAAATAATCGATGCTCTATGGGATTATATTTTGACGTGTACGGGGGATAGTGAGCGATACGAATCTCAATAGCCAATTCATCTGCCAATTTCTGTAACTCCTCTTTAAAGATAGCGTGGCGTGCATTATTGCTGCCTCCACAGTCGCAGAGCAATAAAATACTCGTCGCCTTTGGATAGTCCAGTTGACCATAGTTCAACCACCCATGCCGGATACAGGCGCAAGCGAATTCAGAGGTATCATGGCTCGTGCCTAATACGATATAGCCGCTTTTGCGATGGATGTCATACAGCCCATGAGGCACAATTTTACTGTCTGCCAGGGATGCAAAATCATGATCATTGACCCGCACGACCTCAGTGGTATAGAGCTTTCCGGGGCGATAAAAATTACCGATCAATTCTTTTTTTTAACGTCCATACTCATCACCGGATTACCCTGGACCCGGTACTCTTCTTTGAGGCGCTCGATATTTTTGAACTGCTCGTCCCGATGCGGCAGGTTCTTTTTCCCGGCTTCAACCTTGAAGGCTTGACGGCGGCGAAAATGATGTTTGTCGAGCAATTGATCAACAACGGTCACACTCACGCTAAATCCGCACTGTTTTAGCTTCTCAGCCATTTCGCTGCGGCTCAAATTTGACCACTTTACGGATTCATCCATTGGTGAACCGGCAGTATGATTTTTTAACATCTCTTTCAAGAAACAAATGTAACACAATGATTTTACATCAAATATTAAGTAGCCTCAGGAACAGGGGTAAGATTAAACCCCAGCTTCCGAGCGCGAACAGTCAGATGATGCAACACGCGTTGACGATATCGCTCCTCATAGTACTCCTGCCCTTTATCGACGTACTCGGTTCCTTTCGTTAGCATCGTGTAGATCAAGCGCGCCAGTTTGTGTGCTGTCGCTGTGATTGCCTTTGCCTTGTCGAGTCTGCCACATAATCTTCTGTAATAGGCACCCAGTGCAGACTGGCTGGATTTCAATGAAACTGCCGCCATGCGCAGTGCCTGAGCCGCACGGTTCGCTGTGCGCTTGCTTGCCCCCGATAGCACTTTTCCGCCCGATATCTTTGTTCCAGGACACAACCCAAGCCACGAGGCAAACTGCTTCGCACTCTTGAACCTGCTCATGTCAGCGCCCACTTCACTCAGGACTTTCATCGCAATCGTCACTTCGATGCCGTCAATTCGCGTCAAATCAACCCCACACATGCCAATCAGATGGGCACGCAAATCAAATTTGGGAGCGTTCTTGACATTGGAGCGGCGCTTCTTCTGGCAGATCTCTACCTTGTGCACCTGAAGTGCCGCCAGCATGGTTTCAAGCTGCCGGTCACATTCGGTGAGTCGTTCGCTGTAGGCGTCATAGAGTGACATCGCTTGCTTGAGTGCAAACAGGTGTTCTTCCCGCCAATTCCCGACTAACGATTTCTCAATCTCGTCTTTGCCAGCCCGGATGCGATTGCTCTTGAGATTCGCCAGGATGTGCCCATCTCTCTCACCAGTAATGATGGCACGAACGATCTTTTGACCGGTTTCGCCCACAATATCCGAAATCACGTTCGCCAATTGTATGTTCATTTGCGCCAGAGCCTTTTGCATATGTTGCACATGTCGCGCCTGATAACGGATCAGCATATCGCGTTGACGAGATATGGCTCGTAGTGCACATATCTCATCTTTCGGACGGAATGCGCCAGACAACAACCCAAAGCTCATCAGTTGCTGTAACCATTGGCAGTCCAGTACATCCGACTTCCGGCCAGAAACATTTCTAACGTGCCGCGCATTTACTAGATACACAGTCAGCCCGCGCGACTCCAAAAGTTCATACAGTGGAATCCAGTATACCCCCGTCGATTCCATTGCCACAGTGTCAATTTCACAGGCCTCTAACCAGTCCGCTAAACCATTCAGGTCTGCGGTGAAACTCTTGAATTCCCTTACCGGCTTGTTATCTCGATCCGGCGGTACCGCCACAAAATGGCTCGCAGAGCCAATATCAATCCCCGCTGCATTCGGATGGATTAACTCCAATTTACTTCGCTTGAACTTTGCCATGACATCCTCCATTATCTCTATTGGAATGTCGCGCTGGTTCAGGTACGTCGTTGTACTCACTCTTTCAAACGGGATGTCCGTTGCCACGGACTCACCAATGTCGCCGACGTGACCCATGACCACGCTAAAAAACGGGCGGATTAGCACCAGTGATGGGTCGGTCTTCTCCAGCGCGACATTCCAACTTTACTCCTCAAGCTCTGACGCCGCTTGTTTCTTCTGCGCGCCTTGCCGCCTCTAGCGGATTACTACGCTAAAAAAGCTTCATCCAGCCCTGCCATCGTCTCCACAACTGACTTTCGCCCACCCCCTGCTTGCCGAATACGTTCCTCCTTTTCAAGCAACGGCATCTTTAACTCTTTCAGGCCACGGCTAACGGTGCCTTCATCGCAGTGTAATACCTGACAAAGGTAGGTGATTCCTCCGTGACCCAGCTTTGCCGCCTCAACGGCAGCATAGCGGCGGCGGTCTTTTTCCGATAAGCTGTGATAAAAATTGCGCATTTGCGCTTCGACTTCCGGGGCATAGGTGGTTATCTTCATTGTCAGAACATAACCGAAATACTCTATCAGAGGCAACTTAATTTACAACTCAAAGCTCTGGAGTTATTGAATCCTCGTTCCTAATCATTAAATTTACGCTTATCTCTCAATTTGATTCTGAGCATCAAACACCCTTTGCAAAGTCAGGCTGAGTGTGTTTTATTTCTACAAAATAAATGGAAGAGCTAATGTGAGATGCAAGAAAAAACATATATTATTCCATTTCTAAATGAAAACTGACTTGGTCGGTTTTATCTTGCCGTATTATTGTGATACCGTCTGCGGCTTACCTTCGTGTTCTTTTTGATTTGGAAATGGAATTTATGTGGAAGCAGAAGTATAAATCCATATAAAATTATTCCAAGTTAAAAGAAGTCAAAAGCTTAGTTATTATTTTATTCCGCAAAAATCAGAAAAGAGGCGAGCTGAGATCGTTTATTCATGCGGCACTTATAATTTTTGCGGAAAGGATTTTAAGTTAAAAAGACTCCTTGATTGCCTATCACCAAGAGTTAAATATACGTGTTTGCACGTATATTCTTTATCAACACTTTTCGATATTCTATTAATATATTAAAGCTCATTGATTCTATCTAATCTCGTATTAAGTTACAGCCCACTACAGTAGCATTCACGTGATAAGTTTATAGCTATAGATATAATTTGGTAGTTAAAACTTAATTTCGATCTAGCCGGCTCAATAATCATCTTTTTATGTGCATTCAGATTGAGCTTAAACTCAGTTTTAGCTTAAAAGGAGATTACCTATGTCTACTGCTTATTCCCAGATTCCCCATAATCCACACCAGAACTATCTCCTCGCTGCCCTGCCTATAGATGAATTGGAACAACTACATCCTCATCTGGAATTGGTGCCAATGCAGATGGGCGAAATGCTGTGGGGGCCAGATCTTGAGCCGAATCATGTATATTTCCCTACTACCTCGGTCGTGTCTCTACTCAATTTCACGAAGGATGGTAAATCAACCAAAATTGCTATAATCGGCAATGAGGGACTAGTCGGACTGCCCCAATTTATGGGTGGAAATACCATGTCAAATATTGCCGTGGTGCAGAGCGCTGGTTATGCATACCGATTAAAGGAAAGTTTGCTGAAACAGGAATTCAATAATGTCATGCCGATGCAGCATCATGTGCTGCGTTATTCTCAGGCACTGCTCACGCAGATCGCACAGACGGCTGTGTGCAATCAGCATCATTCTGTGGAACAGCAACTCTGCCGTTTATTACTATTATACCTTGACCGCGTGCCATCGAATGAGTTGACAATGACGCAAGAAATGATCGCAAATATGCTTGGTGTCCGCCGTGAAGGCATTACTCAGGCGGCCGGTAAATTGCAACGCAAGAACATAATCCATTACTCGCGAGGCCACATCAAGGTACTGAATCGACCGCACCTGGAGACCGAGGTTTGCGAGTGCTATAAAGTTCTCAAAAAGGAATATGATCAGCTACTTTCCGACTTGATCACAATGCGATCAACATTATTTAGAAAAAAATCAAGTTTTGAGCTCTCTACATACTGTGAGAATAGAAGAAAAGCGAGTTGACAAATTATCCGACAATTTAGGAATGGAACAATATGAGTAATTTTTCACATCCGCACTATCAGTATTAGTTTCGATCTGATCGTAAAAAGCACTTGAAATAGAGAGCGTTACCGAGTTTGATATGGGTTCGAATCCTTAATCAAACATAAGAGAGGTAACACTTATGCACCATAGTAACAACCCAATCATCAAACACAAAACAGGATTACTGAATCTTGCCGAAGAACTTCAAAATATCTCAAAAGCCTGCAAGATTATGGAGATATCCAGAGATACATTTTATCGCTATCAAGAGTTAGTAGAAACAAACGGTTTAGAAGCGCTGATGAATCAGGACCGTCGACCAGCCCAGCGACTAGATTAATAAAGAAGTTAAAGGGGCTGCGATGGCAAAAATGCTCCATTGCCGGGATATTTTCTTCAATAGGCGCTTGATGGTTTGAATGATTGAGCGTTTATGCAACAGGAGCTTGTTAAACAGGGGTAACAGTTTGTTTTTCATGTTACTGTAAGCCAATGAATGCAGCGGCATAGCGACTAGCTTGGAATTGAGCTTTAGGTGGAGCACAGGACAGTCAAGTCATTATAGGAAATCAACTAACGGTTACGCATGCATAGCTTTGTTCGATTGCTCAATCTCGTTAAGAAATTTGGATGGAGATGAAGAGCTAATTGCCAAATAATCTTCCGATCGTGTCAAAGCAACGTATAACAAACGCTTATCTGATTCCTCGTCAGTGTTTCCAAATGGTATGGGAAGATGATCTGTCCATAGTAAAATAACAGCACGATATTGCAAACCTTTGGCTGAATGCATCGTTTGAACTTTTATACCTGGCTCAGAAATACGTTTTCGAGATTCTTGGTCCCTATTAACCCATATTACGGGACACAATTCTTCCAAACTTTTTAATAAATCGGAAAATACTCCTTGATCTTGTTTATTCAGATAGGGATATAAAATACCTATTGAATTCGGATCTGTTTTCGGATTTAATGGTTCTATAACATGACCAAACCAGCGGCCATCAAGAAGATCTTTAACAACTTTAAGTATGCGAGTATTCTCTTCGTAGCGTGTATTTGATTTTATTAAAAATGGCTTAATTCCTGTTGGACGCTGGCATTTATTTGGATCAACCAGGATTGATAAAATACCATTTTTTTCTTCTGAACCTTCTGTATCCCCTCTGTGAGCAAATAATGCGGCCAACTCAATAATTTCCTTAGAATTTCTGTAATTCTTATCCAGATCAAATTTCTTGTAAATTGTACGTCCACGCGCCTGAATACCAATATCTGACCAAAAAATTGCGCGGTTCGCATAAAGTCCTTGATTACCATCCCCCACAATAATAAGGTCACCATCATAGGGATCTTCCATGCTTTCCAGTACACATCTAAACCAAGTCGCATCAAAATCCTGGGCTTCATCAATCATTACCAATTGATACTTTCTCGCATCGCCATTGCCATCTTCTAGCACTTGCAATAATCGTCTTCCAAGTGATTCACTTGATTCATTATTACGACGCACCACTCCGTTACGTTTTGACCACCCATCAAAATGCATCACAGTAATATTCGAACAATTTACTAAACATGACTTCAAGTAAACTGCTAAAGCAACGTTATAACAAAGCAATAAAACATTATCATTTGGACGTTGAGTACTTATAAGACGTGCTTTAGAGATTAAAAGTACTGTTTTTCCCGAACCGGCAACACCAAAAATAATACGATGCCCATCACCGATTTTTCGAGCGTTCTGCTCCTGCTTGAGGTCAAGAACCTTGAGGCCGCATGTCGTAGCTGATGATTCTGATTTATTAGATGTTGAAATAATAATTTCCGGATGAATAATTGATCTTAAAACATCAATTTGTTCTTCTGTTAGTACTGGGATTTTCCAGTAAGGATTAAATTTATCTTGAAGAATTTTGCATACATCATTTTCTGATAAATCATCGTTATCTGCCCACTCCATTAAAACATCCCGAGTGATATTCTTTTCGACCGAAAAAATCGAAGTCAGATCTCCTGCAGGATGATTTAAAAGATGATCAGAGGTGATATTTGACAAGATAGCGAAATGCCCAAAAGGAAAAATAAATTTATTTTGCTGCTCTCCTTCTTTTACCAGTAAGCGTCTACAAGAAGGATTTTCTCTACATTGATCCATGAGTGACAGCATGTAGTCTCTAGCTTGTCTTACTGGATGGTTATAACGGACTTCACCGTGCTGCCCTTTTATCAAAACTGAATTATGGTCTGTTGCAATAATTTCTTTCGCATACCAACCTTTAACTTCAATAATCATTAACCCCATATCCGGACAGATGATTACAAAATCCGGATACCGATTTTCAACTATAGGCTCATAATATACAATGTAATTATCGGGTAGCCGTTTAAGGAGTTTGAACAATCTTTCCTCTCCTTTGGAAGCACGATGAGGAAGTTGATCTGGGATCATTTCAGCCATAACTTAAAGTTCCTTTTTTACTCAGGATTTATCAAATAACTATTTCCGACTATTCTAATGTCATGGATCAAACTTGAAGTGTAACTTTTTATGGCTGTTTTGTGAGACTTACCGACACATCGGTAAATACTTTATGCGATGTTCAAAATCTTAGTATTTTGCATGCTAGGTAATTGAGTTGATCTACTGCCCAACACGCTTGTTCTCCGGAAACACCAATCCATTTTCTATTTTTTGTAAAATACTGTCGTCCCAATTCCGTGCTGTTTTAAAAAATGACGCGAAGGCGCGCCGCAGAGAGTATATAAATAATATAACAAGGTAAAGACGATAAAGTCAGTTTTGATTTAGCGTGAAATAACATGAAATTTGGACAAAAAATACTCTCGTGGTCGAATGCCGCGATGCGGAATATTGGCCTATTGAGTACTTATTCAGCTATCTCTGCCAAGCACCACTCCTGGCACCTCCAGGATTGGATAACAAGCAAGCATTCCTAAATGTATTTATATGGCGTGAGCAGAAAACTGACAATAACCGTTGTAAGAGAAGCTGTGCGGTTAGGGGCGCCATCAAAGGCTATTACTGGCCATCAAGCATTCCTCCGCACACACCGCTACTCTTCCAGTATGAGGCAACAGCATAGACCGCTGGTCGATTTTCCCCGCAAATTATATAAACATAGGCCTCATTCTACCAGCCAAGCATCTACCATTTAGTCTGTAGCGCCCGTCGGTAGCAACCCGCTGGCACTGACGCGACTACTGACGACGCGCGGTAAACGTTCCTACAATAAACTTGGTGACCACCGCACGAAACTCGTTCCCTCCGTCGGTAATCACGAATGCGATCGGAACCGGATCAGCGATCGGCGTCCCCGGAAATACTGCCTCGCTGGTTCCGGTGCCATCCGGATTGACGCTGTAAACACAGCTCGTCGATGTTGACGGAATGGACTGCCCGTTCACATTACCGATCGAGCTCACTATGCAGCCGCCCTCGCCGTCGAAGAAGATGCGCCCCATGCTCGCGAAAGGCAGCGCCGGCACCACTGGCTGATTTGGTCCACTAGCGACGAGCGCGCCGTACGATGAGTTGAACCCGTAATAGCCCTTGAGGCTATAGTTGCTGAAACCGTCTCCACTCCCGACATTTCCATCGTCTCGCTCCTCGGCCCACGCTAGCGAGATACCGGCCATTACTACCACTACAGATAACACCCCTACCCTAAACCACTGCAAGCTCGTACGTCGTTTCATGATTCTTCCTCCAAATATAGGAAAAATAAATACCCTTTTTAATAAGAACCGAATACATTATGTTGGATCAATAGCAAAATATTTTAGTTCTGGCCCATTTTTACCCTTCACCCAAAAAGCGCCTAAGGAGTATATCAGCGCACTCCTGGAATGTGCTGAAAAAGCGAGGATAAACATGCTGCTGCAGCATATGACTAATAGTAAGGAAACATTTTTGTTAAACAACCAAGTATTGTGACGAGACGGGGTAAGCAGACAATCCGCAAAGCGGGTACTCGCAAATATGATTTTCTAGAGGTGCCTATTTATGTTTTCCTATACAGACTAACCTGCGGCATCACCAAACGCTGGTCTATCAGAGCGCTGCGGATTCAGAAAGTGCAGGAAATGTCCTGTATACTTTGAGCTTCAGATAACTTTAGTAATTCTCCATGTATATACTCACCCTAGTTTTTGATTACTCTTGGACCATCTTATGAGCGCTGACAGCAGCAATCCGAGGCTAGCGGTATTGATTGATGCAGACAATACATTCAAAGTGATCGATATACTTGATGAATTGTTCGAGGAAATATCAAAATTCGGAGATGCGAGTGTCAGACGTATTTATGGTGACTGGACACAAAATCAATTGAGCCGGTGGAAGGAAATGCTGCCTAAACATGCCATCCAACCTATTCAGCAATATGCCAATACTAAGGGCAAGAATGCAACGGATAGCGCACTGATCATTGACGCTATGGATCTGCTCTACACAGCTCCGCTGGATGGCTTTTGTATCGTTTCCAGCGATAGCGATTTCACTAGATTAGCGATTCGCTTCCGCGAATCCGGTAAACTGGTCTACGGCTTTGGTGAGAAAAAAACCCCAGAATCACTACAAGCTGCTTGCAATGAATTCAAATATTTTGAAATTCTCTCGCAAAATAAACAAGTCGAAAGTGAAAGCAATCTTGCGGCACGAACGACAAACACTTCGGGCAAATCCAAAGCTGGCCTGGAAAAGAAAACCCAAATATCCGAGACATCTTCAAGCGAATCTGTAACTATAACCGTTACCAAAAAAAGCCCCAAAGAACTGGCGAGAGACACTAAACTGGTTTCATTGATTCGCTCCGCAATTGAAGCGCTTTCCGATGAAGACGGCTTCGCACACATGGGAGAGGTGAAAAAACATATCGTGAAAAACTTCTCGGCATTCGATTCACGTAATTACGGTTACTCAAAATTCAGCGATCTCATCAAGACCATTGGTTTGTTCGAAGTAGATACTCAGAATCAACGAATTAGGGATAAAAGAAAAAGGTGAGTGAAAGGCTGACACTTTAGCACTCATAAGGTGAAGCTGTTCGCGGAGGGAACTGATTGGTATGAGGGTTACTGCACGTCTCCTGATTCGAAAAGTGGCTCATTGTCCATTAATATGTAACTGTATCGTATAGGTACAAAAAATAAGCTTTTTCAACTATAAATATTTGAAATGCTTAAAAACTATTGGTGATAAGGATTCATCTTGATCAGAATTTCTTCTGTTGATAATTACTTTATCCTAGAGATCGTGAATACAATCTGAACAATCTAAAGTAAGATATAGTGTGTACTTTGCAACAACTGGCTTGGATAAACGAATAGAGTCTTTAAATATTTCGGTAAAAGTGAAGTGTTTTGAGCAAGCCAGCTCAACAAGATTGGATTTGTAGACACTGCACTGTTATAGACGCTAAATGAAACATATGAAACGAAATGATTCCACAAAATAATGATGGCGGATCTGCCAGTGTACTGCTTGAACGTACCCACTTTGACCGGGCTAACAGCATAGCCAGGTTAGGGCAACAATTGCACTCATTAACAGCCCATAGCCAGTAATACGCCAAATATTCAAGCAAAAAAATAGCTCAAGAACGTTATCATGAAATCATCTGCTCAGTATCTTCATTTTCCTAATGCTTTCATCCTTCTCCTTGCTTGTTAGTAGTTAAATTACCTTCACTAGGAATCTGGCTTTATTGAACCACAACAGTTCCGGTTAAGAGAGTAAAAGCTAAAGCGTAGCCGTGTTGGGCTCAAGCGTAAAAACTCCACGCTATCGCCCCGCCAGGGGGTGTCGGGAGAGCACCGGATGGGGGCAGTCATTACCCGTCCTGCAACCGCGCCCCATAGCAGCAACTATATTCACCACATATTGACATAGCGTTAACTCAAGCCTATCTTCTCCACAAACAAAAATAAGTTAATAATAAGTAATATCAACCAGACGACGAAATACAAATACAATAACCGAATTGGTAAATTGATGAGCATGAATGCATTTATTATCAACCACATGAAAACTTTAGAAATGATTGGAGTTCTCATGCGGATTTCTAACTTCACTTTAGTCAGCTGGCTCGGCCCGGAGAGCCCCTTCATGCTTGTCTGGGCCATCAATACGTGTGATTCCCTGCTCCTCACATGGTGCGCGTTTTTACGCAAAGATGCGGCATACACACTCCTAAACATTTTTTGGATACTTATGGGAGTTATCGTCATAGCCCGAACTGTTGGATTTCTGGGCCTAACGTAGCCGTGCGAACGGCTTGACGAAATAAGTCTAACCATCGATCAAAGTGATTCACAAAAATAGCCCAGGTTTATCTTGATTCAAGCCGGTCGCTTATACTACAGAAGAACGGAGAAAAGAAATCCCCTTGAATAACGCTCCAATCCAGCATGATGATACAAGTTTTAACGACTGTGAGAGATGATGAGCAGAAGATCGCTGCCGTTACCGAAGAAATGCCTTAGGGTTATCCCTGGCTATATAACCGATGAATTAGAAAAAGCGTGTGAATATCTATAAACGAATAAGCCCGCAATCCTTATATCCGAATATTTCCTTTAAGGCTTGTGGGAATATTTTTGACGAGATGTACCGCAATTCAATCAGTTCTCCTAAGATCAAATCGATGGTTGTGGATCTGCTTCCGATACTGTTTTTTTGAATATCCGAAACAGCCGTACCAACCGATCGATCTGCAGTGCCAAAAAGTTTAGATCAAACCTGAGTTTGACAAAAATGGCTACCGAGAATTAATTATCGTACCCATCACCACGCAGTAAATGTTTGAAATGAGTTGGCGCTTCAAACCAGCAGCGCTTTGGAAGCGCTTATTTATATTCAATAGGGCAACCCGCGTAAGGCGCAATCACCATCGAGCATTGCACCGTATGGCTACCTTACCATCTGATGCAATGCGTTACACTATTGCACCCTACCAGCTAAATCAAACATGGCTTTGCCGGCTCTTCTTGCCGCATTCTTGATACCTTGCCTTCACGTCATGTTTGGTTTAGATGAGAATTCTTTTTGAATCATTCTCAACTGGTTAGGCTATATTTTCACATCCAGATAGTAAAAGCTTATAAGAAAGATCCCAATCAGCGTTTCACAGTCACTAAATACTTTAGGCAGCAAATATAACCAGCACTTCGTCTGGAACTGGCGCTGATCGAGATCACCCCCTTGACACCGATGCTGCATGTAACCGGCTGGCAGAATCCTGGTGCCAGCTCTGCAGAGAACATGATCAACCAACGGCAGGCAACATTCAAAGCTCGCTTGCTCAACCTGCAAACTAATGAAGCGATCTGAGGATCGCTAATTTTTAACGATAAAGCCCTTTACGGGCTTTTCCAAATCTAACTTACTATCCGGATAAATCTAAACCAGGGCTCGCCAACTTATTTCTGGCTATCACGTTGAGGTCGGTTGATCATTGATAACTGCGATAATTAGCTTAAGCGGGAGTATCACTACTTAGGTGTTATGATTGACATCTCAAGTTCTTCCCCACCATATTCCGGCAAACTGTCATAAGGATTGGGGAGTCTGTCATCGGTTATGTACAAATTTCCAACATGGTTCTTGTCAGCCTCACTGAACGCCTGTTTCATTTGTTCCAAGCTTGCGCTATATACAATGTGGATAAATCTATTCTTCGAGTAATTATGTTGCCATTGTTCTGGCTGAAAGTATACGTAACTTCTTACGCTACTTTCAAATACCACTAAATTATCAACAACGGGTTTGCTTAAATAGACTTCGTCGGGCACTACCCCAGGATGCCCCGTTACAGAATAATGAGTGCTTTTATCCTTGATATAGTTATATATTGCCTCGTAGTACCTGATGTTTTCATCCGTGCCATCTGCAGCCATTTCATCGATAAAAAAACCATCAATCGCATAGAAAGCTATGTAACTATCAATGTCTCTAAAAATACTGTCTATCTGGCGGCTTCCATAACTGGAGTGTACGTAAGCAATTATCTTTCCTCCAGCTTCACGAACCCGATTAATTGCGTTAACAAAACTGGGGTCAACGTTTGCACCAGGCCCGTTATGTGGGTTAAAAATGACGGTGGTAGATACCGCCTGAGCTGCCTCAGCCAGGTGACTCCAATAAACTGGTTGTTTAGATGGATGAAAATATGCTGGAACAAAAAGATTGGCAGCGTGGACGTTCGTACCGAACATTACTGACAAATAAACCCCAGAAAACAAAATAAAGTGTTTTATGCTCATGTCGAATATATCCTATGAAGTAAGGCGTAATAGACCGAGTTTTTGCACTGATCTTGGAAAAAAAAGGAGATATACAAGAATAATTACCTTTTTAGCTCAAACGAGCATTTTCTTGTTGTGCATGAATGCTAAGGAATAACAGATAGGCTAGCAATAATGCAAGAGCATACAATGCTTATTCGTTATGTGGAAAATTAAACCACGATTCCAAATAAAGCGTAAAACTGCACTAAAAAGTTGAGTGAAAATTTATACCTAAGGGAAAATATAAATAAAAACAATTACTGTCAGTTATTGTTTAATCCATAAAAGCAAGCGATGTATTGTGGGAAAAGGGTTAACTATCTTAAAGAAGTGATCAAGCGCTGGCAGACTTGGGTACAAAAGGTTGAGAATTTGCTGAAAACGGTAATAATAATTTTAAAAGATTGAATATTTCTAAAGATAAATTATTATTGAGTTTTATCTTTTTTTTCCTTTTGAGCTACCTCATTCTGGACTTCAGTTTTTATTTTGTTAGTGTCGGGTTGGCTTTGTAGGGATTCTTTATTTTCAATTTCAACTTCTTTGATAAAAACCGCATATTCAGTTGGATAAATCCTATAACCTGAGAGTTGAGCATAAATTCTTGTAAGGATAGCGCTAAAGTACAAGATAATGGCTGAATAATATACCCACAGCATAATGATCACAATGGAGCCTGCTGCCCCATAAGTTGAACTTATATCACTATTTGATAAATAGATAGTAATCACAGCTCTCCCTATCATAAAAAGCACAGCAGTGGTTATAGCGCCAGCAATAATATTTCTCCATCTAATTTTGGCATCTGGGAGGATCTTGAATATACAAGCAAATATAAAAGTAATGACAATAAAAGTTACAGTAAGATTAAGATAATAGGTGAAATAGACTGTAATCGTTGGAAACATCTTTTGTAAACCGCCGGTTAGCACTTCCAATGCAGCATTTATCATCAGGGATACCAGCAGAATAAATCCTAATGAAACAACCATTGAAAAGCTTAAGAGACGATTAACAATGAGTTTCATAAAACCTTTTTTGGGCTTCGCTTTTAAACGCCAGATATAATTAATCGATTCCTGAATTTCAACAAACACTCCGGTGGCCAAGAACAAAAGTATAATGGCGCTGACAGTGGTTGATAATGTGCTACTTTTAGAAATAGCAGCATTTTTGATCATTTCTTCTACTTGAGTTGCTGCTTGTGAGCCTACCAATTCAGCAAGTTGCGGATAAAGATTCCCTTCTATGGCTTCTGCACCGAAGAAAAATTGAACAATCGTTATAATCACGATGAACATAGGAGCCAGTGCAAACAAAGTATAAAAAGCAAGCGAAGAACTCATTCTCAGTACGTTGACTTCCATGAATTCAGAGAGGGCTTGTTTAATTACAGGCCATGCGTTCTTTAGTGTTAATTTCATTATCACGAATAAGTAAATAATAAAATTCTAAAAATTCTTCAATCAGATGAGCTTCTAAAATTTAGGATTTTATATTTCATGAAAAATTCAAAATTTTTAATGTATCTGAATGAAAATAGTTTATTAATTTGGCCTGTTTTCTTTTACCCCGTATTTTTATATGACTTTTATGCTTGCGAGTATTCAAGCCGATTTAAATGATCGGTAGTGTTCGACTAGCTTATGCGCACAAAAAGAGTAATTAGATGGCAATACAACAAGAATTCCAATCTCAAACTTATCATTGGAGTTTGTTTTCACGCTCAATCTGCTATAGGGTTAATACTATACTTAGTATAGAATTTGTTTTTATGTAACTTATTGATTTTTTATTAATCTACATCCAGAGCTCGAATCTGGGGAAAATTAATACCTTATCAGGAAATTTATCTTGTTTGTAACAAATATCCCATCCCATCTATTCAGGAATTTTCTTATGGAGTTTGACAGGCGCCACCCGTTTTTTCCGCATACGAAGATTGAGCATCTCCACTGTGACTGAAAATGCCATTGAAAAATAAATATAGCCTTTTGGCACATGGATGTTGAACCCCTCCAATATGAGCGTAACGCCCACTAAAATCAGGAAGGAAAGAGCAAGAATTTTGACCGTAGGATGTGCATCTACAAAATCACCGATCGCCTTTGCCGCCACTAGCATTACCAATACTGCCAAAATAATAGCAATTGCCATTAGAGAAATATGATCAACCAAACCAACTGCCGTGATAACTGAATCCAATGAGAACACAATATCCAACACGGCAATCTGAAGCAGCATCATTCCCAGGCTGGTGACGACAATCAAACGATCAGGTTCTTCTGGCCCTTCTAAGCTATTATGGATTTCATGTGTAGCTTTGGCCAGGAGAAACAAACCGCCTCCAATTAGAATGATATCGCGACCTGAAATTTCATATGAAAGCAATGTAAACAATGGTGCAGTTAATCCCATTACCCAGGAAATTGAGAATAGCAACCCTAAGCGCGTAATCATGGCAAAGCCAAGCCCCATTCTTCTGGCAAACACACGTTGGCTTTCTGGAAGGCGCCCGACAAGTATGGAGATAAATATAATGTTATCGATCCCAAGAACAATTTCTAGTGCAGTTAATGTGCCTAATGCTATCCAAGCTTCAGGACTTGCCAGCCATTCGAACATCAAGGTTTCCCCTTCTTATTTTTGACGATTATGAACTGCTGCTAATAATATTCCTGTTATTCCATTTCCAAATCAAACATGACGCGAAGGCGAGCCGCAAACAGTATCAATAATACGGCAAGGTGAAGCCGACAAAGTTAGTTTTGATTTAGAAATAGAATTACTTGTTAAGAGAGACTTAGGCTGGTATCAGCAGTTCAACTCTGTCAGATCTCATGATGCTTTTCAACCGATCTGCTTGCTAAAAACAAATAATACATAAACATTATTGTAAACAAAAATAAAGATACTGATCATGAATTGTGTTGTCAAAATATAGATGAACCTTTCAAAGGAATTATCTTTTAGACGAGAAGGGATAGATTATGAAATGGCTAGTAGGAATTATTATATTGATGTTATTAATAGTATCAGTAAGATTTAGAAAATTGGCAGGGTTTCTTGTTTTGCTAGGTATTGTTGTTGGTTTCTTACTTTGGCAATATCAAGACTATGAGAAGAATAAATCTAAGAACAGAATTTCGCCTTCAGAGCTGGTATTGAAAAATATCACTTTTAAGCCCTCAAATAGTCATTATGAAATGACGGGACGTATCATTAATAACTCGCAAACATTCACTTTGAATGGCGTTCAATTAAAAATTACTGCTAAAGAATGTGCGAATAATAATGATTGCATTATTATTTTAGAAAAAAATGAATACGTTTATGTTCATATTCCACCCAAACAAGCGAGAGATTTTAGAAAAGAGGTTTCTTTCTATTCGAATCAGGTTATAGAAGGGAAGTTAGTCTGGAATTATTCAGTGGGATTTGCTGAGTCAGAATAGCTACCTGTTTGTTGTATGTCAGTGATAATTGAATGCCGTATTGCCACAGTTTGGTGGTCTAACCTATTTCGATCCGTGGATTCAATTCTTATATGCAACCAGAATCAGAATTTAATAGCATGTGTTCTATATAGTGTTCCAATTTAAGATAAAAAAATAAAATTGCCTGTTAAAAAAAATCTTTCAGTTATTTTTAATTCTAATAGTTATACACAAAGATTGCAGTCTCACCGTTAGATACCACCTATACGAAATAATACTCTTCGGAATATATTGGCAAATTTTTTAGTGACAAGACAAATCTATGAAAGCAAACGCAATAGGCATAAATCATGTGGCATTAGAAGTTGGAAATATTGATGAAGCATTGAAATTTTATGGCAATTTCTTGAACTTCGAAGTTCATGAAAAAAATGAGATGCAAGCTTTTATTTATTTTGGGGATCAATTTATCAATTTTACAAAAAATGATAATAGACAGCCTGATCAAAAGCGACATATTGGTATAGCGGTAGATAATAAGGAATTAGTAAGGCAGACACTTGAACAGATGGGTATCAAACTCTTAAAAGGACCTTTTCTTGATTTTCTTGATCCTTGGGGAAATCGGGTAGAAATAACTACTTATACCAATATTCAATATACAAAAGCTGACCATGTATTGCAGGGTATGGGGCTTGGTCATCTGAAAAAAACTGAGCAAGCTTTGGCTGAATTGAATGCAAGAGGTTTAGGACCTAAAAAAAATGATGATAATTAGGTGCTCTGGGATTTAATAAAATTTTTTAGAAGTGTTCCCCAAAATAGATGGCTGATCCAATACTCTCATCACTATCAGCATATAATGTTTACCGGCTCTGACTTGTTAAGTAGAAGTCGGCGGGTAGATTTTTTATGAGAAGAATACTTCAATGTAATTTTCCACAGGAGACATATGAGAACTTAAAACCCCATTAGCTCCTGATTTCAAAGTGTCGGTAGTCTTAACAATGCCAGCACCACGTGGGCGTATATCATATATCATGAAAGGGACGAAGCTTTTTACAAGTTTGCAGTATGCATCTATCTTTTTGATATAAAAACTACTTTGACTTATATGCGGTTTCTTAGATTTGTGCCAATAATACAAAGGCGCTGATTCAAAGAACTTCCTAAGATCGACGTTGGTAAGTTCTTTCTGCAGTGTTAATGTCATCACAACTTCTTCTGAGCATTTAACATAAGGTTGACAGATGCATTGGGATTAATGCCTATTTTTTAAATAGTGATTGTGTTTTTTAGCGCCATACTCGGATGGTTTTTGCATCGAACAAATTTACCATGCACTTAAAAGAATGCTTTATGCTTTCAACATGTCTTTGAGACTCTTCGGAATAAATTCCGATATAAACGCTGAATAGTTTGTTGCCTACTTTTGCACCCTGCTTCGCAGCAATATTTACCGCATCAATTATATGGAGGTCAGAGTCTCCAAAAGTGAAACCGAATGAGATAAGGGAGCCCTCAATTTTGCTCAATGACTCGTAGCAAAAACTAAGGTATCTATTGTGCATAATATGATTCAATTTATCCTCGCCATTGCTAGTAGCCACAAATACAGGGTATTCCTCTCGTGCGAGCCTTTCTTTTATGTTCTCTAGCAAAAGTTTTTCACCACCGTATTCTTCCTTAATGATATTTATTCCTCTATCGAATATTGGTAAGGTGCCATGAAAAAAGTGAATGTTCTGTTTGTCTTTGTATTTTCCCCACCTCAACTCAGAATATTTACTAGGCTCATCTTCTCGATCTAGCCCGAACCCATCAATTCGCTTTTGGAAATTATTTCGCATATTGCTTAACTGGTTAAGTTATATATATATTGAGCACTTGGCATGGCAGGAATGCGTGCGCAAGTATAACCGGGAGCATACTTTATTTTACTGTGATCCGCCTTACTGGGACACAGAAGGCTACGGTGTAGATTTTGGACTGGAACAGTATGCTCAAATAGCCGAGCTGGCAAGAACGATCAAAGGCAGGATGATCATATCCGTTAACGATATCCCAGAAATGCAGGAAGCATTTAAGGGACGAGCAATGCAGTCGGTGGCGATCAATTATACCGTGAGTGGGCTGCAAGGACGCGGACAACGCACCGAGCTGGTGATCCGTAATTTTTAACGATGGAGTAATTCGCGGACTTTCTCAAACCCAACCCACTTAACGGATAAATCTAAACCACGGCTGGCCAGTTGATTTTTGGCCATTGCTTTGAGATCGATTTGATCGTTAGCAGCAGCGATGATTAGCTTGAGCGCTAGGATCACTACTTAGGTGTTACGATTGACATCTCAAGCATCTCCCTACCATATTGCGGCAGGCTGTCATAAGGATTGGAGAGTCTGTCATTGGTTATGTACAGATGTCCAGTGTGGTTCTTATCGGCCTCGTTGAACGCCTGCTTCATTTGGTCCAAGTTTGCGTCGTAAACAATGTGGATAAATCTGTCCTTCGGGTAAGTATGTTGCCAGTTTTCCGGTCGAAAGTTTACATAACTTCTTATGGTATTTTCAAACACTACTAAATCATCAACGACTGGTTTGCTTAGATAAACTTCATCAGGCACTACGCCGGGATTGCCCGTTACCGAATAATGACTGCTTTTATTCTTGATGTAATTATATATTGTCTCGTAGTACATGATGTTTTCATCGGTCCCGTCTGCAGCCTTCTCATCAATAAAAAAACCATCAATCGCATAGAAAGCGATGTAACTATCAATGTCTTGGAGAATATTGTCCATCGGGCGCTCTCCATAATTGGATTTTACGTAAGCGATTACCTTTCCTCCAGCTTCACGAACCCGATCAATTGCGTTAGTAAAACCAGGGTCAGCGCTTATTCCAGGCCCGTTATCGGGGTTAAAAATTACAGTAGTAGGCACTGTCTGAGCTGCCTCAACCAAATGGCTCCAGAAAATTGGTTGATCAGATGGATGGAAGTATGCTGGAACAAAAAGATTGGCAGCGTGGACGAGCGTACCGAACGTTACTAACAAATAAGCTATAGAAAGCAAAATAAAGTGTTTTATGCTCATGCCGAATATATCCTTTGAAAAAGGGCGAATAGACCGAGTTTCTACACTGATCTTGAGAGTATAAAAAGTACACTCTCTTGGGAGGAAAAAAAGAAGATATAGGAAAAAAATGAATATTGATTTAGCTCAGATGAGCAACTTCTTTTTCTTATTGTGTTAATGCTAAACAATAACAAACAGGTTAGCAATAATACAATACATATTAACTTTTATTTATTAACTCAAGAATAAAATGGCAGTACCAAATAAAGCGCAAAACAGTACCAAATTGAGCGAAAATTTACATTCGGTCGGACTACTACAGGCATATCAGCCTGAACGACTATCACACGTCGATTTTACCTTGATTATTTCTTACCAAACCTGGATTTTGACGAGAACAGCTTTGTTTCTGTCGCCAGCAAAGATAGCCAGCACCGCCGAAACCACAAGATTCAAACCTTCTCCTTCGGTTAGTGCGAGATCAAATGCGATGAGATTAACGAGAAAAGTGCTAAACCATGGTTTTTGGTTTATGGAAATTGAGCCAAGATGTGTGACGGATTGAATGGCTGGTGCGCAAATCATCCCTGCTCATTTCTTAGATTCGCATAAGTGGGAATCAAGCCGAGATTAGAGGAAGTTATTCAGCACTTGATCATGCTGTAGCAGGCTAAAATACTGACACTCTTGATAAAGTGCCCAGATTTATACCTAATTGGCTCCCCGACCAGGGCTCGAACCTGGGACCTGCGGATTAACAGTCCGTCGCTCTACCGACTGAGCTATCGGGGAATATGCGGCACAAGAAGCGCATATGTTAATGTTTTGAACGCTAATGGTCAACCTTCATGTTGTTAACATTTTTACTGCTTCTTATATGAGCCTAATTTTTATGACATTTTCTAATTTTTGCAAAAGCTTATATCGTGTAAATTAAAAGAGAACATTATTAAATACGTAATGTTGTACCTTCATTTACTCCCCTTCTCTGCTCTGCATTAATACTCTTTCATTAACTCTCTTCATTCGAGTCACGCTCATCACTCCATCCGCAGGTGACCCTTCTGTCACTCAAACCCAGGAAAAACTTTACTGATAACACGAGCATTTGAGTAAAGTAATCAAAAAGTAAGCGGTTAAACCATAGTAACAAGCAGCTTGGCAACATTACCTGCTTACGTAGGCACAGGCTTTTAAAATATAAAAAAAGGCACGGTGCACAAAAGCTTCAAACTTTCTGGAAAGCAAAAATAGAGCCCGATACTCAGAATGAAACATGACGTAATTAAACGGGATAATTCCCCGACAAGGCCAGGGGATGACTTCGTTTATTAAAAAACAAATACTAACAAAGTATCTCCTCTTTGATTTCAATAAATTTTTATTAAAATAGGGCCCCAAATAAAAAATATAATTTTTCTTAATTACCAAGAATTTGTGGCAGCATTGATTAATTAAATCAAAAATAAATGCCCGGGAGGGGGCAATAAAATAATGTTTTCATCCAGTTCTATTTGGCACATCAAATCGAAATTTTGCTCCGAAGCAAGAAACAGTTTATTGAAACTATCTTTCAGTTTAGTAATCGCTACACTCTCGTATCAGAATCTCTCAGCAGCGCCCACGGAAGCAGTGCGCACGGATTCGGCTAGCATGGACTCGACCAGTCAAAAATTTAATTGGTCACAGACGCCACCAGTAACACCCGGCCCTCGCCCAGGCCTTTTTGTGATGCCCCCTACCGGAGCTGGTTACTATTCATTGCTGGATTTAATGACAGGAAATAAACGCGAAGCACCGCCCGTGGCGCCCTATGCTCCTTTTGCCTTGCTTACCACGCCTGCGTTTGATATTGATTTTCGCTATCTCGAAAAACCAGAGCATGAAAAGGATTTTTTTGATCCAGTCAAACGTATTTATCTGAATGACAACTGGCTGCTCTCATTTGGAGGTCAGTTCTGGTACCGGTTCATGAATGAAACGGATAGCCGTCTCAATGCGGCGGGTACTGACAATACATTCCATCTTTTCCGTACCCGTTTCCATGCTGATCTATGGTATCAAGATAGATTCAGATTATTCGCTGAATTTCTGGATGCGCGTACGTCTGGTCTGGATATGCCTGCCTTACCTACTGATACCAATCATACTGATATGCTGAATCTTTTCGCAGATATCAAATTAGGGCAGTTCCTCAATGGGCCTGCTTATTTGCGGGTAGGTCGGCAAGAATTACTTTATGGTTCTCAGCGGCTGATTTCCACCTTGGACTGGGTCAACACGCGTCGTACCTTTCAAGGGATTAAAGGTTTCTGGCGAACGCCCAACTTCGATTTGGATGCCTTTTTTGTCCGACCGATGATTACAGAAAAGAATCAGTTTGATAATTGGGATCAGGATCGGAATTTTTTCGGTTTATGGGGTACATACCGACCAATGAAGGGTCAACTGGTTGATCTGTATATACTCAGCTTGATTGATAACCGAACTGTTTCACAAGCAAATCTTCTGAGTGGAAATATCCTGCAAGGCGATTCTACTCTGGAAACTGTGGGTGGTCGTTTAGCCGGCGATTACAACCGGTTCCTATATGAGTTAGAAGGAATGTATCAGTTTGGCAGACGCTCTCACCAGGATATCTCGGCTTTTTCTGTGGCAACAGGTGCTGGCTACCAACTTCCCCTACCTATGAATCCCCAATTTTGGCTACGTTATGATTTTGCCTCTGGTGACAGTAGCGCAAACGATGGAAAATCCAATACGTTTAATCAACTTTTTCCATTTGGCAACTATTATTTAGGCTGGATAGATCAGGTAGGTCGTCAGAATATTCATGATTTCAATGCTCAGTTCTCATTACATCCTCAACCGTGGTTTACATTTCTCGCACAATATCACCGTTTCTATTTGGCAAACAAACGCGACTTTCTGTACAATGCAGCAGGGGTAGCAACACTGCACGACGCAACAGGGCAATCAGGTACTCATGTTGGTGATGAAATTGATTTTCGTGTCAATATCCATGTGGACCGCCATCAAGACATACTCGTAGGATATTCCAAATTATTCACAGGCAATTTCATTCAAAATCAGCGACCTGGGGTTCATCCTGACCTCTTTTACGTTCAGTATAATTTTCGTTTCTGATGATCAAGAGGAATAACACAATGAAAAAACTGCTATTAATTATAACTGTCGCCTTCACTGCTTTTTTACTGGAACCAGCACTTGTTTTATCTGACCAGAATGTTTCCTCAACCAAAACAGAGAAATTACCAAATGATGAAGGGATAGTCGTCTCAGTAATGGATACGACAGGTTATACCTATATGGAGCTGGAGAATGGTGGCAAGCGTTTCTGGATTGCAGCGCCTACCACCAAAGAAGTCAAGGTTGGCGACCATATACGCTTTGTTGAAAATATGAGAATGCACAACTTTACCAGTAAAACCCTGAATCGTACATTTGATCAACTTATCTTTGTGACCTCAACCCAAGTAAAGGTGGCTCAATAACTCATAACAAAGAATTGAATTCTGAGGTTGGGGACTGATGGTAGTGTTTGACTTGTTGTGACAATCTCGTGACAATCGCATCATTGTTTTTGGTCAACAAACCCAATGAACAGCTTATTTTTTAGATTTTTGATTTCATCACGATATTGAGCTGCCTTTTCAAACTCTAAATTTTTAGCCGATTCCAGCATTTGTTTTTCTAGCAACTTGATTTCTTTTGTTAGTTGGGATTCACTCATATGGTCATAGCGAGCCTGTACTTGGGCTATTCCCATTTTTCCCTGTACAGGCTCATTGCTATAAACACCATCAATAAGATCCTTGATACGTTTACTGACACTTCGCGGCGTAATATGATTGGATTGATTAAATAACATTTGCTTTTTACGCCGCCGTTCAGTTTCATCTATAGCTCGCTGCATGGAATTGGTAACACGGTCAGCATAAAGAATAGCCGTACCATTAATATGACGTGCGGCTCTTCCCATGGTTTGAATCAGCGAGCGCTCTGAACGCAGAAAACCTTCTTTATCCGCATCCAGTATACCTACTAACGATACTTCCGGGATATCCAACCCTTCCCGCAATAGATTGATTCCAACCAAGACATCAAACTTGCCAAGGCGCAAATCCCGAATAATTTCGACTCGTTCAACCGTATCAATATCCGAATGAAGATACCGCACTCTAATCCCATGGTCCGAGAAATAATCGGTCAAATCCTCTGCCATACGTTTAGTAAGCGTGGTAATAAGCGTTCGCTCTGCCTTCGCCGTACGCAGCGTAACTTCCGACATCAGATCATCCACCTGCGTGGCTACCGGACGTATGATAATTTCCGGATCCACCAGACCAGTAGGCCGAACCACCTGCTCTGCAATCTGGCCGCTTTTTCTTTGCTCATATTCTGCTGGCGTCGCTGAGATAAAAATGGTCTGAGGCATCAATTTCTCAAACTCATCAAATTTTAGCGGTCGATTATCTAATGCGGAAGGTAACCTGAAACCATAACCCACCAGATTCTCCTTACGCGACCGATCACCCTTATACATCCCTCCTAACTGAGGAACAGTTACATGACTCTCATCAATAATCATTAAAGCATTATTTGGCAGATAGTCGATTAATGTGGGTGGAGGCTCACCCGCTTTTCTGCCTGAAAAATGACGTGAATAATTCTCGATACCTTTACAGAAACCCAGCTCATTCAACATCTCCAAATCAAAGCGAGTGCGCTGCTCAATTCGTTGAGCTTCCACCAGCTTGTTTTGTTGATGAAAGTACTCGATACGTTCTGCCAATTCAGTCTTGATGGTCTCAATTGCCCGTAGCGTAGTACTTCTCGGCGTTACATAATGACTCGAAGGATAAACGGTATAGCGTGATATTTTTTGCAGAATTCGCCCTGTTAGCGGATCAAAGGAAGAGATATATTCCACCATGTCATCAAACAACGATACCCGGATGGCTACTTCTGAGTTCTCTGCCGGGAAGATATCAAGTGTATCGCCTCTCACCCTGAAAGTACCGCGGCTAAACTCGAATTCATTTCGCTGATACTGCATGCCGGTAAGCCGCGCGATAATATCTCGTTGGGATATTTTCTCATGTTCGCGCAAGTGCAGGATCATGCTGTGATAATCAACCGGGTCACCAATACCATAAATGCAGGATACCGTTGCCACAATAATGGCATCTTTGCGTTCAAGCAGTGATTTGGTTGCAGAAAGGCGCATTTGTTCAATATGCTCATTAATACTGGAATCTTTTTCTATGTAAAGATCGCGCGAAGGAACATACGCTTCGGGTTGATAATAATCATAATAAGACACGAAATACTCAATGGCATTCTCCGGAAAAAATTCCCGCATTTCTGCATATAATTGTGCCGCCAGTGTTTTATTAGGAGCGATGATAATCGCAGGACGTCCTAGTTGGGCAATGGTATTAGCTATCGTGAAGGTTTTACCTGAGCCTGTCACTCCCAGCAATGTTTGAAAAAGCAGACCGTCTTCTACACCTTCAACCAGTTTGCCGATTGCCTCAGGCTGATCGCCAGCAGGCTCAAAAGATTGGTAAAGTTTATAAGGACTGTTGGGAAAGGTAATAATCACGGGTATAATTTCAATGCAAGAAACTAATTTAATTCTATCATGTTGGGTACCGACCATTTCAGGAGCACAGTAGTGGAACTCTCAAAACGCGCACAGGCTATCAAACCATCGCCTACTCTTACCGTTACTGCCAAAGCTGCAAAGCTTAAATCTGAGGGCAAAGATATTATTTCACTCGGGGCAGGTGAACCTGATTTTGACACACCACAACATATTAAAGAGGCAGCCATTGCTGCAATTAATGCTGGTTTTACGAAATATACCCAAGTAGGGGGTACACCCGCACTCAAAAATGCCATTATTGCAAAATTCAAACGTGACAATGATTTAAATTTTAGTGCTAAAGAAATTCTCGTTTCCTGTGGCGGAAAACAAAGTTTTTTTAATCTGGTATTAGCCACGATCAATCCAGGCGATGAAGTGATTATTCCGGCCCCCTATTGGGTTTCTTATCCCGATATTGTGTTTATAGCTGAAGGAAAACCTGTCTTTATAGAAACAGGTATCGAAGACGGCTTTAAAATTACCGCGCAACAACTGGAAGAGGCTATCACCCCAAAGACAAAAATGTTTGTTATCAATAGTCCTAGCAATCCATCTGGCGCCGTTTATAGTCTGGATGAACTTAAAGCATTAGGTGAAGTATTAAGAAAATACCCCAATATTTTGATTGCAACCGATGATATGTACGAACATATTCTTTTATCAAATGATAAGTTTGTCAATATACTTAATGCCTGCCCGGATCTGCGCGCACGCACCATGGTCTTGAATGGTGTCTCCAAGGCTTATGCGATGACAGGTTGGCGAATCGGCTATTGTGGCGGGCCTGAGCATATCATCACAGGAATGGAGAATATTCAATCACAAAGTACTTCTAACCCTACCTCTATCTCACAGATTGCAGCTGAAGCCGCGCTTAATGGCGATCAATCCTGCATGATTCCGATGCAAGCAGCGTTTAAGGAACGTAATCAGTTTATTACTGATAGATTAAATAAAATTCCAGGCATGCGTTGTTTATTGTCTGGCGGTGCATTCTATGCGTTTGCTGATGCCCGGCAAGCGATACAAAAACTACAAAAAGATGGGCACATGAAAGATGATAATGATATCGATTTCAGCGAGTTACTATTAGAAAAAGCAGGCGTGGCTGTTGTACCGGGATCAGTCTTTGGTTGCAAAGGCTATATACGCTTATCTTTTGCGACTTCCATGAAAAATCTGGAAGAAGCCGTTAAACGTTTAGATAATATGCTGAAATAAGCGTAGTGCAGCTGAATCGGTTTTCCGTTTCCAATATAAGCCCGATTTTGTTGACTCTCCTTGCCGCATTATTGATACTATCTGCCGCACGTGCTCACACCATGTTTGCTTGGGGAAG
Organism: Nitrosomonas communis; assembly: GCF_001007935.1. NCBI lineage: Bacteria > Pseudomonadati > Pseudomonadota > Betaproteobacteria > Nitrosomonadales > Nitrosomonadaceae > Nitrosomonas > Nitrosomonas communis. Next base: position 599,161 of record NZ_CP011451.1, read on the forward strand.
GATCATTCAATAAAATCCCAGGCAACCCAATGGTTCTAAGCGGTTAACTGTTAGTTATCAAAAAAATTCAAGCGTTATATTTTTGTTTTATTTTTTATTGCACTGCTTTAGGCAACTTTTTTCTTGGTCTTGCCTGCACGAGATGGAATATTGCAGAGCCCACAAACATGATTAGTATGTATTTCTAAGCTATGAACTATAAAATTACCCTTACATTTGGTGCAAGGGATAACACGCAATACTCTACTTTCCAGGAAACGTACTAATGTCCAGGCACGTGTTAAACTTAGCACGCGCTGAAGGCTGTTAATTTCAATATGCTCAAGATATAGCTTATAGCTTTTTATAATGGCATCAATAGTATGCACATTGGTATGCTTAATAATAAAATTATAAATATTAATAAATAATGAAGAATGGACGTTGGGTTGCCAGCTGGTAAACCAGTCTTCAGAATAAGGTAACATCCCTTTGGGAGGAGATATCCCTTTTATCTCCTTATATAGCCTTACCAGCCTCTCACGGCTTAGTTCAGTATTTGCTTCTAAAACTTGTAACCTGGCGCCAAGTTTAATTAAATCAGTAGCAAGTTGAATTTGTTTCGCTTCTGATATAAGGCTTTTTTCTCGCATACAATTCTCTTTGACCTAATATTCTGAATTAAGCAATAATTTCGGTTGAAGACCCAGACATTAATATAGCAGCATGAGATTGGGCCAAGGCGCGATCCCGACCATGGTTAGATAAAATTTCAGTCAAGAGTTTGTCATCAAACCGGAAACGGCATAGCAACATATTAGAATTAGCCATTTTTAACAATTGACTAGAGGTAAGGTTCTCCAGAATATTTGCGATATCCTCACTAATACCGAGTCGATACATTGCTGTCACCTTGTCTTCACGCAACAATCGCTGAGCAAGTAACATATAGCCAAGATTAATCTCTCTTATTTCTTCATGAATCTGACTAGTTTCCATCACATTGCTCCTTATTTTCACTTTCATATTGAATTAAACACATCTTAAACTGGCAGCTCAGGAAGTAAATGGAATATCAACCAAATGAAGAGTCAGTATTTGACCCACCCCTTTGTAAGGCTTCTTCTTATATTTCATATATTCATTTATTTATCATATGGATACGATAAATTTTTTTTATTTAACTTATAGGCTGAGCAGGCGATTACTATTAGATTTACTATGTGTTTATTATTACCTCAAAATCAGGGAAACCGGAGATAGCGCAAACACTAAGAAACCCATGGAAATCAATGATAAGTAATAAGCATGCAAGGCAGACTATAATTTATTTTTCCGGATCTTAATATATCAAGTAAAATTCAAGGTTAGCTTCCGCTACAAAAATAAGCAGCAGTGTTTTTATACAACAAATAGTGATGCTTATTCTTTAGTGATAAAGCAGAACTACTCGTAACATCCAAAGTCTCAGTAAGTGCAGTTAAGAAAAAATAATCATAAACAATTCGAGAGTGTCGAATGAAATGCTGCAATGAGAAAATGAACTTTTTGATCGTTAATAAAACGAATCGAGCAGCTTTTGTCAAAGTCTCGTATCGAGTAGATGAGTGAAGCGCCAGTAGTGTTCATTGCAGCTATCGAAATGTATCGCAGCTTCCCCCACATGCTTTCAAGTTCCCTAGTTTTTATTTAAGCATTCTTTACCATAATTTACACAAGGTTTGATTTATGTTCATCAGTGTTCTTGATCTATTTAAAATCGGAATCGGCCCTTCGAGTTCTCACACTATGGGTCCAATGATGGCTGCCAATGATTTTCGCAGCCGCATTTATCAGCTTGTGGCAGCATCTTCGACCAATAAAGCGATGCATGTTCGTTGCGTACTTAAGGGTTCGCTGGCTTTTACCGGCAAAGGTCATGCAACAGACCGGGCCGTGGTATTGGGACTTCACGGCTATACTCCTGAAGCATTATCTGAGCAGGATGTGAATGCATTAACTGCAGAACTATGGACCACCCATTTCTTCACAGTCAACAAAGATACTGTCATCACATTCCACCCTGATAATGACATTATTTTTGATAAGCAGGAAACATTACCTCAACACCCCAATGGGATGATTTATACGCTGCTTGATGAAAATGAGGATGTTTTATTAAGTGAAACCTATTTTTCCATTGGAGGCGGGTTTATAAATACGCTTGCTGAAATTAGTCAACTCAGTGCTCCCCTGAAAATGGAACCCGCCAAATCTTTTCCTTTCCCGTTTGATTCAGCACGCAGCATGTTAGAAATGTCTCAGCAAAGCAATTATTCAATAGCCGAGATGAAGCGTGCCAATGAATTGACGAAAATATCGGCTGATGAACTTGATGAGGGTTTAGATAAAATTTGGCATGCGATGCAACGTTGTATTAAAAATGGTTTAACAACAGAAGGACAGCTCCCTGGCGGCCTCAAGGTATCGCGTCGAGCTAAAAAACTTTTTAATCAACTGCAAGATGACTCTAATAAAAAAGCAACTTTAAACGATTGGTTATGCGCGTACGCGATGGCTGTAAATGAAGAAAATGCAGCAGGCCACATGGTTGTAACTGCGCCCACCAATGGAGCAGCCGGGGTGATTCCAGCCGTACTCTATTACATGGTAAAGCACGAAAACGGTAGTCTTGAAAATGTAAGAGATTTTTTATTAACCGCGGCAGCAATTGGTGGCATCATCAAACACCGTAGCTCTATATCTGGCGCTGAAGTGGGTTGCCAGGGAGAAGTAGGGTCAGCTGCTGCCATGGCTGCAGCTGGCCTATGCGCAGCCCAGGGAGGAACAGTAAAGCAAATTGAAAATGCAGCAGAAATTGCGATCGAGCACCACTTGGGGATGACTTGTGATCCTGTAGGTGGTTTAGTACAAGTTCCCTGCATAGAACGGAATGGATTTGGCGCTATTAAAGCCCATACAGCAGCAGCACTCGCTCGCCGGGGAACAGGCGAGCATTTTATGCCACTCGATAACTGTATTGAAGCGATGAGACAAACTGGCCTGGAAATGTCACATAAATATAAAGAAACCTCATTGGGTGGTTTGGCCGTAAGCATTACTGAATGCTGATTAATCCTCAAACAGGACAAACACTATACAAACACCAGAAGGTTGGTCCTGTTGAGGTGGTAACAGCGAGCTAAATTATCCTGGCCATGATGCAATTCATCTAAAAGGCGGGTGGCACGATCAAGTAACACTGATCTGAGCAATATTTCTGCTTTCGCTAATAGACTCTACCCTTCCTACTTATGCAGCTGGTCCCAGAATATTTGATCGAGTTACCGGTGACGAATACCTTTACAAAGCAATTATCTGGGCATCAGGCAACCACTTCAATTATTTATTCTCTCGTTTTGTCACAACTTACTCTATGCTTGGTTTCTTTGAGCGCTTAATCAATCCGTTCCCACCCGAACATCCGGCTGAGCCGCCTAAGGGTTTGTACCAGTTCTGCCGCCACTATACCCGAGGAATCGAATTCTATCTGCTTTTGATGGCAATCCTCACTATTTGTGTTGCGGTCAGTGAAGCGATGCTTTATGGCATTTTAGGAAAGATTATCGATTGGCTGACTGAAAAAGATCCCCAGAATTTCTTGCAAGAAGAAATGCTCACACTGATTGGTTTATCGTTATTTATACTGCTGCTGATACCCATTCTGGTTATGTGCCATGCGTTGATCATGTACCAAACGTTAATGGGTAACTTCCCCATGATCGTGCGCTGGCAAGCCCATCGCTATCTACTCAATCAAAGCTATGCTTTTTTCCAGAATGAATTCAGCGGCCGCATTGCCACCAAAGTCATGCAGACAGCTTTGGCTGTACGTGAAACCGTCATGAAAACACTCGATGTGATGCTATTCATCGCGGTATATCTCATCACTACTCTGTTGCTCGTTGCAAATGCTGATCCTCACTTATGCATCCCACTGCTTATCTGGTTGGCTGTATATTCCATCATACTGTCTTATTTCATTCCAAGATTAAAAAAAATCTCTGAGGTACAGGCCGATGCACGTTCCAGCATGACCGGCCGTATTGTCGATAGCTATACAAATATTTTGACCCTTAAACTGTTCTCCCACAATCAGCGTGAAACTGAATACGCCAAAACAGGCATGGAAAATTTCCTGTCAACGGTTCATCCGCAAATGCGGCTGGTTACTGGACTGCTTGGGTGTATATGGAGCAGTAATATGCTACTGGTTTTCAGCATTGGTGCGCTGGGCATTTATTTATGGATCAACGAGGATATCACGATAGGAGCTATCGCCATTGCCATGACGCTTGCGATACGCCTAACCGGCATGTCTCATTGGATCATGTGGGAAGTCAGTGCCTTATTTGAAAATATCGGAATTGTCCATGATGGCATCAACACCTTATCGGAACCACCGACCGTAGTGGATGCGCCGGACGCGGATTCTTTACATGTCACCTCTGGTACGATTGATTTTAATCATGTCGGATTTACCTATAATCGAGCAGATCAAAAGGAAAGCATCCGGGTATTTGATGATCTTAATTTACACATCGCCGCTGGGGAGAAAGTAGGAATTGTTGGTCGTTCAGGCGCTGGCAAGTCTACTTTGGTTAGTCTGTTACTACGCTTTTATGATGCTCAGCAAGGTATCATTCAGATTGATGGACAAGACATCCGTCAGGTTAGCCAAGAAAGTTTACGCGCCAATATCGCGATTGTTACGCAAGATACGTCTTTGCTTCACCGATCCATTCGTGACAATATTCTATTCGGTAAACCTGATGCTTCGGAAGCGCAGATGCTTGAAGCTGCAAAACTTGCTCATGCTCATGAGTTCATTCAAACCCTGATTGATAATAAAGGCCGCAAAGGCTATGATGCATTTGTCGGCGAACGCGGTGTTAATCTTTCAGGAGGGCAACGTCAACGAATTGCAATTGCGCGCGTGTTATTAAAGAATGCGCCTATCCTGATTCTTGATGAAGCAACCTCTGCCCTTGATTCGGGTGTAGAAGCCAGCATTCAACAAAATCTGGAGCAACTCATGCAAGGCAAAACAGTGATTGCGATTGCCCACCGACTATCCACCATTGCTGCCATGGATCGACTCATAGTCCTGGATAAAGGTCGTATTATTGAGCAAGGTAGCCACACAGAACTGCTCTCTCATAATCAACTGTATGCCATGCTCTGGAATCGCCAATCAGGCGGATTTCTTTTGCCTCCAGAGAATAGCTAATTTTATATTTTATTCTATTGCTTCATCAAACATGATGCGAAGGCAAGCCGCAGGCAATATAAATATATAAATAATATGTCAAACAGAAACCGACAATGTCGGATTTGATTTAGAAATGGAAATTACATGCTTGATTTCTCTGGTAAGGAAAACTCATGCCTCTAAAGCTCCATATCATTATTTGCAGCACCCGACCAAGTCGGGTTGGACCTTATGTTGCCAAGTGGTTTCATGAAATCGCAGTGCAACATGGTGAATTTGAAGCTGTACTGATCGATCTTGCCGAATTCAATTTGCCAGTATACGATGAACCAGAGCACCCTGTTCATCAGCGATACCAGCATGAGCATACCAAAAATTGGGCTGCCAGCGTCAATGCGGCAGATGCTTATGTGTTCATTACTCCGGAATATAATTACGGCCCCCCACCCTCTCTGTTGAATGCACTCAATTATGTCTATAAAGAATGGAATTATAAACCCGCCGGATTTGTCAGTTATGGCGGAGTTTCTGGTGGACTCAGAGCTGCTCTGATAGAAAAGCTTACCTTGACCACATTAAAAATAATGCCAATAGTGGAAGCAGTAACCGTTCAGAATGTTTCCACACACATCGATGAAAATAAGCACTTTATACCGAATGATCACCATATAAGCTCGGGAATATCCCTGCTTAATGAACTGTACAAGTGGGCACAAGCACTCAAAATGATGAGGCAATAGCTTTATTTTGCTATGCTGGTAGAGGGATCAAAGGTACTTATAGCTAGCTGCAGTGCTGCTGATCAGGTGAAATAATTTTATCGGTACCTTCTCAGTATGTTTAAATCACACACTGCAAACCATTTTAATTTAAGCATAAAGGTTGATACTCCATGAATTTTCCCGATTTTTATGAGCAGGCACCTGTCGTCCAAACCCGTGATCCATTTGCAGCCACGTTAGGGGCTGCGCAAGGTGGTTTACTGGATTACCATTATGTCGATGCAGTACGTCTCGCCGGCCATTCATGTCCTACTGTCGCTGGCGCATATCTCATCGGGCGAGCTGCCTTGCGTGCGCTTTATCCGGATGAACCTGCTGAGCGTGGTTCAATTGCTGTCCATATGCCCGCACCAGAAAATGAAGGCACCACAGGTGTGATGGCGCAAGTATTGACATTATTAACTGGCGCAGCTGCCGATAATGGTTTCCATGGGATTCAAGGGCGCTTCAGAAGGACGGGATTACTGAGTTTTGCAGACGAGCGGGAAGGAGAAGCTATCCTCTTCAAACGTCTTGATACCGGAGCAGGTGTGGCAGTGGAGCTCGATGTTTCTTTGGTACCAGGTGATCCGGCACAAAGTGGACGCTTGGCGGCTATCCTGCAAAACCGCGCTGATGATACGATACGCAGTACTTTTGCAGAGGCATGGCAGGCGCATGTACGCCGATTATTACTGGAATTTGCGGATGACCCGCGTGTAATACGTGTCATTCCCTTGTAATCCTGTTAACCCGGCTAATATCGTTAGCCCGCTTAAGGCGCAATAACCATCAGGCATTGCGCCGTATGTGCTACCTTACCATCTGGTGCAATGCGTTACACTTATTGCACCCCTGCCAGCTAAATCAAACATAACTTTGTCGGTTCTTCTTGCCGTATGATTGATACTGTCTGCAGTTCGCCTTCGCGTCATGTTTGATTTAGAAATGGAATAACTCGTTAAGGGCTTCTTATCCACTTTTGTACGACTATACTCCCAATCATATCTCCTTCAACATTGACCATCGTGCGAAACGCATCTAATAACCGGTCGATAGGAAGTAAAATAGCGACTGCTTCAGCGGGTAAACCTACTGACTGAAGCACCATCACCATGGTCACCATGCCAGCGCTTGGAATGCCAGGTGCCCCAATTGAAGCTAGCATAGCAGTAAAAAAGACAATAAGTTGTTGGGTGATATCAAGCTCGATTCCCACCAGATTGGCGATGAATAAAGCGGCTATCGCTTCATACAACGCGGTGCCATCCATATTGATAGTCGTTCCCAATGGAACGACAAAACCTGCCACATCGGATTTAACATGTAAATGCTGCTCCACACAACGCATCGTTATAGGCATAGTGGCTGCACTGGAACTGGTTGCAAAAGCAGTAATCAATGCTTCGCGGGCGCCCTTCCAGAATTTAAAAGGGGTTATGCCGGTCGTTAAATAAAGTATAAGCGGTAAAATGACTACACCATGGAATAATGTTGTCCCGATAACAATAACAATAAACTTAATCAGTGTAGTAAGCAGAGCAATATCCTGAGAAACGATCAATTGCAGTAGCAATGCCATAATACCGAGCGGAGCAAGACGCATGATCCAACTCACCAGCATCAGGATCAGTTCCAGAAATTCTTTCATCAAAATGAGAATATTATGGTAGCGTTCCCCGCCTACCACCATAGCAATTCCAAGCAGCAATGCAAATATGACGATAGCCAGAATATGACCTTCAGCCAGCGCTGTGATTGGATTCAAAAAAAGCGAGTGAAGAAAGTGAGCAAAAAATTCGCCTAAAGACATTTGCTTAACGTCGATGTCTTGCATGGCATCTTTAAACATCTCAATCTCAAGCCCTTCACCTGGTCGAAAGAGGTTGGCTACGGTCAGACCAAGTATCACTGCCAAAGCCATAGTGGTTGCAAAAAAGACAAGCGTGATTTGCCATACCCGGTTTATTTGGTGATGTGCGCGTAAATTCGCAACACCGACCACAATGGAAGTAAACACCAGTGGGACAAGTATCATTTTCAACAAATCAATGAATAAAGTACTTATCAAACTGGCAATATACAAACCATTTTGAGAAATAGGCGAATCCAGACCGACCATGACAAATCCCAAACCCAGCAGAATTCCACCTATTACCCCTAGCAGGATTTGCATATTGAGAGATATTTTTATCATAACAACTCCAGATTTATCAACAGATGCGCTATGAGTAAAGGGCACCTCTAAAAATTTATATTTGCGAGCATCCGCTTTGCGAATTGCCAATACTTCATTGTTCACAAAGAATGACGCGAAGGCGAGCCGCAGATAGTCTCAATCCTACGGCAGGGTAAAGCCGGCAATGTCAGGTTTGATTTAGAAATGGAATAAGATTGAACTTCAATCTCAGTTTTCTACTTTTACAATGCGTGTCCCGGCGAGCCGATCATGTAGAAACTGGCGGTCACGATCGAATAATGCCCATATAATTCCGAAACCAAAAAATGTAATGCCAATTACGGCAAAGAGGTAGCGGGTAATAGCTTGCCGAGTACTGAGCTTATTACCATTAACGGTGACCACACGCATTTTCCAGGTTTGCATGGCCAAAGTCTGCCCACCATGCGTCCAGAACCAGATAAAATAAATGCCAGCAACAGAAAGCAGATAAAACTGAAAGAGCGGCTTGAAATAGATTGCGGTAGGATCACGAAACACAAAATGAAAAATAAAACTGGCAATAAACCAGACTCCAAGCAGCAACAGAAATTCGTACAGCATACATAACGTGCGCCGCCAAAATCGAGGAATTGAGATCGTCATGGAATTTTTTTTAGGCCATTGGTTATAATTAATGACCAGATTAGCCAAGTTAGTGAAAATGTCTTCTTTAAGAGTAGTATTGTAAAGCATTTCAAGAGATTATTTCTATTTTCCCTTAAAAACCAGATTGTTCACCCTTTTTAACTAATATGAATTTCTTAATTAAAGTTAATAATGATTGATAACCATTATCGTTTGCGTTATTATTCAACGTTAAAATAGGTAATATTATTATCATAACTTAACTTAAAGTTGTTCCGGATACGATAAGTTATCTAAGTAAATGTTCTGTTCCCTAAGCAAGAATTGTTTTAATTAGCTAATATATTTCTTTTCTTGAAGGGCATTAATTATTATATGGCCCATACTAAGCGCGATTCGGCCCCCTCCTCTATCTCTTTTATCGGTCTCTTATTTGTACTCTTGGTACATGCCGCCCTGATTTATGGCATGTGGCATTACCGCTTGCCATCTACCAATACGCAAACAGTTACCTTATTTGCTGAACTGATTGCACCACCACAACCTAAAATTGAAGCACCAGAGCTTCCTAAAGCTGATGTAAAAGCAGAACATATCCCTCCCCCTCCGGAAAAACCTAAAGTGGTTAAAAAAGCACAACCTAAACAACGCCAATTAGCTTCTGCTGCACCTGCCTTACCTGAGGAGAAAGTGGTCGATTCCCCTTCCCCGCCTACACCTGAGCCAGAGCCTGTGCACGAGGAATCTGAATCGACACAAAAGCAAGAAGCAAAGGCTGTACCAGCTGCTCGTCCCGAGCAAATGCAAACTGGTCCCGTAACGCTTACCTCCGAGTTATCGGTATCTTGTCCGGAATTGAGTGCACCGGATTATCCTACTCTTTCACGTCGCTTGGGTGAGGAAGGAAAACTCATGCTACAAGTTGAACTTGATGAATCAGGCCGCATCAGCAATACCCGTATCGTCAATAGTAGCGGTTATTCCCGACTTGATAATGCCGCACTCGCTGCGGTTAAGAGCTGGCGCTGTAAACCTGCGGTGCGTGATGGCAAACCCGTACGGGCTATCGCATTGCAACCTTTTAATTTTGTCATCCAAGGAAACTAATGTAATGGAAGAAAATCTTGGTTTTTCTCATTTTCTAGCTCAGATAGACCATGTAGGAATGGTGGTATTCATTTTATTGCTTCTGCTTTCAATAGCAAGCTGGTATTTGATTATCACAAAAAGCATCAGTAATTTTATCGCCTCTCGAAGGGCCAATGCTTTTCTCAATCATTTCTGGGAAGTTGACTCTCTACAAGAATTAAAAATAGAAATGAAAGGTTCTTCTACAGATAATGCGTTTGCCCATCTGGCTAAATTAGCCGTAGATGTGACGACTGATTCACAGAAGCATGGCCTGGAAAAACTTGCAGCAGCAGGAGGAGTAAGCGAACTGTTAACTCGCACACTGCGCAATGGTATTGATCAAGAGGCTACTCGCATTGGAAATGGACTCACCATTATCGCATCGGCGGGTTCTGTCGCTCCCTATATTGGACTATTTGGTACTGTCTGGGGCATTTATCATGCGCTCATTCAAATCGGCCTTACTGGACAAGGAACATTAGATAAAGTAGCTGGACCAGTTGGGGAGGCGCTCATTATGACCGCTTTAGGATTGGCTGTTGCCATTCCAGCCGTATTAGCCTATAACGCTTTTATTAGACGAAACAGAATATGGATGGCGCGGCTGGATACATTTGCACATGATTTATTTACCATTGTTACAGTGGGCAATAAAAGCGGAGATAGCACCGCCAAGGCAGCAGCGGAACAAAACCACAACCCTCAGTTTACCCCAACTGCGGCAACTACTTCAGCGTTTGAAGGGAGGCAATAATGGCTTTTGGCAGCTCAGATCGCTATCAGGAACAGACAACCATGTCTGAAATTAATGTAGTACCCTTAGTGGACATCATGCTTGTGCTATTGATCATTTTTATAATTACGGCGCCATTACTCACGCATTCCGTAAAAATTGATTTGCCAAAAGCTTCCAGCCACCCCAACACGACTAAGCCAGAACACATTGACTTCGCCATTCGAGCTGAAGGCACTTTTTTTTGGAATGGTGAGCCAGTCACGCTTGAGCAACTGGCGCCCCGTTTCACTCAATCAGCAGAAAATTCTCCTAATACTGAGCTCCATATTCGTGCCGATAAAAATACCCATTATGAACATGTGGCGCGCATCATGAGTATGGCCGCAAAAGCTGGATTAACAAAAATTGGCTTTGTTACGGATCCAACTCTCGAATGAAGAACGATTTCAGCTCAAATTGTAACAATATCCGTATTGTTGATACGCCTACTGCCAGCTGGTATGAAACAGCTGCTGAGTAAACTCCTACCCAAGGCTGCCTCAGAAATTTCTGTTGATTTGAATATAGCTCTCTACCGCTCTGTAGCTGTATAATTTCATTTCCAATCAAAACTGACGCGAAGGCAAGCCGCAGACAGTATCAATAATGCGGCAAGGCAAAGAAGACCAAGTCAGGCCGACAAACGCAGTTTTGAGTTAGAAATGGAATTACAATATTTCTGCTTCATCAAGCCATTTATGCAATAGTATTCATCATGTTGGTAGAAATACCCTTTTACACACCTATTTTTTGTCAATCCCCAAACAATTTACTTTCATGTCAGATGATAAATCCTAATCTATATGCTTCCAATTAGTTCGATTTTACAGAAATCCAGAATAGCTCTGAGTAATTGCTTTAAAACAGTTAATAGAAGTTGTAGCCTATGGTTTCCATTACATCCTTTTTGAGTTAACATTGCCCCCATGACTAAGTATGTCTTTGTGACTGGCGGTGTAGTATCTTCCTTAGGTAAAGGTATTGCCGCAGCTTCATTAGCAGCCCTTCTGGAAAGTCGTGGCATTAAAGTAACGATGCTAAAACTGGATCCTTATATCAACGTCGATCCGGGCACGATGAATCCATTTCAGCACGGGGAGGTTTTTGTTACTGATGATGGCGCAGAAACCGACCTTGATCTAGGACACTATGAGCGTTTCATCACGACAAAGATGGCCAAACGTAATAATTTTACGACAGGCCAAATCTATGAAAGTGTCATTCGTAAAGAGCGGCGAGGAGATTATCTTGGCGGCACAGTACAAGTCATTCCCCATATTACTGATGAAATCAAACTTTTTATCCGTAAGGGTGTGAACGATGCCCAAGTTGCTATTGTAGAAATCGGGGGTACCGTTGGTGATATTGAGTCTTTGCCCTTTTTGGAAGCTATCAGGCAAATGGCAGTGCAGCTTCCATCCCATGACACATGCTTTATTCACTTGACTTTATTACCTTATATTGGATCAGCCGGAGAATTAAAAACCAAACCAACGCAACATTCAGTAAAAGAGCTAAGAGAAATTGGGATACAACCTGATGTGTTGCTTTGTCGAGCCGATCGTATGCTTCCACAAGAAGAACGACGCAAAATTGCTATGTTCACCAATGTCAAGGAAGAAGCTGTTATTTCAGTGATTGATGTCGACAGCATTTACAAAATACCCGCATTGCTGCATGAACAAATGCTGGATGAAATCATCTGTCACAAATTGAATATACTTGCTAAATCAGCCGATCTCACCGTCTGGAAAAAACTGATTTATGATCTAGAGCATCCTAAACACGAGGTAACGATTGCTCTAGTAGGAAAATATGTCGAGCTGACTGAATCATATAAATCCTTATCCGAAGCGTTGATTCATGCTGGTATTCATACGTGCAGCAAAATAAATATATGCTATATCGATTCAGAAGAGATTGAAAAAAATGGTACAGATTGCCTCCTCGGCATGGATGCTATTCTGGTCCCTGGCGGATTTGGTAAACGTGGAGTTGAAGGAAAAATAGAAGCTATTCACTACGCGCGTGTTAAACGAATCCCTTATCTGGGTATCTGTCTGGGTATGCAGTTAGCTGTCATTGAATATGCACGCAATGTGCTTAAACTGGAAGGCGCGCATAGTACAGAATTCAATCCTGCCACGCCTTATCCCGTTCTAGGATTAATCACTGAGTGGCGTACACGCGAGGGACACCTTGAGAAACGTACCGCAAGGACAGATCTAGGAGGAACCATGCGTCTAGGTGGACAGGAATGCCTACTTAAAGAAAATTCATTAGCAGCAAATATTTATGAAGAAAATAAAATCACTGAGCGTCATCGCCATCGCTATGAAGTGAATGCCGAATTTATCTCTCAATTGGAACAGGCAGGACTATACGTAAGCGGGGTATCTGCAGAAGAAAATTTATGTGAAATGATCGAATTATCACAAAGCGAGCACCCCTGGTTTGTCGCCTGTCAGTTTCATCCCGAATTTACTTCTACACCTAGAATGGGACACCCTTTATTCAAAGCTTATGTGAAAGCTGCTATTGATTTTGCCCACAAACACGGCAACTCAGAAAAGAAAAATAGCGCTGAATTAGAAAATTCAATTTGAATCGTTGTAATGTGCTTTATATATTCCTGTTTATTGAATTTATCTACCCAATCTCTCGCAAACAATCCAATGCCAAAAAATGATTGGTTTGTTTAGCCACTAATAATTTAACAATAATATTTAAGTGAAATAACTACAAGGAAAGTCGCATGAGTGCAATAGTGGATGTAATCGCCCGTGAAATTTTAGATTCCCGTGGCAACCCGACCATTGAAGCAGATGTATTACTTGAATCCGGTGTGCTGGGACGCGCATCGGTTCCTTCAGGGGCATCTGTTGGCACTAAAGAAGCAGTAGAATTACGTGATGAAGACAAACAGCGTTACTCAGGGAAAGGCGTATTAAAAGCAGTTGAAAATGTTAATACCGAAATCTCAGAAGCTATTATGGGGCTTGATGCAGTAGAGCAATCTTTCATCGACCAGTCCCTGATAGATCTTGATGGCAGCGAGAATAAATCAAGGTTAGGGGCTAACGCCATTCTCGCTGTTTCCTTAGCGGTCGCCAAAGCAGCCGCTGAGGAATCTGGCTTACCGCTATACCGTTATTTAGGAGGTGTTGGCGCAATGTCATTGCCGGTGCCTATGATGAATCTGATTAACGGTGGCGCACATGCTAATAATAACCTGAATATGCAGGAATTCATGATTATCCCGTTAGGCATGCAAAGTTTTCGCGAGGCGGTACGATGTGGTGCTGAGATATTTAGCACACTCAAATCACTCATCAATAAAAAAAATATGCCAACAACGGTCGGGGATGAGGGAGGGTTTGCCCCCAATCTCATGAGTAATGAAGAAGCGCTCAAGCTGATCGTACAGGCTATTGATCAGGCGGGTTATCTACCGGGTTCTGATGTTGCTATTGGTATTGATTGCGCCAGTTCTGAGTTTTATAAGGATGGAAAATATCATATCGATTCAGAAGGATTGAGTTTTACCTCAGCCCAATTTGTTGACTATCTTGCTAGCTGGGTAGATAAATATCCCATCCTCAGCATTGAAGACGGCATGAGCGAGCATGATTGGGGTGGTTGGGAGCTACTTACAAATAAACTAGGCAAATTAGTGCAGCTTGTTGGCGATGATGTATTCGTTACTAATACAAAAATTCTAAAAGAAGGCATCGCACGCGGTGTAGCTAATTCCATTTTGATTAAAGTTAATCAAATCGGGACGCTTACGGAAACTTTGTCTGCCATCGAAATGGCTAAGTGTGCTGGTTACACTGCCGTGATATCTCATCGCTCAGGAGAAACGGAAGACACTACCATTGCTGATATTTCGGTCGCAACAAGCGCATTACAAATTAAAACGGGCTCGCTATCCCGTTCTGATCGCTTAGCAAAATATAACCAATTAATGCGTATCGAAGAGGATCTTAGCGATATGGCTAAATACCCAGGACGGAAAGCTTACTACCAGCTCAGGTAATGAAGAAACTGGCTGTTACGTTTATTGTATTGATTATTCTGGCGCAATACCCCTTGTGGTATGGCAAAGGGAGTTGGCTAAACGTCTATGAAATAGACCAGCAACTGGCTAGCCAGCGTCAAACTAATCAGAAATTACAAAATCGTAATACCGTTCTGGAAGCAGAAGTTAATAATCTTAAGGAAGGGCTCGATGCCATTGAAGAACTCGCCCGCAATGAATTGGGAATGATACGCGCAGATGAGGTTTTTTTTCAGATCATGGAGAGCAATGAAGAAAATAATACGCGAATAGGAAGACAATAGAATGTAATGATTGGGATTATGCTTGGTTCCTTAAGAATAATAATCCCATTATGTTGTCGTAACCCGCGTAAGGCGCAATAACCAGCGGGGTATTGCACCGTATGTGCCACCTCACCATCTGGTGCAATGCGTTACACTTATTGCACCCTACCAGCTAAATCAAACATAGCTTTGTCGGCTCTTCTTGCCGTATTATTTTTATTTATAGCCTGACCAGTTTAAGAATGATCCAGAATGGATAGGATTTAAAGAGCATATCGACGGTTTAGTTGTTTATCCAGTGCTTTGGACAGCGCCTATTCATATTCGATAGGACAATGAGCTTTCTTAACTGGTCAAGCTATAAACTATTAGATTATGGTTAATAAGTTCTTGCCTTAGGCGGAAATGAGCTTACGGTCAAAGGTTTCAGCCGAACAGGTTTATAGTCAATACGACGATCTTCCTTGAAAAATAAAGTATGCTTAAGCCATTTGTCATCATTCCGCTCAGGAAAATCATTCCTGGCATGTGCACCACGACTTTCTCGACGAGCTTCAGCTGATACCATGGTTGCCGTTGCGACTTCAATCAGATTATCGAGTTCTAATGCTTCAACCCGAGCAGTATTAAATACTCTACTTCTATCCTGAATTTCCGTTTGCGCAACACGTTGAGCAACTTCACTGATTTCTTCGACCCCTTCCTTCAGCATGTTAGCAAAGCGAAATACACCACAATATTTCTGCATGGTTTTTCTTAATGCTTCCCCCACTTGGGCCACACTTTCTCCATCTTTCTGGTTATCCAAACGTGCCAATCTTGCAAGTGAGGTATCAGCGATGTCAGCAGGAAGTTGCTTATGGTGGGAATTCCGCTTCAAATCTTCAATAATCTGATTACCTGCTGATCGCCCAAAGACGATAAGGTCCAGTAACGAATTCGTACCCAAACGATTTGCGCCATGGACAGAAACGCAAGCGCACTCCCCTACTGCATAAAAGCCTGGCACAACTTCTTCGGGCCCTGTCTTATATGGCGCTACGACTTGGCCATGCAGATTGGTAGGAATCCCACCCATCATATAATGAGCCGTTGGCACAACAGGGATAGGTTGTTCAATGGGATCGATGTGCGCAAACTTAATTGCGATTTCACGTATTCCCGGTAAGCGTGATTTGATGACCTCAGCGCCAAGATGATCCAGCTTCAGTAAAAGGTGATCAGCATGAGGGCCATAACCTCGCCCCTCTTTTATTTCCGTCGTCAATGCCCGTGATACCACATCGCGACTCGCCAGATCCTTAGCATGTGGGGCATAACGTTCCATGAAACGCTCACCATCCTTATTGATCAGATACCCCCCTTCTCCCCGCACAGCTTCACTGATCAGTACGCCCACACCATACACACCAGTTGGGTGAAATTGCCAGAATTCCATATCTTGCAGCGGGATACCAACACGCGCAGCCATACCGAGGCCATCTCCCGTATTGATAAAGGCATTGGTACTGGCATGAAAGATGCGACCGGCTCCACCTGTGGCAAATAATGTCGCTCTCGCTTGCAGAATCATGACATCACCCGTTTCCATTTCCAGCGCAGTAACACCCAGCACATCGCCTTGTTGATCCCGAATAAGGTCTAATGCCATCCACTCTACAAAAAACTGAGTATTTGCACTCACATTACGTTGATAAAGTGTATGCAACATAGCATGACCTGTACGATCAGCCGCTGCGCAGGATCGTGTAGCCTGCGTATCACCAAAATTCCGAGAATGCCCTCCAAAGGGACGTTGATAAATTTTGCCATTCTCCAGCCGATCAAATGGCATGCCATAGTGTTCGAGCTCGTAAACAACCTCGGGAGCCTGCCGGCACATGAATTCAATTGCATCCTGATCACCAAGATAATCAGATCCTTTCACCGTATCATACATATGCCAATGCCAATTATCCTCGGTGACATTCCCCAGAGAGGCAGCAATACCACCTTGTGCAGCAACGGTATGAGAACGGGTGGGGAACACTTTAGACAGTACGGCTACTTTCAGGCCGGCCTCCGATAATTGTAGTGCAGCGCGCATCCCCGCCCCACCTGCACCCACAATGACGACATCAAATTTTCGTTTAGGGATATTCACGTTAACCCCACAGAATTTCAGCAAACCAGATGAGATATAAAAACAAGGAAATGATGACGACAATATACATCGTCAGACGAATACCTGTGGCGTGCACATAATCCATCAAGACATTACGTATCCCTACCCAGGCATGCCAACAAAGGCTGATAAAAAATAAAAAAGAAACTATTCTTATCCATTGATTGGTAAATAGCGATTTCAGCGCCGCATAATCAGAAATGGGATAGAAGCCGAACAGAAAAGCCAATAGCAGCACATAAACCACCATCACCACGGCTGTAATACGCTGAATTAACCAATCCCGTAAACCATAATGAGCACCTGTTATCACACGATTTAGATTCTTTACCATAAGAGAGCTCCGACCAGTGCTGTCAGGACAAAACCCATTATCAATACAATTTTACTATTCAAACGTGCTTGCTGCAGGGAAGTACCATAATGTAAATCAAGCGCCAGATAACGCATACCGGCGCAAAAATGATGCATGAAAAACCATATTGGCAGTAACAAAGCCCCTTTCACCAATGGATTAGCCAATATCAGTTGTAACTGGGCAAAACCCTCGGGCGAACCTAATAGTTTTTGCAAGCTGCAAAGCAATAATGGAATACCAGGAAAAAATAATAATACCCCACTTATACGATGCAGGATGGAAACCTGCGCTGGCAAGGGCTGCTTAATCTTTAAGAGATTGAGATACTTTGGCCGCTTCCTTTGAAATTTTGCTTCCATAGAATGAGTGATGGACCCTATTATTTTTAGGTAATTGACAACACTAACCGATCTCTACTAAGCCTAGTTTAATCTGTTATCCCGTGTCATACAATGCCAAAT
This sequence comes from Nitrosomonas communis, assembly GCF_001007935.1. Classification (NCBI taxonomy): domain Bacteria; kingdom Pseudomonadati; phylum Pseudomonadota; class Betaproteobacteria; order Nitrosomonadales; family Nitrosomonadaceae; genus Nitrosomonas; species Nitrosomonas communis. The sequence continues at coordinate 617,173 of NZ_CP011451.1, forward strand.
CCTTATTTCATAATCTATTTGATGGCTATCTTAATAATGCTCGAATTCTGTGCGGCCCTCACGTCTGATCATTTCATCAATCGTAAGGCCGATCGCTGGCTTGCCATTAAATACCGATCCTGCTCTTTTGTTGTTGAAGTGCTCCAACATGATTCGGTAGGCTGATGGTGGTAATGGGACGAATTCGGCTTTTTTTACCTGAAGGAGAGCATTCTTTAGATAAAATTCAATAAACTGTTTTACTTCAGGCTTTTCTGCCGCCTTGATACTGACATAAATAAAGATCGGACGGGAGAGAGGTCGGTAACTGCCATTCTCAACTGTTTCAACGGATGGCAAGACACCGCCATTACCGCTATCGATCGCAACGGCTTTAACTTTATCCTGATTCTCGATGTAATAGTGAAAACCGAAAAAACCTAACCCATTCTTATTGCTGGCTACTCCTTCCACTAATAGCTTATCGTCTTCAGATTCAATATAATCGCCACGGCTTAATTTTGACTTGCCAACAATAGCCTTAGTGAAGTAATCGAAAGTACCCGATGCTGAATCAGCTCCAAAAAGCTTGAAATCTTCATTTGGCCATGCCGGGTTTATCTGATTCCATTTGGTAATTCTGCCCTGTGCAATGGGCTCCCATATTTTTCTCAATTGTGCGATAGTCATGGTTGTACTCCAATTGTTATCCGGATGAACAGCCACAGTTATGGCATCAAAAGCAATGGGTATTTCCACAAATTTCACACGGGAATTCTTACACTCTGCCATTTCATTTTTCAGAATAGGGCGGGATGCATTCACGATATCTATCTCACCGTGGCAAAATTTTTTGAAACCGCCACCACTACCAGAGATATTAACCATCACTTTGACAGCATCTTTTTTGGCTACCTGGAAATCCTTCGCTATCGCTTTGGTAATGGGATAGACGGTACTGGAGCCATCTATTTTGACAATTGGCTGAGCACTCGCAATATCGGCAGAACCGATTAAGGCACTCATTAAGATAAACACACTCAGCACTTTAAGGTTGTGCACTTGCAACATTTTATCCTCCTTTTGTTTGAGATACCGTTTTCGAGCAGCTTGCTTTAGAGCAGCTTCAGTACTATAAATATAAGAATATTAATAATTTTTTATAGATGTTGAACATGTCCGTTTTCCGATTGTTCAAAACTTAAATTACATACTCTTTCTGAATCAGAAACTAACACTTAAGCAAGCGCACTATAGTTCTAGAATCACTACCTCACCGCACAATCAATTGCCGATCTAGATTTAGTGCACAACTACTCTTCATATCCAGCCGAGAATTCAGTAAATAATCCAATATTCTCGGCGTGTGAAAAACTTTAGCAGTGTGTTTTCTTTATCCCCGCTCAGAAATCAACTGTAATCTGTGACAGGAATGCAGCAAAATCGCCATTATCCCATCCGCGAGTACGTGCACCGGCACCACCAGAATAACCTTGAGTATCGGTAGTGGGAGCTCCAGATGTGTCGATATCCAGCAAATAAACGATATTGTTCTGAAATTTGACGTTCGAATGAGGATACCAATTTAGGCCAAACCTAAACATTGAAGCTCGCCCCCCTCTGATGACACCAGAGTTCATGTCAATATAATCATAACCCGCAGCAACCTCCCATGCACCAAAACCTGAGCCGTTCCAATTAAACGGTTTCTTGGGTTTAATCCGGTTTGCTGCACCATTTCTAACATGATAAGCCTTAGATTCACCAGTCAGGAAGTAGCTCACAAAACCGTAGTAACCAGTCAAATGCTCATTGTCATAACCGACGCCATTGATATTGGTACGTAAAAACTCAGCTTGCGCTGAAAATGGCCCATAAACTAACCAGGACTCTGCCCCGTAACGATCAAAACTAGAGATCTGGCGACGATTCGGATCAGTTAATGCACCATTACTGAGGTTTCCGGTATTCAGAATATTGGTACGATCAACGTTTGTTCCCGGGAATGCTGTGAACGACATTCCGCCCCCTCCTCCGCCTGATCCCTCACCCACCATGGTGCCATCAGCCCGGTACTGAGTATTGACGTCAGTATGACCCGCAGAGATACCCACATGCAGGAATTTGGTCTCATCTTCCATCCACGGCCTGCCAGTGATACGCCCGATCGCTGTCCAGCCCGTATCGCCAGAGCCGTTATTGCGACTCTGATTGCCGTTAGCGTTGACCGAGGTGGAAGCCGATGACCATCCACCAACAGGTTCTGTTTGAAAGGCAATTCCCGTCTGCCAACGCGGAACGGCATAATTGACACCTATCCCTGTTTTGTAAGTATTAGGGTTGTCGACGAAAGAGTTAACTGCCATATGACGTTCAATAAAGGTAAGAAAACGGTTACTCGCCGCTTCTTCCAAGCTGAATGGTTCCTTGAACGAACCAATTTTGTAGGATAATGCATCAGTATGGTTCAGCCGCACAAAAGCATCGGTAATTCCAGAGGCTACCGTACCATTGCCACGACTAAAATCGAACTCAAATTTATAATCCCATATTTTGAAAAAAGTACCTTCTACGCCAAGACGTGCCCGGCGGATATTCGCACCGCTATTCAGTTCATTGGGTGTACTATGACCAAAAGCCGGATTAGGATCGTTGATAAAATTGTATTGTGCGGCTGGTTGGATACGTCCATTCACAGCAAATGAGAAATTGCCGTCTTTAGTTTTAAAGTGCAAACCCCGATCATCAAACTCCATATGAACTTTTTCGGCTTCCTTGACGCGTTCTTCAAGCACTGAAACCTTGTCGGCAAGGTTCTCATTCGCAGCTTTATCCGCCACCTCCGTGGTCTGATCTTTACGGCTGGGAGTTAATTCAGCCGACTCAGTTTTGCTCGGTGACTCTGCTGAAGTCTGTGACGGTGCTGATCGTACTTTTGGTGTTTCAGTTTTTGCAGGCACATCTTCAGATTTTACAAACGTACCCAACAGTACTCGACCAGGCCCCGGTTCAGCAAAAATTTGCTTGGTATTGGTATCGACGTAAAGCTCTAAAGCCATAACGTCTGAAACAACTCCGGCACTCAAGACCAAAGAGAGTGCTAGCGCTTGCTTGAATATCCTCATGTTCTGTCCTAAATGAATTGTCATTAGGGACAGCATGTTAGAGGATCAATATTACAGATTTATGACATTCGTGACGAAACTTGGAAAGTAAATAAGCCGATCAAAACCTGAAGAATTGGAAATCACTCTTTATTAACAGGATTCAACCAGGAGACTAACTATACTAAGTAAGATTTGAATCAGTAAGTGAAACAACAAGTAGTACAAAGCGCACGGAGGACGCTTGCTCAAAAAGCGAGCGTTTGATGCCTCAGCCATTGAGAAGCCAATCAAAATAGTCTCCGGCTTTGCCGGAAACTATCTATTTTATAAGCGCCTTTCCAGTTTGACGACGTCATCAATGCTAAGATCCAATTTGCTCTCACCACCAAAGACGGTCCCTACTTTTCTTTGCTTAAGGTGATCGAGGTTCAACTGATAAATCTCTGCCGGCAAAGGAAAGTATTTAACTTCTTTTACGAGGGCGGGTGCATTTTTCATATAGAAATTGACGAATTCATTCACTTCCGGCTTATCTGCCGCTTTGGCATTGACATAAATAAAGATCGGGCGAGATAAGGGTTGATAACTGCCATTTTCTACTGTTTCTGCTGAAGGAATAACACCGCCCTTACCATTATCGATCGCAGCAGCATTAACTTTCTTCTTGTTCTCAGTGTAATAGGCAAAACCAAAGAAACCCAGGCTATACTTATCCGTTGCGATCCCTTGTACCAGTACGTTATCATCTTCAGACGCAGTAAAGTCGCCGCGGCTCGATTTTGCCTTACCCACAATGGCTTCTGTAAAATAATCGAATGTTCCGGAATCCGCACCTGCACCAAATAACTTGATTTTTTCATCAGGCCAGGCCGGATTGACCTGATTCCATTTGGTTATTTTTCCCTGTGCCGACGGCTCCCATATTTTTTTCAGCTCGGCAACAGTGATCGTTCTGCTCCAGGTATTCTGGGGATTAATGGCGACGGTTAAGGCATCAAAAGCAATTGGCATTTCTATATACTGAACACCTGCTGCTTTGCAAGCTTCCATTTCAGAATGCTGGATTGGTCTCGAGGCATTAACGATATCGATTTCTCCTCGACAAAACTTCTTAAACCCACCGCCTGTCCCCGATATACCTACTGTTACCCGAACGCCACCTTTTTTAGCGATCTGAAAATCTTCCGCAACGGCTTCTGTAATGGGATAAACCGTACTAGAACCATCCATCGTCACAACAGGACCGGCATGGGCTGGGTTATTCATCGTGATCGCCGTTGTCAAGGTCATCACGAAAGGGATAATTTTGAGTAGGTGTGATTTCAAAGTAAGTTCCTCCGTACATAATTAGCGCTGCAAATTAATGATATCACTTAGTAAAATAAGCCATTCCATTTCCAAATCAAACATGACGCGAGGCGAACCACAGACAGTATCCATCATAAGACAAGGTAAAGCCGACAAAGTCAGTTTTGATGTAGAAACGGAATAACGAATACTAGTAGATAAATATTGCAAAATTGTGACAAGCTACTGAAAGCTTACTATTCACAGATTATCCGGCTTGCAGGCGCCCTTTCAGTGTACCCCAGCAGCTACTCATGCGGAGTTTTGTTAAAAAAACAATCGCTCTAACTCTACTCCCGGATCGTCTGCGCGCATAAATGTCTCCCCTACCAAAAACGTATTGACCTGATGCGCCTGCATCAAGGCGACATCATCACGTGTTTTAATGCCGCTTTCAGTCACAACAATCTTTTCCTCCGGAATTTGTTCGAGCAATTTCAAAGTCGTATCCAGGCGTGTTTCAAAAGTACGCAAATTGCGATTGTTGATCCCGATCAGCGGCGTAGCCAACTGCAAGGCAAGTTCAAGTTCATCGGCATCGTGCACTTCAACCAGTACTGCCATTCCGAGCGAGTGCGCCAGTAATTCGAGTTGATGCATACGTGCCAGTGGATCAGACGCCTGCTCTTCATCGGGATAAGGAAACAGCTGAAAAGCAGAAACGATCAGCAGAATACAATCTGCTCCCATGGCGCGCGATTCAAATACCTGATAATCATCCAGAAGGAAGTCCTTACGCAACACCGGTAGCTCACAGGCTGCGCGCGCCTGTTTTAAATAATCCGCACTCCCCATAAAGAACTGTTTGTCTGTCAAAACAGATAGGCAAGCTGCACCATGGCTGGCATAACTTGCCGCAATTTCTGCCGGATCAAAACCTTCGATCTCGGCACCCTGTGTATTCCCCATGGTCAAGTCAGAAGAAGCTGCTGATGTGACCCGCCCACGCAACAATCCCTTGCTTGGGCTCGCCTGTTTTATTTCAGCAATTACCGCAGGAAATCCCTGCTTAATTTTGCTGTGAATAGCACCAACAAAATCACGTGCAGGATTTGCCGCTTCAGCTTCTGCTTGTATTACGGATAATGGTTTCGATACCTTGGCTGCTGCCACTTCTTGCACTTTAACGGTAAGAATTTTATTCAGAATGTCAGACATGCTTGCATCCTAGCTACTTTTATGATGAGAAAATTCAATTAAATCCTGCATCTTTTTCCTGGCTGCCCCACTTGCGAGAACATCCCGTGCTTTTTCGATCCCTTCGGCAAGCGATGACGTCATTCCCGCCACGTAAATCGCTGCGCCTGCATTCAATAAAACAATGTCTCTCGCGTGACCAGGTTGATTATCCAGCACAGCGAGCAGCATTTCTTTGGCATGGATTAGATCGGTTACTTTAATCGTTTCAATCGGTGCACTGGCAATCCCAAAATCCTCTGGCTGGATGGTATATTCATAAATTTCACCCTGCTTAAGTTCGCCTACTCTGGTTTCCCCGGTAATCGTGATCTCATCCAGACCATCATAACCGTGCACGACCATGACATGATGGCTACCCAGCCGTTGTAGCACGCGCGTAATAAGGCTGACCAGCTTCGCATCAAACACACCTAATAGCTGATTTCTGGCACCGGCAGGATTAGTCAGTGGCCCCAGAATATTGAATAAGGTGCGCACCCCCAGTTCTCGCCGCACCGGAGCAGCATGCTTCATGGCATGATGAAAATTAGGTGCAAACATGAAACCGACACCGATGCGATCAATTGACCGGGCGATTTGCTGAGGCGTTTGATCCAGATTGATTCCGATTGCTTCGAGCACATCCGCACTGCCTGATTTACTCGATACTGAGCGTCCGCCGTGTTTGGCCACCTGTGCCCCGGCGGCTGCGGCAACAAAAGCTGAGGCAGTGGAAACATTGAAGGTATGGGAAGTATCGCCCCCCGTTCCACAGGTATCCACTAAATGGGTCAAATCCGACACATCAACCCGTTCAGCAAATTCACGCATCACCTGTGCGGCGGCAGCAATTTCTTCGATGGTCTCTTTTTTTACCCGCAGCCCGGTGATAATGGCAGCAATCAAGGCAGGAGACAACTCGCCTGCCATAATTTTGCGCATCAGCGCCAGCATGTCATCGTATGGAATTTCGCGCTGCTCGATCAGGCGAGTGAGTATGGCTTGTGGGCTCACAGATTAACTAGCTTTATGAAATGCGTTATTTTTTGCTTCCGAACCACCCGCCAGAAAATTCTGGAGTAATTCATGACCCTGTTCACTCAGAATTGACTCAGGATGAAACTGCACCCCCTCGATCGGCAGCGTCTTATGGCGCACCCCCATGATTTCCCCATCTTCCGTCCAGGCGGTAATCTCCAGACAATCCGGCAAACTTTCACGTTCAATCACGAGAGAATGATAACGCGTCGCCACAAACGGATTAGGCAAACCGCGAAATACCCCGACATCATGGTGAAAAATTTGAGAAGTTTTACCATGCATGAGCTGTTTGGCGTGAACGATGCGGCCACCGAATGCCTGGCCAATACTCTGGTGACCCAGACATACCCCGAGTGTTGGCACCTGCCCCGCGTAATCTTTAAGCAACGATAAAGAAATACCGGCTTCATTCGGCGTACAAGGTCCCGGGGAAATAACAATTCTGTCAGGATGAAGCTGTTTAATACGCTCCAGCGTTATTTCATCATTACGGAAAACCTCGACTTCTTCACCGAGCTCACCCAGATATTGCACCAGGTTATAGGTGAAGGAATCATAATTGTCGATCATTAGCAGCATATAGAAGCTATGTTTTTGAATTATTTAATTACCGATTAAAATAATATAGTTTGATACCCGCTAAATACCCATTTTTTTTGATGATTCTCGGCTCCAGTAATCGGCTCCGGTAATCTGAAAATGCGTAAAAGATGGTTATTATCCACTATTATGGCTTCGTTATAAACACCAGATAAAACCAAATCCAATGATTAAAAGGTTGTAGTAGATTAGCTTATTAAAAACGGAGTCAAAACTTATTCAACTCTCTTTAAAATATAGCTCGGTCAGTTTGCTAAAATCAGTAATTTTGACATGAAATCAATATAGCTAGCATTCCTTATTTCTTTTTTAACAAGCTCAATGGTTCATGCTCAAAACTATGACCAATTTGTTGGAACATTGCGGGCAGGCTTCAGGCAGATTTCATATAGCGGCAAGCTACAAGGTTGTAAGATAAATTTTGAAACATCTGCACAAGATTTTGCTTATCGAGCAGGCGGACCAATAATCGCTGGTAGTAGCATAGCTTTATATATTGAGCCGTTCGGGATGATGCTAAAACCAGGTGTTGCTGATGTATTGAATAACAATATTGTAGAAGCACCCTATTACGCCTTTATAAAAACATCAAATGGTACTACTGCTGGCAGTATATACGAGTCCTATGACGCAGATAACAAAGGCTATCGCTTATTTGTTCCTCAAACTAATAAGACAACAATGGCCGTGATGATAGATATTCTTAGCGGTGAAAAGCCAACTATAGGCTTCAATCGTAGTAAAAGCGGCTTTATGATTAAATCTGACTTATTCAGAAATTGGTTTGAATAAGAACTACCAAATAACGTCATTGAAGTTATCCTTTCGGCCATAAAGCTAATCAGTCAATATCACTCAATATCCTGCGTAATCTGAAAAACGTAACAACTTCGCTGCAGCTAATGCCATAAGCATTAATAATATACAGTGCCATATAAATAAATTATTAAGTAATAAGCGCATAGATAGCTCATTAGAATTGATTGCTCTCTCATTTTTTGTAACCATTACTGGAGTAATGTTCATTGGGGCTACTTATTCTCTAAAGCAGGTTATCCATTTGGACGTATCTTAACTAATTCGTTACTGATGATTTATTATTCTTTTTTGCCTTATCATTCGTATTTGTTTCTTGGAGTACTTTTAATCTGCCAGAAGATATGCTACCAGTAATATTTCCCGTAACAGTATTTGGCTTATTTTTTTTGCTAAAAAACAAATATAAAGAAAGTCAAAAAATCTTTTTTGCTCCGGGTTCACAACATAATGGAGAAACGCATACAAAGGTATTTCAATGTCCAGAATGTGCGCAAAAACTTCGAGTATCTATACCGCCATCGACTGCAATAGGGAAATGTCCATCCTGTAACACACGTTATAAGCTAAGTCAGGATGC